>CAZOLR010000013.1:0-54004 GCA_964580905.1 uncultured Hyphomicrobiales bacterium | reverse complement strand
CTTATGAGCGGACAGATTTTCTCGATCAACGCAGAGACATCATGGAGAAATGGGCCACATTCTTACTTGGTTAAGTTAATTATTGATGCACCTTATGCAGGTGCAAATCCTGCCCCAGCAACCACAGTTACCTGCACCCTCTTGGAATTATCCAGGGGGTGTTTGTTTTTTGGCGCCATGCCTAGACTTAGGCGCATCATCAAATCTCGGATCAAGGATCCGCTGGGCCTCACCTTCGGGGTCGTCATATTGATTATCGCCGACAGACCAGACAAAAGCGGCAAGCCCGACCAGGCCCAGCAAAAGGGACAGGGGTATAAGTGTCAGAAGAACCGTCATCTGCCCGACTCCCCGGGAGTTTTTCGAAGTTCAAATGCCCCTTCTGAACCCAGCCCCGGCCTCACGGCATTCAGCACCACGGTGATCGATGATGCGGACATGGCAATGGCTGCGAGGAGAGGTGTCGCCAGTCCGGCAAAGGCAAGCGGCAGGGCAATCAGGTTGTAGAGCGCAGCGGCAGTAAAATTCTGCAAGATCCGGCGCCTGGCGTTTTTCGCAGTATCGAGCAGATACGGAAGCGCTTTCAACTGCCCTCCGAGAAGGACGACGTCTGCGGTAGCGCGGGTGGCATCGAGCGCTGAAGCCGGTGCCACCGCCGCATCAGCTGCCGCCATGGCTCCGGTATCGTTGAGCCCGTCCCCCACCATCAGCACCGATGCGCCTTTGGCCTTCATCGACTTGATGAAATCCTGCTTTTCCAAAGGCGACATGCCGGCATGATGCAAGACAAAGCCTAGCCGGCCAGCCATGGCGGAAGCCGCGTGTTCAGTATCTCCGGTCAGAAGAATGCGCTTGATACCTTTTTTATCAAGACGGGCCAGCATGGGCACGACCTCAGGCCGGATTTCCTCGGCAAAATCAAGCCATCTGACCGCGCCCCGGCCAATCCGGAAACCAAGACGCCGATCCCAGTTTTCTTTCCCCTTTTTGCCGCTGATCCATTCAGGCCGTCCGAGTTTGAGCGTTTTGCCGTTGAACCTGGCCTTCATGCCGCAACCCGGCACCTCGGTAATGGATGAAGGTTCAAGTCTTGCACCTCTTGGCGGAGGAAGGGCATCCGTAATAGCAATGGCAAGCGGATGCCTTGATGCCGAAGCCAGTTCAAGGAGCAGATCCTGTTCCGTATCCTGCCATCCATCAAGGCTTTCTGGCCTGAATCTTCCATTGGTCAAGGTGCCGGTCTTATCGAAGATCACCGTATCAATCTCAGCCAGCCGTTCAAGTGCGGATGCGTTTTTGAGCAAAACCCCATGGGAAAACAACTGCCCGCTTGCCGCGGTAATCACCGCCGGTACCGCAAGTCCCAATGCGCAAGGGCAAGTGATGATCAGCACCGCAATCGCGATAGTCAACGCATGATACGTATCGCCTGTCACCCACATCCAGAAAGCAAAAGCCACCAGCGCCAGTATATGCACAAGCGGGGCATAAATCGCCGCAGCACGATCAGCAAGGGAGCTGTAGCGATGGCGGCCACGTTCGGCAATGTCTACCAGATCGATAAACTGGTTGAGAAAACTGTCCCTGGCGGATTTTGTGACCCTGATCTCAAGCAGGCCATTAAGGCAGGTCTCCCCGGCATAGACTTCTGCCCCCGGGGTAAGAGAGAGGGGCACAGATTCACCTGTCAGAAATGACCGGTCAATATCTGCTTTCCCCGTGATGATCATCCCATCGGCCGGGATACGCTCACCCGGCCTGGTGACAACCACCATTCCGGGGACCAGGGCTGAAACATCAATCTCAATGATCTTGCCGTCTTTTTTCTGGTAAGCCATCGGCGTTTGCATTCGCGCCAGCTGGGCGGCGGCAGAACGTGCCTTCTGCCGGGCTTTGAGATCAAGGTAACGTCCTGCCAGCAGAAAGAACGTGAGGGACAATGCCGCATCGAAATAGGCATGGGCACCGCCCGTCAGGGATTCATAAAGGGACATCATCGCGGCAAGTACAATGGCCAGTGAAATCGGCACGTCCATATTGAGCCGGGCTACCTGAAGGGCACGCATGGCATTTACCAGAAATGGCTGCGCGGAATAGATCAGGATCGGCAAGCTTATCAGGGCCGAGACCAGATGAAGGAACTGCCGGGTTGCCGCATCCGCCCCGGACCAGACCGACACCGACAGAAGCATAACATTCATCATTCCGAAGCCTGCCACAGCAAGTCTTTTCAGCATCGCATCCGCTGGCATGCCGGTATTGGCCTGGAGTTGGGCAGGGTCAATGGCATCGGCGTCAAATCCGATGCTGGCCATGTCATTTATCAGGTCAGAGACAGCAATGTCCTTTCTTGCCATCACACGCAATTCCTTGCGCGACAGGTTCACCCGGGCCCAAGAAACCCCGGCAAGCGCATTCATATGACGTTCGATTTTCCCGATACAACCGGCACAATGCATCGATGGCACATGAAGGATATGTGCTCGCAATGGCGTATCCCCGGCCTCATCCAGGGGCGGGTGACCTGCGATTGCCGATGGCTCTGCAGTCATTGCACCACCACGGAGTGACGTTCCGAAAACAGCGTGCCATCTTCAGCAACGGCATCGATGAAAATCACCTTATTGCCGCTCTCCAGTTTAACTGGGGCAACAAAACGATCACCTTGCCTGCGTGGAACGATCACCTGATCGTCGCGCGATGTTGTTGCACTGCCGACACGGATGGTAACACTATGTAGCTCTGCCGGCGATCCGTCCTCTTCTGTAACGCGAAGCGTCACCATGCTGTGATCAACAATTAACTGGCTTTCCCAGCCGAGCGCTTCCTGGGCCTTTCGTCTGGTGTCAAACTGCTGGCTGGCAATATAAGGGTTCGGAACGTCAAGCCCCGGGAAACTTCCACGGGCAAAATAGGCCAGGGTCAGATTGGCTGAAATGACGATCCCGAAGGCCCCGGACATGATCAGAAAAAAATGCCAGCCGGAAAATTTCACTTTACCTTTAGTCATTGTTTTTCTCCGTTGAAGATGCTTTTGACGAAATGTTTTCTGGCGTCGTCTTTACCGGCAACCCAGAATGTTATGGATGTGGTTGCGGTCGAGGCGGACAGACTTTCAGGTGATGCCAGGACATAGACGCGTTGCAGATAGGTGCTGTCTGCCGCCACGGTTACCGATGGTTGCCGATTGCCGCCCAAAGACAGTTCCAGATCAGAAAATTCGCTGTCAATGCCGATGGTAAAAGACTTTACCCCGGGGGATTTGTTGCGAAGCCGCAGCTCATAAATATTGCGGATCGTGCCATCGGCCAGCGTCACAAAGACCGGATTGCGCACCGGTGCAACGCTGAATTCAAGATCAGAACGGACAAACAGCCCATAGACCAGCGCAACACCGATAAGCGACCAGATCACGGTATATAGAATTGTCCGCGGGCGGAAAATATGCCGCCATGCCGGGCGCGGCTTTCCTCCGGCCTTTTCATTGGCTTCATCAGAAAGAGCCATGTAGTCGATCAGGCCGCGCGGCTTGCCAAGGCGGCGCATGACATCATCGCATGCATCGATGCAAAGCGCGCAGGTGATGCATTGCAACTGCTGGCCGTCGCGGATATCGATCCCCATCGGACAGACATTGAAACAGGCATTGCAGTCCACGCAATCGCCGTGGGCTTCAGCATCCAGCTGGCGCTGATGCCTTGCGCGAGGCTCACCCCGCCAGAAACGATACCCGATGGTGAGTGTATCCTCATCCATCATCGCGGCCTGAATCCGTGGCCATGGGCACATATAGGTGCAAACCTGTTCACGCATGAATCCGCCAAAGACAAAAGTCGTGGCGGTCAGAACCCCAATCGACGCCCAGGCAACGGGTGGTGCTGTCCCGGCCAAAAGCGAGGTTGCCAGACTCGGGGCATCGGCAAAATAAAATACCCAAGCCCCCCCTGTCAGCACTCCGATCAACAGCCAGAGAGACCATTTCACGAAGCGCTTTGCAATCTTGCCAAGGTCCCATTTCCGGTTCCACAGGCGGATACGGGCATTGCGGTCGCCATCAATCCAGCGTTCGACGAGAATGAACAGATCGGTCCAGACTGTCTGCGGGCAGGCATAGCCGCACCAGACCCGGCCCAGTGCCGAGGTGAACAGAAACAATCCGATCCCTGCCATGATCAGGAGACCTGCCACGAAGTAGAATTCATGCGGCCAGATTTCGATCCAGAACATGAAGAAGCGGCGACCGGCCAGATCCACCAGCACCGCCTGATCCGGCATGTCGGGCCCGCGGTCAAACCTGATCCATGGTGTGAGGTAGTATATCCCCAGCGTCACTCCCATGATCCACCATTTCAACGTGCGGAAGCGGCCTTTAACCCGGCGTGGAAAAACAGGTTCATGCGCCGCGTATAAAGATGGGGTTGAGAGTTTCCTTGTCATGGTTGATGCTGTCTATTCCCCACCACCAAGTTGATGGATGTAATAGGTAACCTGACGTATCTGCGCTTCGGTGAGGCGATCCTGCCAGGCCGGCATCATTCCTTTGCGGCCGTTGGTGATGGTCTCGGCCACGGCTTTCTGACTTCTGCCATAGAGCCAGATCCTGTCGGTAAGGTTTGGCGCACCAAGATCGCGGTTGCCCCTGCCTTCCGGTCCGTGGCAATCGGCGCAGTTTTCGGCAAATATCTTTCGTCCGCTATTGACCAGTGACGGGTTATGGGTGCTGCCTGCAATCGACAGGACATAATGCGTCACATCAGCGATTTCCGGGCGTTCAAGAATTTCGCCGAAAGCCGGCATTTCAGAGAACCTGGTGTCGTCGTCACCTTCCTGGCGAATCCCGTGACGGATGGTCAGGTGAATATCGCCGAGGCTTCCGCCCCAAAGCCAATCGTCATCCAGGAGATTGGGGTACCCTTTTGCCCCGGCGGCTCCAGCCCCATGGCACTGCGCACAAAATGTCTTGAAGACAGCCGCCCCTCCCGTTGCCGCATAATGCGCCAGATCAGGCCTCGCGCTGATATCGTCAAGCGCAGTGGAGACAAGTGCCGTATCAAGCGGGGCATTGGCTTGGTTGTAATGGTTGATATCCTCTTCGAGCGATGCGCGGGAATCATAGCCGATAAGCCCCTGGGTTGCCTGTTTCAGAAGGGGAAAGGCCGGATAGACCACCATATAGGCAAGCCCCCAGATGACGGTTGCGTAGAAGGTCCATAGCCACCAGCGGGGCAGCGGGTTGTTGAATTCCCGGATTCCGTCCCATGAATGGCCTGTTGTTTCGATTTCCTTTTCCCCGGCGGGTTTCACCTTTTTGTTATCAGGGCTCATTTGTCGCCTCCATCTTTGTCGGAAGACATATCAGGTGCTTTCTCATTGCTAAGGGGCAGGGTTGCTATTTCCGCGTGAACACCGGAACTGCCTGGCCGGAAGGTGAAGATAACAACACCAACGAAGATCAGCACCATCAGCAGTAATCCCCAGCTGTCCGCAAATGTACGAAGCAAATCATATTGAGACATGGCTCTGCCCTCCTACCGGCTTTCATCCGGGGTAAAGGTTGAAAAATCGACCAGCGTGCCAAGCATCTGCAGATAGGCCACAAGCGCGTCCATTTCCGTGATACGAGGATTGCCATCAAAATTGCGGATGCTGAGTTTTCCGTAGCGAGATGTCAGCCCGTCGGTATCCGCATCAGGATCGAGCTGTGCGACAAGATCTGCTTCGGCATTGGCGATCATCTCATCTGTATATGGCACACCGACAAGGTGGTGGGTTTCCAGCAATGGCCTGACCCCGGTGTAATCAAGGTCACGTTCCAGAAGGAAGGCGTATTTCGGCATGACGCTTTCGGGAACTACGGATTGCGGGTCTGTGAGATGGTCCACATGCCATTCATCGGAATACCGCCCGCCAACACGAGCAAGATCCGGCCCTGTTCGCTTTGATCCCCATTGGAACGGATGATCATACATGGACTCAGCGGCCAGACTGTAATGACCATACCGTTCAACTTCGTCACGAAGCGGGCGGATCATCTGGCTGTGACAGGTGTAACATCCTTCGCGGATATATATGTCCCGGCCCTTCAGCTCAAGCGGCGTATACGGGCGCATGCCCCTGACCTTTTCGATGGTGTTCTCAAGGTAAAAGAGCGGTACGATTTCAATGATGCCGCCAACAATCACTGCCAGAAAGCTGAAGATCAGCAGCAGGGTTGCATTTTTTTCCAGTATCTTGTGCCGGTCGATAAGGGCCATCTTACTGCTCCTGAACGGTTGCTGTTTGAAGGGGGCTGGTCCTGGTCTTGCCGGGGTTGACGGTCTTCCAGAGGTTGAACACCATGATCCCCGCTCCTGCCAGATAGAGTATCCCGCCGAACCCGCGTACCAGATACATCGGGAATTTTGCGCTCACCGTATCGGCAAAGGAATTGACAAGGAAACCCTGGGCATCCACTTCACGCCACATCAGCCCTTCCATGATACCGGTCACCCACATCGAGGCGGCATAGAGAACAATGCCGATGGTGGCGAGCCAGAAATGCCAGCTGACGAGACGAAGAGAGAAAAGACCTTCTTTCTGCCACAGCCGCGGCACAAGGAAATACAGCGCGGCAAAGGAAATCATCCCGTTCCAGCCCAACGCCCCTGAATGCACATGGCCGATTGTCCAGTCGGTGTAATGGCTGAGGGCATTGACGGATTTGATGGACATGACCGGGCCTTCGAAAGTCGACATGCCATAAAAGCCGATGGACAGAACCATCATGCGCAGCACCGGATCCGTCCGCAATTTGTCCCAGGCTCCGGAAAGTGTCATCAGGCCGTTGATCATCCCGCCCCAGGATGGCATCCACAGCATGATGGAAAACACCATGCCAAGGGTCTGTGCCCAGTCCGGCAGTGCCGTGTAATGAAGATGATGTGGCCCTGCCCAGATATAGAGAAAGATGAGCGCCCAGAAATGAACGATCGACAGTTTGTAACTGTAGACCGGGCGTTCAGCCTGTTTGGGCACGAAATAATACATCATGCCGAGAAAGCCCGCCGTCAGGAAAAATCCGACCGCGTTATGCCCGTACCACCATTGTGTCAGGGCATCCTGAACACCGGCAAAAAGCTGCACGGATTTCGAACCATAGAAAGATACAGGGACGGACAGGTTATTGACAAGATGCAGCATCGCCACGGTGATGATGAAGCTGAGATAAAACCAGTTGGCGACATAGATATGCGGCTCGCGACGTTTCAGGATGGTGCCGAAAAACACCGCCAGATAGGCAACCCACACAATCGTCAGCCAGATATCGGTATACCATTCCGGCTCGGCGTATTCTTTGGACTGTGTCGCGCCAAGCAGATAGCCGGTCGCGGCCATCAGAATGAAGACCTGATATCCCCAGAAGACAAACCAGGCCAGATTGCCGCCCCAGAGTCGTGCGGCCGATGTGCGCTGGACCACATAGAACGACGTCATGATCAGCGCATTGCCGCCAAAGGCAAAGATCACCGCCGAGGTGTGCAGTGGCCTGAGGCGGCCGAAGGTTGTATAGGGAAGATCAAGGTTTAACTCGGGAAAAGCGAGCTGAAAAGCGATATAGACACCGGCAACAAATCCGATAATGCCCCAGAAGGATGTTGCTATAACTCCTGCCCGGACAACATCATCCATATATTGTGACTGGTCCGGCGCAACGCGTTCCGACCCGGAAAAGACATCTTTCAAAAGCCAGATTGCCGCCGCCAGAAACAGGATGGTCATGGCAACCTGATAAGGCAGATCTTCCGCCATGATCACGCACCAGCCCAAAGCCGCGACAGAAAATACCAACAAGAGATTGATGATTGTTTTGCCCATTTGCTCTTCCCCCTGTTCAGCACCGGGGTGTGGCGATAAGGCCGCAGATCTGCCCGGTCAGAACGCATTATGGGAAAATGAGCTGTCTTAAACCTTGATATGAATCAAATTTCCGGGAGGGGGTGGCGGAAATCTTTTTCCGGAGCTAGGGCAGAACACTGCCGCTGTAATCATCACCGGCTTCGACCAGAAGGCGGCGGAGATCCGGTATCGTGATATGACGTTGCCCCTGGACGTGGATCACGCCGTCCTTGCGCAGGGCGCTGAATTGCCGGCTGACGGTTTCAATGGTGAGGCCCAGGTAATCCGCAAGGGTTTCACGGGTCAGCGGCAGGGTGAAGTCCAGTGCCTCATTGGCATCACTGCCGGAAAGAGACTTGTTTTTCATGGCTATCATAAAGAGCAGGGTCGCAATCTTCTCCCGTGCGGATTTCCGGCCAAGCAGAAGCATCCACTCTCTTGCAGCGTCCAGCTCGTCCATGGTCATTTCAAGGAGTCGCGGGCCAAGCGCGGGCGAGGTGGCCAGAAGTTTTTCAAAGGCGTTGATCTCAAACCGGCACATGGTGACTTCTGAGGATGCGGTAATATCATATTGCGCAACCCTGGCTCCGGGGCGGCCGATAAAATCACTGGGCAGCAGTATCCCCATGATCTGGCGGCGCCCATCCTCAAGACCTTGCGAAATTGATGCAACACCCGAGACCAGAGTCCCCACATGGCTGACCGGTGCCCCTGTATAGGTGATCATCTCCCCCTTGGAATAGGTGCGATACGATTTCATCTGGTCGAGAATGTTTAATTCATCAGACGCGCATCGCGAACAGATGGCCTGACGTTGGATGGGGCACGCGCCGCAGTCTTTTACCACGGCCATATTCCAGGTTGATTCTGACGGTTTCATTTTATGTCGACAAGTTTGACTTCGATCAAAGTTTTCATTGAACCCATCGTTATTTTAACAGCATGAATAATGTTTCGCAATTTACCAAAAGCCGCGCTCTTGAAAAAAGAGTGCCGCGCTACACAAGTTACCCGCCGGCCAACCACTTCAACGGATCGGTGAATGCGGATTGCATGGCGGGTTGGCTGGCGGCCGCCCCCGCCGCTAGCCGCATTTCTCTTTACGTGCATATACCCTTCTGCCGTGATCTTTGCTGGTTCTGTGCGTGCCGCACCCAGGGCATCAGACGCCGCATGGATCCGCTTGATCATTATATCGATGTCCTGAAATCTGAAATTGATATGGTTGCGGACTTGCTCGACCCGTCTGTCGTGATAGAAAGTCTGCACCTCGGCGGCGGCACGCCAACCCTGTTGCCCCCGCCGCTGATAGTTGATTTGCTGAATCATCTCAAATCCCAGTTCAGGTTTGACACGGATTATGATCTTGCGGTTGAGATTGATCCGACCGAGATTGACCAGAGCCGGATGGATGTGCTGATTGAAGCCGGATTGTCCCGCGCCAGTGTCGGCGTTCAGGATTTCAACCCCCTCATCCAGAAGGCCATCGGGCGGCCACAGAGTTTCGGGCAGACGAAAGACTGTTTTGACATGCTTAGGGCCGGACAGGTGAACAGCATAAATATCGATCTTCTTTATGGCCTGCCGCACCAGACGCCCACAAGTTTCGGCAACACGGTTGAAAAGGTTCTCGCACTTGATCCTGACAGGGTGGCGATGTTCGGGTATGCCCATGTCCCGTGGATGGCCCCCCGCCAGAAACTGATTGATGACGCCACACTGCCGGATGGGGCTGCCCGGTATATGTTGCTGGAAAAGGGACGGCAATTATTTGCCGGTCACGGGTATGAACCCGTTGGCATCGATCATTTCGCCAAACCTCAAGACCCGCTGGTCAGGGCTGTGAGAGATGGTCTGCTTCGCCGCAATTTTCAGGGCTATACCGATGACCAGTCGAGATTTCTGATCGGCCTCGGTGCTTCGGCCATTTCAAGCCTGCCTCAGGGTTATGCCCAGAATGCCGGCGGCACCCAGGCCTATCTCGAAATGATCAGAAGCGGAACTCTTGCCACCAGCCGCGGCCACAGGTTCAGCGACGAAGACCAACTGCATGGCTATGTGATTGAACAACTGATGTGCCGGTTTAGCATCTCACTTGATGACATCAGGCAGAGGTTTGGCTCAACGGCGGAGCAACTCTGTTGCGATATCGCCCGGAACGCCCGCAAGATCGGCCTTGACCGCATGGATGATGACACCGCCAGTGACGTCTATGCAATCACAGAAGAGCCGCATTTGACCGCAAGACTGGTCGCCCGGTATTTTGATCAGTATGTCGCCTCTGAAAAATCACACAGCCTTGCTGTCTGAAAAAGCCAGTTGCGGACAAGATTGGTGTTATAAAGACACAGATCAGGATGATGTATGCGCAGCACGATCATGGCTGAGCGGGCCGCCTGATGAGGGGGGATACCCCGCGCCAGCAGATTCCGGAATGCCGCCTTAACGGGGGTGTTCACATGTTTGGCAACAAGCCCGGGTGATTTTGGAGCAAGGCGGCAGTCCATGCAAATCTGTTCTGCTCGAAATCTGAAGCAGGGCATCAGGATCGGGCCTTGTCTTCAGATGGCAGGGCGGATTTCGGTAGGTTCAGCGGCTCATGTCTGCTGAGTGTATACGAGACCTGCAGATACATAAACACCAGCATGAAAATGAAAAACGCGGCAAGTACCATCGCGAGATAATAGAATTGTGTATCCATTACTGATCTCCCTTCAAAGCAATCAAGATTTTCTCAAAACTAAGATTGCCTTGTTGTCATCACTTTGATCGAGATCAATTTTTTCCAATAAAATTTGTGTTTTTCTGGTGTTGTAACCGACAACACACGGAGTATTACGATGAAAATCGCGGTTTTGATATCAGCGGCTCAGACTTTTCCGAAGTATCAGCTCACCAATGCCATCAGTCTGGCCACGGCGCTTGATACATCAATTACAGGTATCATCACCAGTGAACAGGGCCTCGACTATTACCCCATGGGTGAAGGCGGCATGATCGATGTGGTGCAGGAGCGTATCGAATCGGCCGAAAAATGTATCACGGGATGCGTGGAGGAATTCAGGTCGTTATGCGAGACCCATGGTATTGCTCAGGAATGGTACGCTAAGCACGGTTTCATCCGGCATGAATGGCCTGCATTGTCCCCCTATTTTGATCTGGCGGTTGCGACGGCACCTTTTTCCGCTCCCGAACTGGCAAATACAGGCATTTCGGCCACGATGCAAATTGCCAGTGCAACGAAGATCGGCGGATTTGACCGCCGGTGTGTGATCGCATGGGATGGTTCCATGGCGGCTGGCCGGGCGGTTCGCGCTGCTCTGCCGCTTCTGCCTCGTTTTAAGGAGGTTGAGGTTATCACCATTGATGCCAAAAGCCGTTCTCTGCCAACAGATATCGGCAGTTATCTTGCGGCACATGATATTGAGGCCAGTATAACAAGTGAAGTCAGCGGCGATGCAACTGTCCCTGAGTTGATCATGGAACAGGCAAGACATGCCGATCTTCTGGTGATGGGAGCTTATGGCAGTTCAATGATGATCGAAAAGATCTTTGGCGGTGTCACGGAAACCGTATTGAGCGAGTGTACAACACCGGTCCTTTTCGCGCATTAAAGCCTGAAAAGATGAGCATTCTCTCTCGGAACCAGCTTAACCATCTGGGGTGTATATAATCTGGTGGTTACCGAAACCATTCGGCATGGCAGGACGTGTCGCCCAAGATAGAAATAGATTGTTATTGGGGGGCTTAATCTGGAAACATCTGTTCCTAAACTAGCAGACAGCGCTGTCATTCCATCTTGTGTCTTAAAAAAGCCTGCCTTTGTAGTGGCCGGAAAGGATATTTCTACGTGCCTGATACTAAGAAGGTGCCCAGATATTTGGGTTATTAAATTCCTGTGCCGGGTCTGCCTTGCTTCAGGCTGTCTAGCCCCATTTTTCAGCACCAGTAATTTTATCACTCTATAATAAGGTTTCTGGCACTGGAGGGCTCATTCCCATTCCTCGATAGGGTCTGATCCGGTTGTATTGCTTGCGCCACACATTAATCACAGTCTGTGCTTGTTTTGTGCTGTGGAACCATTCGGCGTAAAGGAGTTTTCGTCTATAACCTGGGTAGACTAACCCTAGCTAGTCTATGGTTTTTGGCACTAAACTAGAGCTGTCTCACAATGGTATGAAGCTTTTCAGCATTGCAAAATCAAGGTGCAAGTAACGGCGGTTGCACGCCCCCGCAATCATGACGACCCATCAGGACATCTACCCTATGATTGATATTGCACCAATGTAAACTTTCCTAAAACCAGAAGCCTCGCCACGATGATTTGTCCTGATATTTCAAAACAAATACCATTCGAAATTGATTATCCCAGACTATACCGGAATATTTCATCATTTTATAATTGAACATGCTTTTCTAATTTCATAAGCTTGTATTTACCCCATGTCATGTTATAGGGGGAATGCAGTGACTGGAAATTTAACAAAGTTTTTTGAATCAACAGATCAACAATATTTCTTCGCCGGATACATCACCAACAAAATTCTGGATGGTATTGCATCGGGTATCGAAGACGTTATCTCCTGCCAGCCTCTAACGCAAAAAAAATACCGCAAGATCTTTTCCATTTATGTGGAAATGCTCCAGAACATTCTTTTCTATTCCGCCCGGCGGGTTGAGATAGAAGATGGCGGTGATGCGGCGTATGGCGCGATTGAAATCGGCCTTGATGGTGAATTGGTCTCGATTACTGCGGTTAATCCCATAACAGACCGTCAGTATGAAAAACTGAAGGCGATCATGGATCATATTTCCTCCAGTACCGAGGAAGAAATCACCGCTACCTACAAGCAGAAAATGATGGACAGTTTTGATGACGCTGAAAGCCGGGGGGGCGGCCTTGGCTACTATGATATCGCCAGACGAAGTGCCAAGCCGATTGCCTGCGACTTTCCGGAAGGTGACGATGGCCAGAAACTGTTCCGGATCATGGCCTGGATCTGAAGAGGGAGAAAGTCATGGAAGTTCTTGCCAGCGCGACACCAAAAACACCGGAAATAACCTATGATGAAGCCGGTAAGCGCATCCTGATATCTGGCCGCTCCTATCCGGAAGATCTGCATGCTTTCTGGGATCCCATTATCGCTAAATTAGAGGAAATCATCCTCTCCAGCGACAGTATCCTGATTCAGTTTGATCTTAATTATCACAATAGTGGCTCTACCCGTATCATCCTCAACCTCATCAAATTCTGTGAGTCGGATCAGGCATCGGGATGTGATGTCAGCATCGAATGGCAATTTGATCCCGATGATGAGCAGACCGAGGAGCAGGGGGAGGATTACCGGGATATCTGCACAAAAATTGACTTCAAGATGGTTCCTACAGAGTAAATGCAATGCTTGGCTACCGAGTGCTGAAAAAAGGTGAAACACTTTATTCCGAAGGCGAGAGTGCTGACGTTATATTCATCATCGAGGATGGCACGGTAGACCTTCAAACAAAGACAGGAAACTTCAATTACGAAAAGGGCGATATTCTTGGCATGTTTGATTGCTGCATCGGGCGGCCGTATTCCGCCACCGCCGTTGCCAATGATGAAGCAAAGTTGAAGATGATCTCAAAGCAGGAACAGGTGAACAAGCTGGACGGGACACTCACCTATAAAGTTCTGCAAGCCTTTATGAAGAATACCGATGCCGCAGCCCCGGGGAGATGGTCCTAGATGGAAGTCAAGCATATCTTCAACCGGGAAATTCTGGCCCAGATGAACACCAACCTTGAGGAGATTTTTGTGGTCAAATCAGGCCGGCTTGTGCTGATGGATGCGGATGAAAATATCCTTGCTTCCTTTGGGCCGAGTTCCACCTGCGGCCTTGATGAAATCATGGAAGACAGGAATCTTGAGGGAAACCTCTATGCCAGCGGAACGACCAGCGTGCTGGCCATCGGCTCAGATATTATCAAATCCGAGTTGAATGATATCGACGATGATACGCGAAGCCTGCTCACAGGTGTGCAGAAAATGGTCGATAAGCACAAAAAGAAGAAATAGCTCCGCTACTTCCGGATGATGGCCAGAATGGTGCGGTCATCAAGGGGGGGATTATCCCTGGCATATTTTTCCAGATCAGCAAAAAAAAGATCAACGGCCTTGGCCGCGCTGATCGAGCCTGTATCAAGGCTCTCGCAATAGCGCATGAAACGTTTCTTGCCATAGCCAAATTGCTTCTCGCCGCCGGGTTGATCAAAAATTCCGTCGGTGCACATGACGATCATGTCACCTTTTTTCTTGAGCTCGAGTTGCTGTTCGGAAAATTCAAGTGACTCGCTGATATATCCGATGCTGGTCTTATCCGATGATGTCATTTCGATCTGGCCGGACTGCCTGACGAAAAGCGGCTGCTTGGCGCTGGCCCAGCTCACTATTGGCGATGCTTTTCCAACAATCATCAGAATGGCATCAGCCCCAAGCTGAATATCCTTCTCACCTCCGGTCCGTTCGGCCAGCCCTTCGATGAAATTCTCATGAATACATGAAAGCCATCTCCCGGCACCGTCCTTGGCTTTCAGCCGTGTTGCCGCGTTGCGTACCGCGCTGGCGAGCAGCATGGAGGCCAGCGCACCCGGTACGCCATGCCCGGTCGCATCGGCAAAGAAAATGATGTACCCATCTTCTGCATCTATTCCGGCGTAATAGTCACCGCCGATCTGGGCCAGTTGACGTTGTTCGGCGGCAATATCAAAAGGTGAGGTGGCAAACGCCTGATCAAGACCGGTCAAACCGCTCAGGATCATCGCGCCATAATCAAGGCTCTGGTTGATCTCATGGTTTTTCTCCGCCAGTTCCTCGGCTTGCTGGCGTAGCATATTACCTCGATTTTCCAGATCTTCTGCCATCTGATCAAAGGCCCCCGAAATCTGCTCAAATTCAGGTGCGGATCGCATTTCACCGATCCTCAGGCTTTCTTCCCCTTGCCCAAGACGGCTGAAAGCCTGGATAATACGGCTGATCGGGCGCTGGATCATCAGGCGCTGTTGCACCAGCATGGCCAGCAGCATCATGGCCATAAGACTGGCTATACCGCCCGCAATGATGACATTAAATTCACGAATATTCTGGGTGATAAAGAAATCGGTGAAATAGACTTCAGCCTCGCCCAGAACCTTGATCTGGCGGCGAATAGGCTGTTTGTGCATAAAAAGTCCAGGGTTATCGGCAACACAGGCTTCGTCCGGCCAGTGTTCCACCACCTTACCCTTTTTGATCTTGATCGTGACGCAGGTCACTTCGGGTGTGCCAGCAAAGGCCGAGATGATGGACCTGATCATCCCCATGTCACCACTTTTTATGGCGGGGATCATGGCCCTGGAAAGCCGCACACTGGCTGTGGCAATTTTCACCGAGAGCTTTTCACGTTCATAGTCATAGGCAAAACGCTGATAAAGCTGGCTGCCGCCAACCCCAAGGATTGACGCACAGACAACCATGACAAGAAAACTGCGAATGGCGAGAGAAGGTTTTGGCCACCTGCTCATGAAACTTTCCATTCGCAGATCCGTTCAACGTCACGGTCTACGACATAGTTAGCCCGCGCCTTTCGATCAAGAGAGCCGAGAAACTGATCGCGCTGGGTCAGGATATGGGTGATTTCAGCAGAAAAGAAACGTGTCAGCGCGGCAAGCCAGCACGATATCATCACATTGGCATCACCCTGTCTTGCGTCAAATTCCGCCAGTGCTTTTTCCAGCACTTCCACCGGCCGCATCTGCTCATCGGTTACCCATTGGTTGGGTACGAAAAACCCTGCAAGATCGCCATCCTTGTCAAGTTCAATGGCGATAAGATGGGTTTGCAGAACACTCAGACGGTCGGCAAAGAAGTCCGGACCTGCGAAAAGGTGGAAATGCCCACCCACCCGTGCGTCGCAGTCTTCATCTGAATGAAAATGGAAGAACCACCTGAAGCAATCCACTTCGTCCATGACATCCTTCTCGGCAGGTCGGCGAAGACTTTCATCCGGTTGAACCATTTCATGAATAGAGGTGCCGGTCTCTTCGAGGTATTCAGCGAAAGAGATTAGAAAATCCTGCTCCGAGCCGAAATGAGCAAAAAAATCCGCCGCCGCAAGATGGGCAATATCGTCTATTTTTTGTTCAAACGAATGCATCAGATCGCTTTAGATGGAGATCTTGTCTTCTCCAGGGTTATGAAGACGTGCCGCACTTAGTGCCACAAGACGCACCGCATTTGCTTCCGCAAGATGCACCGCATTTGGTTCCGCAGGAAGCGCCGCAGGAAGCCCCGCATTTGGTTCCGCAAGATGCACCGCATTTGGTTCCGCAAGATGCACCGCACTTCGCGCCGCAGGAAGCCCCACATTTTGAACCACAGGCGGCGCCACATTTGCTTCCGCAGGTTGCCCCGCACTTAGTGCCACAGGAAGCCCCACATTTGGTTCTACATTTCGAGCCGCAAGATGCTCCACAGCTCGCGCCGCATTTTGCAAAGATGACTTTTGCGTTTTCCATATGACTTTGTCTCAGCGTGCCATCTCTCATATGGACAACCGACTGGAACACTGCCCAATAGCCATCCTGTTCGGCAACCATGTAGTCGAGGTCTACGGTGTTGCCATCGTCATCCACAAAATCAGCGCAGGAGACATAAAACGTGTCAGCCACAAGAGCCAGATTGGTGTGAAGTTTCACAAACCTGGCGCTGACATAATCTCCTTTGACGGCATCGAAAATCAGATGCTTGCCATTGATCTTGGTCGCGTCAATGTATTCCAGCATCGCTGATTGCACGGCTTCCCTGAATTCTGGGGAATTTGTGTTGGCGGCGTTCGCTGTGCCGATGGTGGCTTTTGTTGTGTAAAACAAAACCGGAAGTGTCAGCAATTTTGCTGCATCACGTCTCGTAAATTTCATTTTCTCCTCCCAATTATCATTCATTTGAAAAGAAGTTTTTTAATTATATTTGTTAGTTTTATTTAATAATTATTAAGAACAGAGGTCAATAAAATATCCGGAGCCGCAAAATACCTGTAAGTCAGATGCCAAATTCTAGCGGAATGGTAACTTTGATAAATATGTGGCCAAGGATCAAGTTTCGAGTATCCCAGCACATCACAAAGGAGCCAAGTTGTGAATACACAGAAATTGAGGCTATTCTAACTGCTGATAAGAGCCTTAAGGTCTTATATTCAAATGAACACGACCAACGTGTACTTATGTCATAACCAGTCAAAATATAGGAACATAGATATGGACTGCAGACTTGCTCAAGAAACAGATTTGGTCTCAATCCAGAAGGTCATTAAAACTGCGTTTTCTTATGAAGAGAACAAAGTCATCATGAATCTTGCTCAAGACCTCTCCACAGAAACCACTAGTCTAGCAATCAAGTCATTGGTTGCTGAAGTTGATAATCAAGTAATTGGTTATGTGACCTACAGCCCAATATTCTTGACATCTGCTTTTGGTATCTCTGGATATATTCTTGCCCCACTTGCTGTGTCTCCAGAACATCAGAAACAAGGTGTTGGTTCAAACTTGATCAAATGGGGTATAGACATGCTCACTAAAGAAGGTGCTGGTGTTCTGCTGGTTTATGGAGACCCTGCTTACTATGGACGGTTTGGATTTAGGGAAGAGGTCGGACGCTCGTTCGTGCCGCCATACCAACTGGAACATCCATTCGGTTGGAGAGGTATGATGTTGAATGGAACTGCTGTGCCAGACGCTCCAATCACGTTTAGTTGTGTTGCCGCACTATCCAAACCAGATTTGTGGTGAAAATCTAGATGTTTAACCCCGCGTGTCTGAGGTTCAAATCCCTCCCCGCAACGACTTTATACCCATATTGCAATTGTAGGGTCTTGAGTAAATCCTGCCCCCGCAACCATGAAGACCCTGACATAAGAAGAATGTTCCTTTTCGGTTTCTTGTATTTAAGTTAGAAAAGATCACCTTTCAAATATAAGGTTGCAAATATATTTTTAACTTGGTTATTGAATAACGCCTGGTGACGAGGAACCTCCGCTGGAACCAATTATTTTTATTCTGTTGCTATGTGCGGCGTTTCTTCATGCCGTCTGGAATTTGATTCTGAAATCTGCACCGGATAAATCAGTTGCCGTTATGGCAATTTTTTTTACCAGTCTCCCTTTCGCACTTTTTGGGCTTGCTGTTGACGGGCTGCCGGGAATTGAGGCACTGCCTGTAATTCTTCTCAGTGCCGTTCTGCAGACGGGTTACAATATATCTCTTTTTAAAGCTTATACGATCGGTCAGTTAAGTAGCGTCTATCCTGTCGCCAGAGGCTCTGCGCCGCTTTTTGTTTTCATTATTGGTTTTGGTTTTTTCGGATCCGAAGTTTCAAGAGAGATGATCTTGGGCATTGCCATTATATGCGCCGGTCTTATCGCCTATGGTTTAGTTCAATTATGGCGAGATAGGTCACATAATAGGGAATTGTTGCTCGCACTCCTCAATGGATTGTTTATTGCGCTGTATTCTCTTACCGATGCTTACGGAACAAGAATAACAGGCAGCGCCCTCTCGTTTCTTGGAATGATGGCCTTGTTCAACAGGGTGTTTTTGTTTGCTTACCTCTATTTTTTTGAAGCCGATTTTCTGCCGAGATTGATTTCAGGATTTGACCGCCGGTTTATTCTGGGTGGGATAGTCTCTTTTGCCTGTTATCTGATTGTTCTCTGGGCTTACAAGCATATGCCTGTGGCGGTGGTGTCAACCATACGAGAAACATCCATCATCTTTGCTGTTGCGTTAGGGGTTATCTTACTCAAGGAAAAAATAGTCTGGGAAAAGGTTGGCTTGCTAGCAGTTGTTCTGCTTGGCCTCTTTATCCTTGCCCCGCTATAAAAAGACTCTAGCTTTTAAGTGGCAAAAAGAAGGGCCTTGATAAGGCCCTTCTTAAATTAGTTTTATCAGAATTTATTATTTGGGTTCGGTCTTGCCGTCATATCTTTTCTTCCATTCGGCAACAATTCGATCCTTATTGGCCGCTGCCCAGGCAAATTTGTTGTCGATGATCCGGGCATTGACCTCATCATAGAAGTTTGGCAACTCCGGGTCTCGCGTCACTTTGGACGGATCAGCGATGATGGATTGCCGCTGGCCAAAAAGAGTCATGCCACGGTCAAGTGTCCAGTCAATCAGCCGCTGGGAGTCTTCAAGGTTTTTGGTACCCTTCATGATAGCGACAATCTGCATTTCCCATCCGATGCCTTCTTCCGGGATAATCATTTCCATTGGTGCACCAGATTTGATGATTTTGATCGCACGGCCAGGCCAGGAAATTCCGATCGGGAATTCACCAGAACCTGCTTGCTTGCAGGGCTTAGAGCCGGAATGCGTATAAACGCCAACATTCTGGTGGAGGGCATCCATATATTTCCAGGCGGCATCCTCGCCCATGATCTGGATCCAGCTGGATACGTCAAGGAAGCCAGTTCCTGATGAGGCTGGATTTGGCATGGAGATATACCCTTTGTAAACAGGATCTGCCAGATCAGCCCAGCTTTTAGGCTTTGGAAGTCCGAGCTTCTCTGCCTCAACCGTGTTCCAGCAGATACAACCTGCCCAACCGTAGTTTCCAACCCAGTTGACTTCACCTTCCTTGTCCACATACCGCTGGTCAATGGCATCCATTCCCTTTGGTGTATACGGGTGGAACATGCCGGCAGCTTCCATATTGAGAGCAACTGTTGCCGCCATTTCAAAAAGCACATCAGCTTGAGGGTTGTCTTTTTCAGCCATCATCTTGGCAGCAAGAGTCCCGGTAGACTCTCTTACGATATTGACCTTGATATCTGGATTATCCTTCTGGAATTCATCCATGTAATATTTGAGGTTATCTGCATCGGTGCTGGAATACACCATTAAGGTCCCGGCACTGACGGTGCCGGTCAGCATCATGGATGCAAGAACGCCCGTTGCTAAGTTTTTAAATCCGCGGTTCATTATTTTCCTCCTCTATACAAGTTTACAAAATTGTTACACAATTATTACATAATAAATATATAATATTTAAAAACATAAATTAGTATGTTCAGTGACATTGATGAGTAGGGGGAAATTAAGATGAATAAAGAGGCGACCTATTTATCAATACAAAACTTGAATAAGTCTTTTGGCCAGTTCAGAGCTCTTCAAGATGTATCCATTAAAATAAATGAAGGTGAATTTGTTTGTTTTCTTGGCCCTTCAGGATGCGGGAAGACCACTCTTCTCCGCTGCATTGCCGGCCTTGAAACTCAGACAAGTGGAGACATATTCCAGAATAATAAATTAATTTCAAACCTGCCGACATCGCAGCGTGATTTTGGGATTGTCTTTCAATCTTATGCACTTTTCCCCAACCTTTCCTGCTTTGACAACATTGCATATGGTCTTAAAAACCTAAACTGGAGCAAGGATGAAATTGGGGCTCGTGTCAGCGAACTCCTTGAGCTGATCGGCCTCTCTGACCACATCTCAAAATATCCAAGCCAGCTTTCTGGCGGGGAGCAACAGCGTATAGCTCTGGCCCGCGCCATCGCCACATCGCCAAGTCTGTTGCTATTAGATGAACCTCTTTCAGCTCTCGATGCCAAAGTCAGGGTTTATTTGCGTCAGGAATTAAAAAACCTACACCGCCGGCTGGGATTGACAACAATTATGGTCACACATGATCAGGAAGAAGCGCTTTCGATTGCTGACCGCATATTCGTTATGAGTAATGGTCATATTATGCAATCAGGTTCCCCCGAAGACATTTATGCAAATCCAGACAATCCGTTTGTTGCAAATTTTATTGGCATGACAAATTTTATCCTGGGCGAGGTGAAAGATACAAAAACGCTTACCCTGACTGGAAAGGCCATCGGTATTGATTGCAGGGGTTTTGCCAAGGGTGAAAAAGTCATGGTAGCCATCCGGCCTGAGGCTATCCAGTTCACCGACACCAAAAAGGGCAAAGATATTTTCAGTGGCACCGTTGAAGATATTGAATTCCTCGGGTCTTTCCGGCGCATCCATCTAAAATCGCCTTTGATGCCAGATCAGGTCATGATTGTGGACAAGCCCATCCTTGATCAGCCAGAACAGAAAATCAAGATTGGCACTGAAATGAACTTCACCATGTCCTCAAGTTTCCTCAATCTATATAAATGTGATCAGTGAACATGTTTGGGACAGGTTCAAACAAAATCGCATCGGATCAATCTGACAAGATCGGAAAAATTCTGGTCTATGTTTATCTGTTGCTTTTTTTCTGCTTTTTGATATTGCCCCTGTTGGCGTTAATGACGAAGAGTATGCAGAACGTCAACGGTGAATTCGTTGGTCTTGAAAACTTTGCCGCTTATCTGAAAGAACCTGCGCTCTTCAGTTCGTTTTTCAACAGCCTGTTTGTGGCCGTGATTTCAACCATTATCGTTGTTATTCTCGGGTTTCTTTATGCTTTTGCGCTCCAATGCACGTGTATACCCCTTAAGGGATTCTTCAGGCTCGTTGCATTAGTGCCGTTATTAAGCCCTTCCATTCTTGCGGCTATAGCCCTGGTTTACTGGTTCGGTAACCAGGGGGTGATGAAGGAAGTGCTGATGGGGCATTCCATTTATGGCCCAATCGGCATTGTCATGGCGTCTGTTTACTGGACTTTTCCCCATGCATTGATGATTCTCTCCACGTCGCTGTCGCTTTCCGACGCACGACTTTATGAAGCCTCCGAAGTGCTCAAGGCTTCTAAACTCAGAACTTTTTTGACGGTGACCATTCCCGGAGCAAAATATGGGATAATCAGCACAACCTTCGTGGTCTTTACCCAGGTGTTTACGGATTTTGGTGTCCCGAAAGTTATTGGTGGGAACTACAACGTATTGGCGACCGATATTTATCGGGAAGTTGTTGGCATGCAGAACTTCCAGATGGGTGCGGTTATATCTATTGTCCTTCTGATACCGGCATTGCTGGCTTTTGGGCTGGATCAATATTCACGGAAAAAGCAAACATCCCAGCTTACTTCCCGGGCTGTTGTATACACGCCCAAGCCGGATAAACTGCGTGATACCCTGCTTCTTCTATACTGCCTGATCATTACAGTTTTTGTAACGATGATGATCGGCATGGCCCAGTTTGGTGCCTTGGTAAAGTTCTGGCCCTATAATCTTTCTCTGACGCTCAAACACTATAATTTTGAAGTGGCAGGACTGGGCTGGGATTCCTTTTTTAATTCAGTACGAATGTCATTTTATACAGCTTTTTTCGGCACTATTATCATCTTCATTGGCAGTTATCTCATTGAGAAAATGCGCTCAGACAAAAGAATGCGTGATGTTTTGCAGCTGATTGCCCTGATGCCGATGGCAATACCAGGGATTGTTCTGGGGCTTTCCTATATCTTCTTTTTCAACATGAAAGATAATCCGCTGAATTTTATCTATGCGACCATGTCTATACTGGTCATAAATACCGTTGTTCATTTTTATACCGTATCTCACCTGTCCTCGATTACGGCGATCAAAAAACTTGACCCGGAGTTCGAGTCCGTATCACTGTCGTTAAAAGTGCCCGTCTACAAAATGTTTCTTCGTGTGACACTTCCGGTATGTTTGCCCACAGTCTTTGACATATTTATCTATCTATTCTGTAATGCCATGACGACGGTTTCCGGGGTTATCTTCCTTTATTCCTATAATACCACGCTTGCCTCGGTATCCTCCATTCATCTTGATGAGCAGGGAGATGTTGCCGGGGCAGCTGCCATGGCAATGCTGATCGTTTATATTTCATTTTTGGTGCGTGGCATTCATAGCCTGATATCGGTGGGGCTTCTGAAAAGGACCCAAGCCTGGCGGAACATCTGATCTTGAGGGCGTCGCGATTGAATCTGAACAGGATATCTATCCCCGGGCTGGATGCAGGTATTATACTTGCTGCATTCCCGGGCAGGACTTCAGCCAATGAATTCTCAGCAGAAGAGATGCAGCTTGTTTTTGATTATTTCGAAGATCAGCATTGTCAGTATCTTGTTTCTTTAATCCAGGATCACGAATTTGACGACTTTTGTGGCAAATCACGTTTTCAGGATGAGGCCAGCAGCCGTCCATTCACCTGGCTGCATCTGCCCATAGCGGATATGGATATCCCTGACGACAAGGTGATCGCTGAATTGACAGATCTCCGACCACGTTTTCTTGAGAGTTTAAGTGCAGGCAACTCGATTGCCATTCATTGCAAAGGTGGGCTGGGGAGGTCGGGAACAATAGCGGCGATGATACTTGTTGATCTGGGTTTTGAGCCCCAAGATGCCATTGATCATGTTCGATCCTTCAGGCCGGGCGCCATAGAGACAGATATACAAGAAAATTTTATCGCCTCCATCAACCCACTAGTAATGAAAAGCAAAAATGATTGAGTTAACCCCATCCCAGAGATTGTGCCATGGTCGGCTAGGATGGCGTTTGATACCCTTGATACAGAGCGAGGGACCAAAGACCCCACTAACCACCTTATAACCAAATGGTAATTATAGGATCTTGATTAAATCCCGCCCCCGCAATCATTGAGGCGCTATATAATCACAAAATCAAGGTGCAAGTAGCGGCGGTTGCGCGCCCTATGTGTGGCGACTTACGGATAGTCATATAATTTGATATAATAATACCCTTAATCGGGGGCTAATTAATGATAGCAAAAGGTAACGTAAAAATAGGTATTGAATGGCGTTTTGGGGCAGATTGGCCTGGGGAGAGGTGTGGGGCAAAAACCCGAAAAGGCACTGCCTGCCAGCGCCCCGCCAATAAAAAGAATGGTCGTTGCAGGCTACATGGTGGGGCTAGTACGGGCCCTAAAACAGATGCTGGACGAGCAATGATTGCAAAAGCAAATACTAAGCATGGTGAATATACAAAAGATAAAATTTTAAAACGAAAAGAAGACGCCAAAAAATCAAGGGAGTTCTGGGCAAAGACGAAAATGATTGAAATTAGGCTACGTGCTGCTGGTGTTATTGATTAGCCGCTAATCTCATCCACATCATGAGCCGGACAACGGACACGCCTATAGGCGTGTGTCCGTGTCTGTCCGGTCAGTTTCATGATGCACATCGGACATGTCCGATGTTTGTCCGGACACTGTCCAGGTGTAAACGTTATTGGATTGAATAAGTTGACCTTTCCGCACTAGATTTGACCGGGCGCGTTGAAAGGCTTTTTTCCGTGCATCTATTAACTCTGTAGGGCATTTGCCAATGAAATAGGGCTGCCACTCATCACGATGCAGCGATCTGTTCACATCGTCTGGATGATCAGGATAAAGCTGGCGATGGCATTTGATAAAGTTGGCCAAATTCTCCTGATCCTTCTCTGTCAGCCGAACTGACACAAATTCTTCGTCGACTAGTTCCAATACAGCGCTTTTTACGCTCTCCTCATCATTCACCAACTCAACAGGCTGAAGTTTTAGTTTCATAGTTTTTGGCTCTTCAGCATCTTTCATTTTTGTTGGTTTAATGAAGATCGACGAGTCACGTTTTTCAACAAGAAATTCAGCATCCAGCGCCGCTTTGAGTGCAATGGACCCACGAGCACGCGATTTATCGTAGTGACCAGAATGATGGATTAGCAGAACCGTACATCCAAATTTATCTTTGATTTCGTCAACAGCAGCTACAAAGCGGCGCATGTCTGCGGTCTGGTTTTCATCAAGAGGACCGAAATTTCTACTGACCGTGTCAACCACCAACAAGCCAAGTTTATCGCCAGGTTCCAATACTTTGTTTATCTCATTGAACAGAATATCCCGGGCATCCGCCTCCGGAAGATCAACGGACGTTCTGGAGATAAAGATATCCGCATCTTCTATCGCAACACTATTTGCAACAAGCCAGGCGTAGCCCCTTTGCACCAAACCGTTGTAGCCTTCACCAGCGATGTAGATGGTTTTTCCACTCTTGACTGTCTTACCGTGAAACTCCGAATTTGTGGAAACGCTCATTGCGATATCGATCCCTATGAAGCTTTTTCCGCTGCCGGGTGAGCCAAAAATGGCAGTGAGACTATTTGCCGGGATTAGGCCTTCTACCAGGAACTCAAGTGGTTGAAGCTTGATATCTGAAAGCCTTTTCAGCAGCGGCTCTGTTGATGTTGAACTCTGATCTATGTTCAGGACAGTTGCTTTTGATTTAGCCTGATCGAAGCCCTTTCTGCGGGCGCCATCAATCATTGTCCGTAACTCGTCAATGGTCTGCTCAAGAGAGTATCCCTCACACTGAAACTCTCCTGCCCTCGCGAGGATCTCCTCATCTGTCAGTCCGTCATGAACTAATCGAGCAACCAGCCTAAGGGTGTTGTCGTGCCAGCAAACATTCGCCTGAATGTCTGCCATTGCTTTTGATACATCTAGACGTTTTGTAGGTATGCTCGTTTGTGGGGGTGGCGCTGTCAGGATATCCGAAAGTGTCTTGCCAAAAACAGGCGCAGCCTCATGAGCCTTCACAAGATCTTCAAACTCGATCATTACATGCCACCATCTAAAACTTTGAGCTGCACCATTTCTGGCACATAACCTTTTTCTAGCTTGGCTGCATTTGGGTGTGTCACGAAACCGGGCAGCCGCATGACTCGAGATGGGTTGCACACTGCCGGATCTGTACCGTACCGCTCTGCCATCTCTTGCTGAAACCTCCTCCATTGTTCAAGGTCTGAGACTGGCGTTTTCAGAAGCCAATAAAAATGCGCTCGTATGAAAGGTAACAGTCCTGTGATGACGGCAAGATCTGGCTTGACCAGAGCATTATCTGGCAATTTATCTGCGATGCCACACTCGTCAGCATCTATAAATGTTGCTGTTGCAGCGACAATTTTAGCGTCTTTAAGTGCGCGTGTTTTGCAGTCTGGCGTAAAGGGCCCGGCAGGATTAACAGTGACATGAATATTTGAGCCACTCGCATTTAGCTGCACAGCAGCCTCCAAAATTGCCGCCACTTCTTCCTCTTTTTCAGGATTGAAGCGAAGAGATTGTGAGCGATTTCCAAGAGCACGTAGCTCCATCGACAAGTCATTGCCAACCTCGCTCCATTTACATGTAATCAACCGCAAGAATTGGTGCGCTATATCCAGATTAGGCGACAAGTTTTCAGTCATCAGCCTGATCCTTTGAAGTAGCAGCCCGTGCTGCAATCCAGGTGTCAATATCTGTCGAATGCCAGCCTATTGTCCGAGCGGTAAGTTTTAAGGGTGGTGGAAAGTTACCAGTCTGGACGAGGCGGTAAATGGTTGACCGTGAAAGGCCAGTTGCCTGTGAGACTTCGGGAAGGCGAAGAATGTGCATCGATATCTCCTGAAACGTTCATCGTTCTCAGAAGATTTCATTCTCAGCCAAGTAAAGCATGCCTGCTAATTAGGCTTAAATAGCGGGCACAATACCTAGCAGGTAAACCATTCATTATTGGCGGCAAATTTTAGTGCAGCGTTATGCAAACGCTTCAAGCTAATTTTACCAATTTCTGGATCAACGGTAGAGAGCTCGTCACGAATGATTTCAAGAGCGCTATCAGGAAAGTCGGGGTCATCTTCTCGAGCGTCATTCGATCTCTTCGAAATGTCAAAATTGGCCTGTAGCACCCTTATCAGCAACCAAATAAGCAGATCTCGACGTGCATTTCGTGTCTTTCGGCCTCTTTTAGTACGAGATGCGATAGGGTTTTTTCCGATGGGCTTGTCAAGCAGCAACTCTCGGCACAGCTGTTCAAGTTGCATTGGCACGCCATGACCAGAGGCAATGCACTCTGCTAGATACCGCCGTGCAGCTATTTCACCACCAGGCGCCTCTCTAAAAATTTTATCTATGATTGGACCAGCAATACCTCGCAGATCAGGTTTGCCATTAAGCTTGTATTTCCCCACTTCGGACAATATGAGCTCTGCACCCACATCTTCGACTGTGCCGCTACCCTCTAACCAAGATATAATGAGTTGTGCGTTTTGTTCTACATATTCTCGAACGCATGCTCGAGCACTTTCAGAGTTATCATGGTTTGCCATAGCAAAACTGTCGTACACTAAAATAAAAACTAATTTAAGTAGGTGGATAAAAAGGTGGATAGAAATTCAATGCTTTAAATTAAATAATTGATTTTACTTATTAAATTAGGGGAAAATGGTGCTGGCGGAGAGACTCGAACTCCCAACCGCCCGATTACAAATCGGGTGCTCTACCAATTGAGCCACGCCAGCACAGATCCTGCGGTCAGCGGCATAATCCTTTAAAGCTCGCGGATATGCAAGTATTTTTTGCAGATATAACTGCTTCTGATTATGATGTGATCATCAGACCGCACACGCAATCCGTCTCAAGATGACCGGTGCCGCGGGCAAAACGCCGGATGAGGGGGCAAAGATTATGGAACTGCATCCACGTGATCCCGATTTTGCACAAAGGGCCCGGGCAAGTTTTGCCGCCCAGACGGTCATGCAGACACTTGGCATGTCCATGGATCATGTCGAACCGGGTAAAGTGGTGATCTCAGCCCGGCGGCATGAACGCCTGTTTCAGCAACAGAAATTTATCCATGGCGGCGTGCTGGCCATCGGGCTCGACAGCGCCTGCGGATATTCGGCGCTGAGCCTTGCGGAAAGAGGCCTTGAAGTGATGACTGTTGAATTCAAGACAAACTTCATTGCGCCGGCCGGACAAGACAAGGTGATTTTCACCGGACGTGTCATCAAGCCCGGTCGCCGGGTAATCTTTACCGAAGGCACCGCTCATGGACTTCACGGGGATGACATGATCCTTCTTGCCACCATGACCGCAACCATGACTTATGTCGATCTTGGGTGATCACCTCTGTTCAGACGTGTTGCAAGAACAGGCATGGTGAGGAAGATCAGGAATACGCGCACCGTATGGTGAAAAGCGATAAAGGCAATATCAAAACCGAAGATCAGCGCCAGTAGCGTGACTTCGTAAAGCCCCCCGGGAACAAAGGCAAGCCAGATCGAGAGGAAACTGGCATGGGTGAAATGAGCAATGCCCAGTGCCACCATAAGATAGGCCGCAAGGATAATGCCGCTGGTGATCATCCCGTCGCCGAGATACACAAGCAATGAGCGGAATTCAACCTGGGCAAGCCGGGCCCCGACCCCGCCGCCAATCGCAAGCTGGGCCAGCATGATGAATTCATTGATACGGGGAATAAAAATAAGGCCTGAGATATGGAAGACCATGCTGAGCCCCATCGGACCAAGAAGATGCGGCATCGGAAGTCGCAGGGCCCTGGCCAGCCCGTACCCCGCCATGGCAATTCCGATAAAGGACACAAACTGTCCGAAAGAAAGATCAAGAAGCCCCGGCATGGTAAGAAGACGTGCATTGGATGTCGCCACCGCAGCGCTCCCTTCAAGCACCGCCAGAAGAAGAGGTGTGCTGACAAAGACAACCGCAACCCGGATCAGATGAAACAGCGCAACAACGTAATCTTTCTCCACCATGTCCCTTGCCATGACGATGGCCTCGGCCTGCCCCCCAGGAACAGCGCAGAGCAGTGCCATCACAGGGTCATAGTGCCGGATTTTCCGAAGGAAACCATATCCCAGGGCTGAGACAATCAGCGTAACTACGATCATGATGCTCACGGTGGTCATCCAGTGGGTGGCCTGCTCAATCAGTTCGGTTGTGAAATTTGCCCCGATAAAAACCCCGAGCCCGAGGACAACGGGGACATGAAACCATCTGGCAACGCCAAGATGCGGGCGAAGTGACGGAAAAGTGCCGCCGACAATCCAGACCCCGAACAGGCTGCCCATGAGAAACGGGGCAGGCAGGTGAACAGAAAGAAAAACATATCCGACGATGACCGCAATCGTGAACGTGATCATCATCTTACGGAGATCAAGCAAAATCCCGGCAAATCCATCAGGTTTCATGAAAATACATTCCGGTTATGGGGTAACGTGAAGTCTGGTTTTATCCGTCTTTAATCCAGGGAGGGTTCTGGCGGGCGAAAAAAGCGGTGATGCCGGCTTTGGTCTCAGGGCTTTCCCAGCAATCGGCGAGGGCAGTGACGGCCTGATCTATATCTTCCCGTAGGTGTCCGGTTTCTTGCGCAAGGATAAGCCCCTTGGCTCTTGCCATGGCTTCAGGCGAAGCTTTGAGCGCCATGTCCACTTCACGGGCGATGGCTTCATCCAACTCGTCTGCCGGTACAGCGTAAGAGACAAGCCCAAGCCGTTCAACTCTCTTAGTATTCATCACACTGCCGGTAATAAAGACCGAACGTGCTTTCCCGTGGCCGATCCGGCGCAACACAAAAGGCCCGATGGTTGCCGGAATAAGCCCGAGACGGGTTTCGGTAAGGGCAAAACGAAGCCCGCTTGCCGCAACGACAATATCCGCCACCGCCATCAGCCCAAGCCCGCCGCCATAGGCATTGCCCTGTACGCGGGCAATCACCGGGCAGGGGAGGGTATAGAATGCGGCCAGCATGTCCGCGAGGCATCTTGCCTCTTTCATCTTGCCTCCCCTGCTGGCTTCGGTCTGGTCTTTCATCCAGCCAAGGTCGCCCCCGGCGCAGAAACTGGGGCCAGAGGACTGGATCAGGACAGCCCGTATCGCCCTATCACCTGCGGCCGTTTTCGCGGCATCCGTCAGTGATGCGATCATCGCTGCATCCATGGAATGATGCTTTTCCGGGCGGTTAAGCGTGATGATCATAAGCCCGCTGTCATGGATTTCTGTCAGGATAGGTTCAGCCATTACTCTCATCCTTGTCTTTTATACCAAGGCTGCGGATAAACACCTCGATTTCAGCCAGCAGATTCAGGTCAAGTCCGGTAATCCACCCTGTTTTCTCAAGGTGACGGGCAAGCATCACGGTGGAAACATTTCCCTTTGCACCGGGTGCGTAAGGGCATCCGCCAAGACCGCCCACCGCGCTGTCAAAACGTCTTAACCCATATTCAAGCGACGTATCGATGTTCGCAAGAGCCTGGCCGCCGGTATCATGATAGTGGCCGGCAAGGCGGGAAGCCCCCAGTTTTGGGACAACACTATCCAGCATGGCGGCGATTTGGTGAGGTGTGCCCGCGCCGATTGTGTCGCCCAGCGAGATTTCATAGCATCCCATTTCAAGAAGTGTTTCCGCAACACCGGCCACAGCCTCAGGTGATGTGTTTCCATCATAGGGGCAGGCGATCACGCAGGAAATATATCCGCGCACCGGAATACCATGTTCGGCGGCAGCCATTGTAACCGGGCGAAACCGCTCAAGACTTTCTGCGATGGAACAGTTGATGTTCTTCTGGCTGAACCCCTCGGATGCTGAACCGAAGATCGCCACTTCATCCGCCCCTGCCGCCAGTGCATTTTCAAAACCGCGAAGGTTAGGCGTCAGCACGCCATAACGGATGGTCTGCTTGCGTCGGATGCCTGCCATGACAGCGGCGGCATCGGCCATCTGCGGCACCCATTTCGGTGATACAAAACTGGTCACTTCGATCCGGCTGAAGCCAGCCTCGGTCAACTGGTCCACCAGGCGGATCTTTTCTTCGGTGGGGATGGGAAGCGGCTCATTCTGCAAACCGTCACGTGGGCCCACTTCGATGAGTTCAACCTGGTTGCTTTTCATCAGGTGTCTTCCTTAAGGGTGATCAGCACGGACCCGTCCGGAACCGTATCACCAAGATCAATACGGATCTCTTCAATGATCCCGTCTCTCGGGGCGGTCAGGGTATGTTCCATTTTCATGGCTTCGAGCGCCACCAGACTCTCACCTTTTCGGACAGTATCCCCGGCGCGAACCGAAATATGCCGGACAATGCCGGTCATCGGTGCTGTAATCTCTGCGTTACTCTGGCTTTCAGCATTCTGGTCACGCAGGTCGATCTGCTCAAAAGTCCACAGGTCACCGGCAAAGGTAAAGCTGATATACCTCGCGCTGATTTGCGGCTCAAACTTCTGGCCATCCACCCTGATAACGTCACCATCTGCCGTGATATCAGCAAATTCGATCTCGCCTTGCGGCGTTGAGATGGTGAAACCTCTACCGTCGGTTCGTGCAAGGCAGCAGGGCAGAATATCATCACCGTGACCAAGGGATACATGTGTTCTGCCCGTGCCCCAGTGTCGCCACCCGCCTCTTTCAGAAACAGAGGCAGGACCTGAAGCAAAGACGGCGGCAAGGGCGATGATTTCAGCCGATGGCCGCATGACGGTCACAAGGGCATCGTTCCGGTCAATCCAGCTTGTGTCGATCTGCATTGAGACGACATCCTGATGGCGGCAAAGCCTGCCCAGAAAGGCGAGATTGGTGGTCAGTCCGTGCACATGTGTCCGGCTGAGGGCGTGATCAAGGCGCTGCAGTGCCTCCTCCCGCGTTGCCGCATGGCTGATGATTTTGGCCACCATCGGATCGTAATAGGCGGAAACACTGTCTCCATCCCCGATGCCGCTGTCTGTCCTGATAGTGTCAGGGAAAACGATCCTGTCCACCCGCCCCGGGCATGGCAGGAAGCCGTGCGCAGGATCTTCAGCATAGAGACGGGCTTCGACAGCGTGACCCGTCAAGGTGATCTGGTCCTGTTGAAGGGGAAGCGGCTCACCGGCAGCGATACGAAGCTGCCATTCAACAAGGTCAATACCTGTGACAGCTTCGGTCACGGGATGCTCAACCTGAAGTCTTGTGTTCATTTCCATAAACCAGAATTTGTCCGGTTTCAGCCCGTCTGTTCCGTCAGCGATGAACTCAACCGTTCCGGCACCCACATATCCTATGGCTTTGGCGGCCCTGATGGCGGTTTCGGTCATGGCTTTGCGGGTGGCATCATTCATACCCGGGGCAGGGGTTTCTTCGAGAACCTTCTGGTGGCGCCGTTGCAGGGTGCAATCTCTTTCAAAAAGATGAACGACCTCACCATGCGTGTCGGCGAAAATCTGGACTTCGACATGCCGGGGGTTTTCAATGGCTTTTTCCAGCAGAACCCGGTCATCACCAAAGCTTGCGGCAGCTTCACGCTGGGTTGCGGCAAGCGAAGCGGCGAATTCTTCTGGCCCAGCAACATGGCGCATACCCTTGCCGCCGCCACCTGCACGAGCTTTGATGAAGACGGGATATCCGATTTTCGCGGCTTCGGCTTCGAGCCGTTCGGCAGACTGATTTTCTTCATGAAAACCCGGTACGACAGGTACACCAGCATCGGCCATCAGGGTTTTCGCCGCATCCTTGAGCCCCATCGCGCGGATGGCTGATGCCGGGGGGCCGACAAAGATCAGCCCGGCGGCGTTTACAGCTTCGACGAAATCAGCGTTCTCTGAAAGAAAACCATAGCCCGGATGAATGGCATCGGCCCCGCATTCACGGGCCGCCTCGATGATGGTGCTGGCTGAAAGATAGCTCTCTCTTGCTGGCGGCGGGCCAATCCGCACCGCCTTGTCAGCCAGCCGCACATGACGGGCATGGCGATCCGCATCAGAATACACCGCAACGCATTCGATACCCATCCGCCGGGCGGTGCTTATGATCCGGCAGGCGATTTCTCCCCGGTTGGCTATGAGCAGACGCGTGATCATATCTACATCCGGAACACAGGGAAGTTGGTTTCCCGGATGGGTGCGTTTGCCGCCACCCGCAGGGACAAGGCGAGCACATCACGTGTCCGCAGAGGATCGATGATCCCGTCATCCCACAGACGCGCCGAGGCGTAAAGGGGGTCGGACTGGCGCTCGAACTGGTCGAGAACAGGGGCCTTGAAAGCTGTCTCCTCTTCATCGGACCAGCTCTCGCCCCGGGCTTCGATACCGCTTCGCCTGACCCGGGCTAGCACCCCTGCGGCCTGCTCCCCACCCATGACAGCAATCCGGGCATTTGGCCACATCCAGACAAAACGCGGGCCAAAGGCACGTCCACACATGCCGTAATTCCCCGCCCCGTAGGAGCCGCCGACAATAACCGTGATCTTTGGGACATTGGCGCAACTTACCGCCGCCACCAGTTTGGCGCCATGCTTGGCAATTCCCTCGGCTTCATATTTTGAACCAACCATGAATCCGGTGATGTTCTGCAGAAAGACAAGCGGAATTTTCCGCTGACAGCAGAGTTCAATAAAATGCGCCCCTTTGGTCGAGCTTTCTGAGAACAAGACACCGTTATTTGCAATAATCCCCACGAGCCGGCCATCAATCCGGGCAAAGCCGCAGACAAGTGTCTGCCCGTACACGGCCTTGAATTCATCGAAATCAGACCCGTCGACAATCCGGCCGATGATTTCCCTTATATCAAAGGGGGTGCGGGCATCCGCCGGAATGAGTGACATCAGCTCTTCAGGATCGAGTTTGGGCGGAACAGATGCGCTATCTGCCTCAAGACGATGCTTTTTGCCAAGATTACGAATGGATTGGCGGGCCAGCGCCAGCGCGTGCTGATCATTTTCCGCAAGCATATCAGCCACTCCAGACAGGCGGGCATGGGTATCGCCGCCGCCAAGAGTTTCGGCATCGACATCTTCCCCCGTGGCCTGTTTCACCAGAGGTGGCCCGGCAAGAAAAATCGTTCCCTGATTCCGCACAATGATGGTCTGATCGCTCATGGCAGGAACATAGGCACCGCCTGCGGTACAGGACCCCATAACCACGGCAATCTGTGCGATGCCCTTGGCGCTCATCCGTGCCTGATTGTAGAAAATCCGGCCGAAATGGTCCCGGTCCGGAAAGACTTCATCCTGATTGGGCAGATTGGCCCCGCCGCTGTCCACCAGATAGATGCAGGGCAGATGGTTCTCTTCGGCTATTTCCTGGGCGCGGAGATGTTTTTTTACCGTCATGGCGTAATAGGTGCCGCCCTTTACCGTGGCATCATTACAGACAATCATACAGTCCCGGCCTTCAACCTCACCAATGCCGGCGATCATTCCGCTGGCAGGGATATCTTCGTCATAAACGTCATGGGCCGCAAAAAGACCGATTTCAAGAAAAGGCGAGCCCGGGTCCAGCAATGCGTCGATCCTGTCACGTGGTAGCAATTTGCCACGCTTGAGGTGGCGCTCTCTTGATTTTTCCGGCCCACCGAGTGAAATGGTTTTTGCCAGCGATTCAATGCGCTCTCTCTTGGTTTCCATCGCCGCGCGGTTAATGGCAGCGTCCTCGTTATACGGATCAAAGGAGGATTTCAGTTCAGTCATGGCAATATTCGTCAGGCGGTTTCATTGAAAAGTTCACGTCCGATGAGCATCCGGCGGATTTCAGATGTGCCTGCCCCGATCTCATACAGTTTGGCGTCCCTCAGCAGGCGTCCGGTGGCGTAGTCATTGATATAACCGTTTCCGCCAAGGCACTGTATCGCTTCCAGTGCGATCTGGGTTGCTTTTTCCGCGGCATAGAGAATACAGCCTGCGGAATCCTTCCGGGTGGTCTCACCACGATCACATGCCGTTGCAACCGCATAGACATAGGCACGGCAGGCGTTCATGGTCGTATACATATCGGCAAGTTTCCCCTGCATCAGCTGAAATGTGCCTATTGCCTGGCCAAACTGTTCACGCTCATGGACATAAGGCATGACGATATCCATCGCCGCCGCCATGATACCAATCGGTCCGGCGGCCAGAACGACACGTTCGTAATCCAGCCCTGACATGAGAACATTAACCCCTTTGCCTTCTTCGCCGAGTACATTTTCAAAGGGAATTTCACAATCCTCGAAGATCAGTTCAGCGGTGTTTGAGCCGCGCATGCCGAGTTTGTCAAGTTTCGCGCCGGTTGAAAATCCGGCCATCCCGCGTTCTACCAGAAAAGCCGTAATTCCCCTCGGGCCGGCATCCATATCTGTTTTCGCGTAAACAACCAGTGTATTGGCATCAGGACCATTGGTGATCCACATTTTATTGCCGTTGAGGACATAACGGTCATTACGCTTTTCCGCTCTCAGTTTCATTGAAACGACGTCAGACCCGGCACCGGGTTCTGACATGGCAAGCGAGCCGACATGTTCCCCGCTGATAAGCTTTGGCAGATATTTAGCCTTTTGTTCCGGTGTTCCCCAGCGGGCGATCTGGTTGACGCAGAGATTTGAATGCGCGCCATAAGACAGGCCAACCGAAGCACTGGCCCGGCTGATTTCCTCGATGGCAATACAATGGGCAAGATATCCCATTTCACTGCCGCCATCCTGTTCCGGTACGGTGATGCCATGGAGCCCCAGCGCACCCATTTTCTCCCAGAGATCGGGGGGGAAGGCATTCTCCTTGTCGATGGCCTCTGCTCGTGGGGCGATTTCATCCCGGGCAAAACGATGGATCGTCTGCCGCAGAGCGTCGATCTCTTCCCCGAGGTGAAAATTCATGCTGGCGTGGAACATCAAACCTCTCCCTTAACAGGCATATTCTACCCACCACGTCATAATTATCCAGCAAGAATACATCGGGCCCGGGGTTTGCCGTCGTTCAGCCTGTGCTCGTTATTCCCTCATATTCTTCAAGCTTCAGCTCCCGGATCATTTCAGCCCGCATGACGAATTTCTGGGGCTTGCCAGTGACGGTCATGGGCAAAGATTGCCGGAAGCGGATATGCCGCGGTATCTTGTAATGGGCAATCTGCCCCTCGCACCAGGTGCGGATGGATGCGGCGTCTTCATCCTTGCCGTCATGCAAAATGATAAATGCGCAGAGTTCTTCGCCATATTTCGGATCCGGCACACCGAAAACCTGCACCTGCTGGATCGATGGATGCGCATAGAGAAATTCTTCCACCTCTCTCGGGTAAATATTCTCCCCGCCACGTATCACCATATCTTTGACCCGTCCGACGATACGGCAGAAGCCGTTTTCATCCAGTGTTGCCAGATCACCTGTATGCATCCAGCCTTCGGCATCGATGGCGGCGGCTGTCTGCTCATCTTCGCCCCAATAGCCCTGCATGACGGAATATCCGAGTGTCTGCAATTCACCTTTCTGACCAACCGGAACAATCCGGCCGTTCTCGTCCACAATACGGACGGTGGTATGGGGATGGATCCGCCCGACAGTAGAAACCCTGAGCTCAATCGGATCATCGGGGTGAGACTGAAAGGAGACCGGACTTGTTTCGGTCATGCCATAGGCGATGGTAATTTCTTTGAGATTCATCTCACCCATCACCCGCCGCATCACCTCCATCGGGCAGGGAGCGCCTGCCATGATGCCGGTGCGCAGACAGGAGAGATCAAATCCGGAAAATTCCGGGTGATCAAGCATGGCAAGAAACATGGTCGGCACGCTGTAGAGAGCCGAACATCGTTCATCCGAGACAGCCCTGAGGGTCATCAGTGGGTCAAAACCTTCGGCCGGGAAAACCATGAAAGCCCCTCTGGTGACTGAGGCCAATGACCCCATTACCATGCCAAAGCAGTGATAAAGCGGCACGGGAATGCAAAGACCTTCACCTGCCTGAAGACGCATTCTATCAATGGTGAAGCGGGCGTTGTTCACAATGTTGCGGTGGGTCAGGGTTGCGCCTTTCGGTGCGCCTGTCGTGCCGCTGGTAAACTGGATATTGATCGGATCAGCCGGGCTGAGCGTGAGAGAAATCTCATCCGCATGCGCACGAAGCGTGTCATCAGCCCGTCCCATCAGATCAGCGATGTTCATCATCCCCGGTGTTTCATCTTCCCCCATGCGGATGCATGATCGGAGCGCCGGAAGACGGGTGCATCTGAGGTTTCCGGGGGTGCTTTTCTCAAGTTCAGGGGCCAGATCAGCGATCATGGCAATGTAATCCGACGTCTTGAATTCCGGCGCCAGAACCAAAGCTTTTGTGCCAGTCTTGTTGAGGACATATTCAACTTCTGCCTTCCGATAGGCAGGATTGATTGTCACCAGTACCGCGCCAATTCTTGCAGTGGCAAACTGAAGCGCGACCCATTCCCATCGGTTTGGTGACCAGATGCCAACCCTGTCTCCCCGTTCAATGCCCAGTGAAAGAAGCCCTGCGGCCATATCACGACTGACCTGATCAAGATCATTATAGCTCCAGCGGATGCCGCTTTCATGGAAGATGGCGGCGGGTGCTGATCCGTGAAGATGAACTGCTTCGCGGAGGGTCTGGGGGATGGTTTTCTCCCAGATCGGTTGATCTGCAGGGCCTGAGACAAAGGACATCCCGCCTCGTGGTTTCAGTTCATCTTCAAACATGGTCCTGTCACCCCTGTTCTATCGGGGCGGCATCCGGATGGCGCCGTCCAGACGAATAACGGACCCGTTCAACATCGGGTTTTCAGCAATATGAAGGGCCAGATCGGCAAATTCAGAAGCCTCACCCAACCGCGAAGGAAAAGGGACCTGGGCGGCCAGAGCATCCTGCACCTCCTGTGGGAAAGCGCGCAACATGGGGGTACCGAAAATACCCGGGGCAATAGCCATCACACGCACGCCCTTATCGGCGAGATCACGTGCCATGGGCAGTGTCATGGCGGCGATGCCTCCCTTTGATGCGGCATAGGCAATCTGGCCGATCTGCCCGTCATAGGCGGCAACCGATGCGGTGTTGATGATCACCCCGCGTTCACCATCCTCGTTAAGGGGGGCGGTGGCAGACATGCCTGCCGCGCTCTGGCTTGAAAGATTGAAACTGCCGACCAGATTGATGGCGATGACACGCTGAAAGAGATCAGCATCATGTGCCTCCCCGCGTGAGACAGTCTTTGAAGCCGGGGCGATGCCCGCGCAATTGATGGTCAGCCTTTCCTGACCATGGGCAACTCTTGCCTTTTGAAGGGCAGAGGAAACAGCGCCGGGGTCGGTAACGTCGCATTGCACAAAAAGGGCGCCGGTATCTCTGGCCAGCGCCTGCCCCAAATCGGCATTGGTATCAAGGATGGTTATGCGGGCATTGCGACCGGCCAGTGCCGTCACCACCCCGGCGCCAAGCCCTGAAGCGCCGCCGGAAATGACCGCGGCAATCGTTTGGTCAATCTTCATCGTTTGTCCCCAACCTCCCGGTTATCTTTGTTCCTGATACCAGTTTCAGTCCGGAGACTATACGCTGTCAACCGGGCAGGGGGAGGAGATGAAAATGAGGCAGAAACCCGGGACAAAAAATGTCCCGGGCAAAAAATGTGGGTTACTTGTTTGCGTAATATTCCTGCGTCAGTTTAAAGACAACCGGACTGAGAAGAATAAGCGCAATCAGGTTTGGCAGGGCCATCATCGCGTTAAGGGTATCGGCAACAAGCCAGATGAGATCAATGCCGGCCCGGGCGCCACCCTCAAAGGTAAGTGCCATGGGACCGATGAAGACAGCCATGATCCAGAGAACACGATAGATACGGATAGTGCCGACACCGAAAATATACTGCCAGCATTTCTCGCCGTAATAGCTCCAACCAAGTATGGTGGTAAAGGCGAAGATGGTCAGTGCGATGGTGACAATATAATCACCACCCGCAAGAGACATTGAAAAGGCAAGTGCCGTCAGATCAACACCTGTCTCTCCTGTTGTCCATGCCCCGGAAGAGACGATGGCAAGCCCGGTAATCGAACACACGATAATCGTATCGATAAATGTGCCCAGCATGGCAATGGACCCCTGACGGACAGGATCATTTGTCTTGGCGGCGGCATGGGCAATCGGCGCACTGCCGAGACCGGCTTCGTTTGAGAATACCCCGCGGGCCACGCCGAAACGGATCGCGGCCCAGACAGCGGCTCCGGCAAAACCGCCCTGTGCGGCTGTTCCGGTAAAGGCATGACTGAAGACCGTGCCGATAGCGGCCGGCACATTGCCGATATTGATCAGCAGAACGATCAAACCGAACACGATATAGAAAAACGCCATGAAAGGCACCAGACGGCCTGCCCAGACAGCGATACGGGTGATGCCGCCGATCAGGACTGCGCCGGTCAGAACAATCAGGATGACTGCGGTCATCATCGGGTCCAGCCCGATCTTGTCATCAAGCGCATCGGCAATGGAGTTTGACTGGACCATATTGCCTATTCCGAATGCGGCAATCGCCCCGAAAAGGGCAAAAAGGAATCCAAGCCAGTGCCATTTCTTCCCGAGCCCGTTCTTGATGTAATACATCGGCCCGCCGATATGCTTTCCTTCGGCATCGACTTCACGGAAATTGACGGCCAGCACAGCTTCAGCATATTTTGTGGCCATGCCGACAAGCGCGGTGACCCACATCCAAAAGAGGGCGCCGGGCCCGCCAATGGCAATGGCGGTGGCAACCCCGGCAATGTTACCGGTGCCGATTGTTGCGGAAAGTGAGGTCATCAGCGCGTTGAAAGCACTGATATCACCTACCCCTTCGGGGCTTCGGCCCTGCCAGAGCAACGAGAACCCGTAGGAGATCTTGCGCCATGGCATGAAAGCTGTCCGGATCAGAAGAAATGCCCCGACCCCGACGATGAGTATCAGCATCAACGGACCCCAGACAATACTGTTGATCTGGCCAACAAGTGAGTTGATTGTTTCCATGATGGTCTTTCCTCCAGATGTTGAACATGGAGGGTGATAGGCATAGCCGCTCACCCCGGGTTCAGGCCTCTGTGGACAGGAAAAGTAATGGAGCAAGCTAATAGGTCATGCCAGGGGTATATCGATCATTCTCAACCCTGAGATGTGAGTGCTGAAATCGGCATGATTCCAGATGACCTGAAGTCGTATTATAGCTCAATTTGCCAAGAAAGAGTATAGCTATCTGGAACAGGGGAGTGATTTCGTGTCAGGGTCGTTCAATGGCAATGGCCAGCCCTTCACCGCCACCAAGACATATTGCCGCCACCCCGCGCTTGAGTTTTTTCTGCTCAAGGGCATTGAGAAGGGTGACGATAATCCGGCTCCCGGAGGCTCCGATGGGATGTCCGAGCGCGCAGGCACCACCATGGATATTCAGCTTTTCATGATCAACACCGAGTTCCCGCATGAACGCCATGGGAACGACAGCGAAAGCTTCATTGACTTCCCAGAGATCGACATCATCCACAGCCCAGCCCAGCCTTTCGAGGAGTTTTCTCGCCGCGGGAACAGGGGCGGTGGTAAACCAACCGGGTTCCTGGGCATGACCGGCATGACCACGAATAGTTGCCCGTACCGGAAGATCATGGTCCCGGACCGCATCCATATGAGCCAGCACAAGTGCCGCCGCACCATCGGAAATCGATGAGGAATTTGCCGCGGTGACCGTGCCATCTTTGCGAAAAGCCGGACGAAGTGAAGGAATTTTTTCAGGTCTGGCCTTGGCCGGTTGTTCATCCCGGCTGACGGTGATCTCGCCCCCTTTTGCGGGCAGACTGACGGGAGTGATCTCATGGTCGAAAATACCCGCATTCTGTGCGGCGATCGCCCGGCTCAGTGATGCCAGCGCATAACTGTCCTGCTCTTCTCTTGAAAACTGGTAATGTTCGGCACAGTCTTCGGCAAAACTGCCCATCAGTGTTCCGGTGTCATAGGCATCTTCCAGCCCGTCATAGAACATGTGGTCATTAAGCTGGTGGTGCCCGAGCCTGCCGCCATTTCTGGTTGTAAGGGACAGATATGGTGCGTTGGTCATGCTTTCCATGCCGCCGGCAACAGTTATCCTGGGGCCGCCTGCGCTGATGGCATCATGACAGAGCATGACCGTTTTCATGCCGGAACCGCAGACTTTATTGACCGTTGTGGCAGGGGTTTCCTTGTTAAGGCCGCCGTGAAATCCCGCCTGTCGTGCCGGTGCCTGCTTCAACCCGGCGGGAAGTACACATCCCATCATCACTTCATCCACCTGATCCGGGGAAATACCCGCAGAACTGAGGGCCGCAGCGATAGCCCTGCCGCCAAGTTCAGGTGCGGTAAGGCCGGAAAGTTCACCCTGAAAGCCACCCATCGGGGTACGGGCAGCTCCGGTAATGCAGATTTCAGTCATGTCCATATCCTTTCAGGTCTTAATCGAGGGGTGCCAGCATTTCAGCTATGTCTGCCTCAGGAACATCTTCGATGGATGCATGTTTCCACACCGGATGGCGATCCTTGTCTATGATAGCGGCGCGTATGCCCTCAAGGAAGTCCCCCCGGGCACTGCTCCGGCTGGTGAATCGGTATTCCAGTTCAAGAGCATGGTCAAGCCCGGGCTTCGTCCTCAATTTTTCCAGAATGGCAAGGGTGCTGTAAAGTGAAAGAGGAGACTGGCGGCGTAAAACAGCCGCGGTGGCCCTGGCAAATTCCCCCTCCGCGCTTTCGATCTGCCGGATAAGTGTGGCGGCATCAGCGGTGGTGAAGAGAGATTGGATCTCACCTTCATGTTCAAAAAGAGAAGGAGAGGGCGGCATTCCGGAACGTTCCTTGAGCAAGTTTGTGTCGCCTTCCTCAATCAGTTCTGCCTTTAATTGAGGCCAGTGTTCTTCCGGAATGAAAATATCGGCAAATCCGGCATGGATCGCATCCCCGGCATCCATCCGGTAGCCGGTTGTCGCCAGGTAATCTCCAAGCCTCCCCGGGGCGGCGGCAAGTATGGCGCTGCTTCCCACATCCGGGATAAGCCCTATCGAACATTCCGGCAGGGCAATACGGCTTGACTGTCCCACCACCCTATGTGAGCCATGGCAGGCAATTCCGACGCCTCCGCCCATGACGTATCCCTGCATCAGCACAATGACGGGTTTAGGGTAGTTGGCGATCAGGGCGTTGAGCCTGTATTCGTCCATCCAGAAACGCTGGCCAAAGGCAAAATCACCGTTTCTTCCATAATGGTAGAGATCCTGAATGTCGCCGCCGGCACAAAAAGCTTTCTCGCCGGTTGCATCGATGAGGATCTGGCGGATGCCGTTATCATTCTTCCAGATATTGAGTTGGGATTCCATCGACAAGGCCATGTCATGGGTCAGCGCATTCAGCGCATCAGGCCGATTCAGGGAAAGCCTGCCGGTGCTGTTTTCCTGCCGGATGATGAGGTCGGTCATGCGTCGCGCGTTGCCAGTAGTGAGCGAGAAATGATCAGGCGCATGATTTCATTTGTGCCTTCGAGAATCTGATGTACCCGCAGGTCACGGACGATCTTTTCGATGCCGTAATCGGCAAGGTAGCCGTAGCCGCCATGGATCTGCAGTGCCTGATTGGCCACATTGAAGGCAACATCGGTCACGAATCGTTTTGCCATGGCGCAGTATCGGGTTGCTTCCGGGTCCTTGCGGTCAAGTTTCCACGCGGCCTTATGCAGAAACACACGGGCCGCCTGCAATTCTGTTTCCATATCGGCAAGTTTGAACTGGAGGGACTGGAACTGATCGATGGAGCGGCCGAAAGCCTTGCGTTCACCGGCATATATAAGCGCACGGTTAAGCGCTTCCTGCGCGCCGCCGAGTGCTGCTGCGGCAATGTTCAGCCTGCCGCCATCCAGCCCCATCATCGCGTAGCGGAATCCGGCCCCTTCTTCCCCGAGCAGGTTTTCTGCCGCCACCGGGCAGTTGTCAAAAATGACCTGCGCTGTGGGTTGTCCGCGCCATCCCATCTTGATCTCCTGGGCACCGAAGGAAAGACCTTCTGTTCCTGTGTCAACCATGATGGCGGAAATTCCTTTGGGACTGTCATCTCCGGTCCGGCACATGACCACATACAGATCGGAATAATCCCCGCCGGAAATGAATGTTTTTGTTCCCGTGAGCCGGAATCCTTCGTTGGTTCTTTCTGCCCTGGTACGAAGGGCTGCGGCATCCGAACCTGATCCGGGTTCGGTCAGGCAATAAGAGGCGATTTTCGTCATCGTGTTGAGGTCATGCTGATACCGTGCCCTCAACGCATCACTGCCAAAGCCGGAGACCATCCAGGCGACCATATTGTGAATGGAAAGAAAGGATGAAACCGAAGGGCAGGCCATGGCAAGAGCTTCAAAAATGAGCGTGGCATCAAGCCTGGTCAGGCCGGAGCCACCATGCTCTTCAGGCACATAGATGGCGGCAAGGCCGAGTTCTGCCGCTTCACGCAACATATCCTTTGGCATCTGCTGGTTCTGGTCCCAGTCCAGCGCATGGGGAGCAATAGCGCTCTGGCCGAAATCCCTGGCCATATCAAAAATAGCCTGCTGTTCCTCACTGAGTGAAAAATCCATCTTCATACCCCGCCTTTACCGATGAATGATTTAGCCAATTTCACGGCTGTCATCAATAACCTTGCCATCATTCGGTAAACTTCCCGGCGCACACCATTCGACGGTGCCGCGAAGTTTGAGCACATCACGGACCGCCTCATCAATACCGGATATATCCGCCTCGGTGGATTCAAACTGGATATGCATCTGGTCGGATGATCCGTCATGACTGACGGTGACCCGGGCTTTGCTGATGCTGTCGAAGCGGGCGACAAGCTGTGCCACCTGTTCCGGGCGGACGAACATACCTTTGACCTTGGTGGCCTGATCAGCCCGGCCTCTCCACCCCACAATCCTGAGATTTGTTCTGCCGCAGGGGCTCTCGCCCGGCAGAACAGCCGAAAGGTCACCGGTGGCAAAGCGGATCATCGGAAAGTCCTTGTTGAGGCTGGTGACAAGAACTTCACCTATTTCCCCTGCCGGGACTGGGTGGCCGGTGCCCGGGGTGACAATTTCAACAATAACACCTTCATCAACGATCATGCCTTCCATCGCCTCAGTCTCATAAGCGATATGGCCGACATCTGCGGTGCCATAACATTGAAGGCAGGTAATGCCCCGGTTGTTATATTCTTCCCTCAGAGCCGGGAAGAGAGGCCCGCCGCTCACCGCGGCTTTGGTGACCCTGCCCATATCAAGGCCCATCTCTTCACCTTTTTCAAGGATGGCTTTCAGATAATCTGGTGTGCCGGCATATGCGCTGACGCCAAGATTTGACATGGCGGTTGCCTGCATTTCCGTCTGGCCTGTGCCGGCAGGAAACACCGTTGCGCCAACCGCATGGGCGGCACTTTCAAACATCATTCCGGCCGGGGTGAAATGATAGGCAAAACAGTTCTGCACAAGATCGCCCCGCCCGATGCCAAGGGCATGGAGAAAACGGCCGAAACGCCACCAGTCATGGCTCCGCATGCCCGGCTCATAAATCGGGCCGGGTGACTGAAAGACATGATCGATATCTGCCATGCTGCAGCTGATGAAATCCTTTAAGGGTAAATCCTTGCCGGATGCGTGCATCATCCGGCTCTTCCGCAGGACAGGCAGGGAAGCAAGGCTTTGGGTGTCGGTGATTGTCGCGGCGTCTGTTTCCTTCAGGCTTTCCGCATAACCTGTGGTGTTTTCCTGTGCGTGCCGGACAAGTTCTGGAAGGCATGAGGCAAGGGATTCAGCCCTCGCGTCCCGGCTCCGGGTTTCCAGCTCGTCATAATATTTTTGCGACCGGTCTGCCATTAGCTGAGCCATCTCTTACGACGTCGATAAGATCGCACATCACGGAAGGATTTACGGCCTTCATCGGACATGCCGAGATAGAATTCCTTCACGTCCGGATTCTCGCGCAGGTCTGCCGCCGGTCCATCCATCACCACCCGCCCGTTTTCAAGAATATATCCGTAATGAGCAAAGCGCAGGGCAATATTGGTATTCTGTTCAGCCAGAAGAAAGGAAACCCCTTCCTTTTCGTTCAGGTCTTTGACGATGTTGAAAATTTCCTCAACGAGCTGAGGTGCAAGCCCCATTGAAGGTTCATCAAGGAGGACAGTTTCAGGCGTCGACATAAGGGCGCGTCCGATGGCGCACATCTGCTGTTCACCGCCGGAAGTATATCCGGCCTGTGATTTGCGGCGTTCTTTCAGTCTGGGGAAATAGGTGTAAACACGTTCGAGTTCAGCGGCGATATCGCCGCGGCTAACCTTTCGGGTGAAGGCACCGGTCAGCAGATTTTCCTCAATGGTCAGATGTTCAAAACAATGGCGTCCTTCCATAACCTGAATAACACCCTTGCGGACCAGCGTTGCCGGATCAAGATCAGCCACCGGCTGGCCACGATATCGGATTGAACCTTTGGTGACTTCGCCACGTTCAGAATGCAGCAGATTTGAAATGGCTTTGAGTGTTGTTGTCTTGCCCGCACCATTGCCGCCCAGAAGGGCTGTGATCCCGCCTCTCGGCACCGTCAGCGAGACGCCTTTCAGCACCAGAATAACATGGTTGTAAATCACTTCGATATTATTGACGTCCAGCAGGATGTCCTGATTTTCGGGCATTGCGGTCGTGGCTGTCATGGCTCTGCCTATTCGTATATGGCTCTAAATTATGTAAAGTCCCGGCCCCAATATGAACGGGGCCGGGATCATGTTCAGGTTAACACCGCTCAGCGATGTTGTTTTCCGCAGCATAGGCGGCACTGTCTTCCTGGATGAGGGCGTTGATAACGTCCGTATCCGTTGGTTTGAAGTCAGAGATCAGCTTCCAGGAGCCGCTTGAAGCATCCCACTGCTGAACTGCCGCGAGGCCCGGGCCACCATGGTTTTCACATGATACCTTGAAGCTGGGACCAAAATTCGGCATCCCGAGTTCAGCCATGCGGGCTTCGGTGATTTCAAGGGCTTCCATGCCGTTACGCATATCGGCGGCCGTAATATCGGCTTTGCCTGAAATCTTCTGGGCGTTACGGGCGGCTTCGGCTGCAAGCATCGCTGCATACATGCCCCGGTTGTAGAGGACCGTTCCTGTCTGGTCTCCGGCACCGGCGGCCTTGCCGGCATCGTAGACATATTTTTTCAGGTCATCATAAACCGGGTAGTTGTCACCGACATTGTGCATGTTGAGTGCTTTATAGCCATCGGCGGCGGCACCAACAGGACGAACGTCGTTTTCAGAGCCTGACCACCAGACACCGATGAAGTTTTCCATCGGGAAGCGGATATTTGCGGCTTCCTGAATGGCGGTCGGGTTCATGACGCCCCAGCCCCACATGGCCACATAATCCGGCTTTTCACGACGGATCTGAAGCCATTGTGACTTCTGCTCCTGACCGGGATGGTCAACAGGCAGAAGGGTAAGGTTGAAGCCGTGTTTCTTGGAGAGTTCTTCAAGGGTCCGGATGGGCTCCTTACCATAGGCGGAGTTGTGATAAACAAGCGCAAGAGACTTGCCCTTGATGTTGCCGCCGTTGATCTCAAGCAGATGGTTGACCACCGCAGACGCGCCATTCCAGTAGTTGGCAGGGTAGTTGAAGATATGGCTGAATACCTTACCGTTGGCAGCAGAGGTCCGGCCATATCCCATGGAATGGATGGGGATGCCGTCTGCCGTTGCTTTCGGGATCAGCTGATAGGTGATGCCGGTGGAAAGCGGCTGGTAGACCAGCGAGCCCATGCCTTTGGTGGACTCGTAGCACTCGACGCCTTTTTCAGTGTTGTAGCCGGTTTCACATTCGACCACATTGATCGGAACGCCGCCGATGCCGCCATCGCGTTCATTGAGCAGGGTGAAATAGTCTGCGTACCCATCGGCAAACGGTATTCCGTTTGCAGCATATGGCCCTGTCCGGTAACTCAGCGACGGGAAGACAAGGTCTGCCATCACTGGTCCTGCCATTGAGACAGCCATGGCCCCTGCCATAATCAAGGTCTTGAATTTCATGTTGCGTCCTCCATTAGTTCTATAATTTGCCGCCAGCAGCGGCAGTTGCAATGGCCCGATCAATGAGGAAAGGGCCAAAGTCTCAGTTTTTCCTTGATGATCCGCCACAACATCGCCAGCCCGTGCGGCTCGACGATAAGGAAGAAGATGATCAGGAAACCTACAATGACAAATTCAAAATGTGCGGCAATATCCGTGGCCCAGCCAAACTGACCCACCATGATATTTTTTAGCAATACCGGCAGTAAAACCATAAATGCCGCGCCGGCGAAGGATCCGAACATCGAACCAAGCCCGCCGATAATAATCATGAACAGTATCAGGAAGGATTTCTGGATGCCGAAAACCTCACCCACCTCGACCGCACCAAGATAGACGGAAAAAAGTAACGCGCCCGCAATGCCCACGTAAAATGAACTCACCCCGAACGCGGTAAGTTTGGCCATCAGCGGGTTCACACCGATAATTTCCGCCGCGATATCCATATCCCGGATTGCCATCCATTTACGGCCTGTCGAGCCGCGTGTCATATTCCGGGCGAGAAGGGCCAGGACAAGAAGAAAACTCAGGCAGAAGAGATAAATCGTGACAGGTGAAGCGTTTGGCCCGGTGACGATATACCCGAAAATTTCACGCTCCGGAGCGTTGATCTGGCCCGATGCGGAATAATTATAAAACCACGGCACCTTGTTGAACAGCCAGACAAGAAAGAACTGCGCGGCCAGTGTCGCTACCGCCAGATAAAACCCCTTGATCCGCAGGCTTGGCAGGCCAAACACAATCCCGACCATTGCCGTAATCCCCCCGGAAAGGAGAATGCACACAACAATGCTCATTTCAGGATAGGTGGTCATAAGCTTGTAGCAGGCATAGGCTCCCACCGCCATGAAGCCGCCGGAACCCAGCGAGACCTGACCGCAGTACCCGGTCAGGATATTGAGCCCGATCGCCGCGATCGAATAGATCAGGAAAGGCAGGAGTACCGCATTTGCCCAGTAATCGTTGATCGTCAGGGGCACCACGATATACGCGGCCAGAATGGCCACCGCAAAGGCGATGCGGTCAAACAGGATAGGGAAGGTCTGCTGATCCGACCGATACGATGTTTTGAAATCACCTGCCTCACGATACAGCATGGCTAGACCCTCTCAATAATCTTTTCGCCGAACAGCCCCTGAGGCCGGAAGACGAGGAACACCAGTGCCAGCATGTAGGCAAACCAGTTTTCCGTCGCTCCGCCAAGGAACGGGGCGCCGATCAGGAATTCGAACATTTTCTCGCCGACACCGATGATCAGGCCGCCGACAATCGCACCGGGTATTGAAGTGAATCCACCCAGCATAAGCACCGGCAGGGCTTTGAGCGCGATCAGTGACAGTGAAAACTGAACCCCGGATTTTGCCCCCCACATGATACCTGCAACCAGCGCGACAAAACCGGCAATCCCCCAGACAATCACCCAGATACCTCGGAGGGAAATACCGACGGAAAGAGCCGCCTGGTGATCATCGGCAACTGCCCGCAGCGCCCGCCCCATCTTGGTGTACTGAGAGAAAATGACAAGCCCGGTAACAAGTACCGTTGCAATGACCGTTGCGTAAATATCAAGCGTATCAAGATAAAATCCGTAGAAATCATCACCGCCGAGAAAGGCGGTATTTTCCTCGATCCAGAAATTACCGCCCTGAGGTATGCCGACATCAAGTTTTTTGACATCCGAGCCCCACATCAGGTCACCAAAACCTTCCATGAAATAGGCAAGCCCGATAGTGGCCATGAACAGGATGATCGGCTCCTGGTTGACGAGATGCTTGAGGATAAGCTTTTCCACCAGTATGGCGAAGATGATCATGACCAGAAGCGCCAGAAGAATGGCGGCAAAAGCAGGCAGATGCCAGCCGAAATGATGCACTTCCGTGCCAAACACCGCGTTGATGAGATGCGCGAACGGCACCTGACCGTTCTGAAAACCCACCAGCGTCAGGGCCGCAAACAGCGCCATCACCCCTTGCGCGTAGTTGAAGATCCCTGAGGCTTTGAATATCAGCACAAAGCCAAGCGCAACCAGCGAATACATGACGCCGGCCATCAGCCCGTTAAGAAAAACTTCCACGCCGAAATAAAATTCCGCACCCATTATGAACATCCCCTGTTGCGAGGGCTGAGGACAACCATTCTAGTCATGAGATACCCCGAGATATGCGTCAATGACGTCCTGATTGGAACGCACGTCTGCAGGTGTTCCATCGCCGATTTTCTTACCATAGTCCATTACGACCACCCGATCGGCGATATCCATCACCACCCCCATGTCGTGTTCAATAAGGACGATTGTTGTGCCGAATTCGTCGTTTACATCGAGAATGAAGCGCGACATGTCTTCTTTTTCCTCGATATTCATCCCGGCCATAGGCTCATCCAGAAGCAGAAGGGAGGGTTCCGCCGCCAGAGCACGGCCCAGTTCCACCCGTTTCTGCAATCCGTAGGGAAGACGACCCACCGGGGTTTTCCGGATCGACTGTATTTCAAGAAAATCGATGATATGCTCAACGAATTCGCGGTTGGCGATTTCTTCTTTTTCCGCCGGGCCTTTCCAGATCATTTCGGAAAAGAGATTTGATTTCATATGGGTCAGTCGCCCGGTCATGATGTTGTCGAGCGTGCTCATCCCTTTGAAGAGAGCGATATTCTGAAAGGTCCGTGCAATTCCCTGATGCGCGATTTCATAAGGTTTGAGCTGCCGGCGACGTTCTCCGTGAAACCAGATCTCACCTTCCTGCGGATGATAAAACCCGTTGATGACATTGAGCATGGATGACTTGCCCGCCCCGTTAGGGCCGATGATCGCCCTGATTTCACCTTCAAGAATATCAAAGGAAATATCACGTATGGCCACCACACCGCCAAAGCGCAGGGTGATGTTCTTCATTTCCATGACCTGACCGCCGATGAGACGGCCATCAGGTGTCATGGTCTTGCCGTCAGGAATATCTTGTTGTGTATCTGGTGCTGGTGTCATGCGGCTGTTCTTGTCTGTTTGGTGGTGGCGGCAGAACGGATCTCAAGCGTCGCTGAAATAGAACCCTTGCTGCCATCCTCATACGTCACTTCAGTTTTGGTGGAAACCCTGTCAGAGCCGTTATAGAGCGCATCGATCAGGTCGCTGTATTTGTCAGCAATGATGTTGCGGCGAACCTTGCGTGTCCGGGTCAATTCCCCGTCATCGGCATCGAGTTCCTTGTGCAGGATGAGAAACCGGTTTATCTGACAGTCTGACAGCATCTCATCTTCGGCAAGAGAAAGATTAACCTCTTCCACATGGCTCTGGATCGTAGAATAGACTTCGGGCAGGGCGGCCAGTTCCTGATAGGAGCCATAGGCGATATTGTTCCGCTCAGCCCAGTTGCCCACCGCCTGCAGATCAATATTGATAAACGCCGTACATTCGTCACGGTTATCGCCGAAAATGACCGCTTCAAGGATATTGGGGTAGAATTTCAGCTTGTTTTCTACATATTTGGGGGCAAAAAGGCTGCCATTCTTCATCTTGCCGACATCCTTGGCGCGGTCGATGATACGGAGATGGCCGCTGTCCTTTTCAATAAAGCCTGCGTCACCTGTTGCAACCCAGCCGTCCTTGTCTTTGGTTTTTTTCGTGCTGGCCGGATTCTTGAAATATTCAACAAAAGTGCCGGGTGAACGGTAATGCACCTCACCTTTGTCGTCGATCCGTATCTCCACTCCGGGTGTAGGTATACCCACCGTATCTGACCGCACCTGCCCGTCGGGATGCTGGGTGATGAACACGCTGGCTTCGGTCTGGCCGTAGAGCTGTTTGAGATTAATGCCAAGAGACCGGTAGAAATCAAAAATCTCAGGTCCGATCGCTTCGCCCGCAGTATAGCCAACCCTGACTTTCGAAAGGCCAAGCGTGTTTTTCAACGGTCCGTAAACCAGAATCTCACCCAGTTTGTATTTCAGCCGGTCCATCAAGCCGACGTCTTCACCATCGAGTATCCGCCCGCCCACGGCCCGGGCATGGGTCATGAAATAGTTGAAGATTTTCTGTTTGAGTTTGCCGGCGTCCTCCATGCGGATCAGCACGGTGGTAAGAACAGTCTCAAAATATCGTGGTGGCGCAAAGAAATAGCTTGGGCCGATCTCACGCAGGTCATGCTGCATCGTGTCACCGGACTCAGGGCAGTTGACGCAGAAACCACACCAGCTGGCCTGACCGATGGAAAAAATGAAATCACCCACCCAGGCCATAGGCAGGTAGGCCAGCACACTGTCTGACGCCTTCAGGTTGTCAAAATTGCTGGAGGACCGGGAGGTGGAAATCACGTTGTGATGCGACAGAACCACGCCCTTGGGTTGGCCGGTTGTCCCCGAGGTATAGAGCATCGCACAGGTGCTGTCCCCGTTCTGGTGATTTATACGACGCTTGAGTTCAGCTTCATGCGTGCTGCGGTTGTCGCGCCCCAGTTGCTGAATGTCGGTATACTTGCGCAAGCGCGTGTGGTCGTATTTGCGCATTCCCCGGGGGTCAAGATAGATGATCCATTCAAGATTTTTCAGCTGCTCCTGTATCTCAAGGATTTTGTCAACCTGTTCCTGATCTTCGGCAATAATGAATTTTGCGTTGCAATGTTGCAGGACAAACGCCATCTCCGTTGCGACAGAATCCTGATATATCGGAACGGGAACAGCCCCGGCAGACTGCGCCGAAATCATGGCCCAATAGAAATACGGCCTGTTGCGGCCTATCAGGGCAAGGTGATCGCCTTCTTTTAAACCGATCTCAATAAGGCCGAGGGCAAGAGCATTGATCGCCTCGCCGGATTCTTTCCAGGTCCAGCTTTGCCAGATGCCGAATTCCTTTTCCCGGTACGCGGCCTGATCCGGGATTTGACTGACGTGATGCGCAATAAGTTTGGGTACTGTATCGAGACTGTCTTTTACAGAATTGTCCGAACGCGAATTCGCGTCAGTCATCACATCACTCCCTGTTATTGTCCAATCCGGTCTGGATTGTTTCTTTTTTTTGTTTACATTAGCATCCCGATCTTGCTTGTAAACAGATCTTTGCAAAATGATCCTGTCAAAAACCTGAGTTTGGAGACCGCCGTGATCACGCCCCCGCTCAAGTCATCTCTTTTAACCCTGCCGCTTGTGGCAGCACCAATGTTTCTCTCCTCAGGCCCTGATCTGGTCAAAGCCTGTTGCCGTGCGGGTATTGTCGGCACTTTCCCGGCACACAATCAGCGAACAATTGAAGGGTTCGAAGAATGGCTTGAGGACATCACAAAAGATCTGGCGGAATTCGAAAAGGAAAGCGGCGGCTCACCTGCGCCTTTCGGGGTTAATCTGATCGTTCATAAATCCAACGCCAAACTGGAGGATGAGCTTGCGCTCTGCATCAAATATGAAGTGCCAATCATTATCACGTCGCTGGGTGCGGTCAGTGATCTGGTCGAGGCTGTCCACGGATATGGCGGTATTGTTCTGCATGACGTGATCAATCTGCGCCATGCGCGCAAAGCTGCGGCGGCGGGAGTTGACGGGCTTATTGCTGTTTCCGCAGGGGCGGGGGGACATACCGGCCAGGCCAACCCTTTCGCACTGGTTCATGAAATCCGCGCCTTTTTTGACGGTTTGGTTCTGTTGTCAGGGTCTCTCTCTACGGGGGCGGATATCGCCGCCGCTCAGATGATGGGCGCGGATTACGCCTATATGGGAACACGTTTCATCGCAACGCAGGAATCCATGTCGCCGGATGATTACAAAGAAATGGTGGTGAGCGCCAAAGCCGCTGATATCGTCAGCACCAAGGCGGTGACAGGGGTGAACGCAAACTTTATGGCCCAGAGTCTGGAACAGGCCGGCATTGATCTGGACACGTTGCCGGAACATGGCGAGGTGGATATCAACGAAGAGCTTGGCGAAGCGCTGCGGGAGTCAAACTCAAAGAAACCATGGCGTGATATATGGTCTGCGGGTCATGGTGTCGGCAGTGTTGAAGATGTTCCCGGCGTGGCAGAGCTTGTCCGGCGGCTCAAGGCTGAATATATTGAAGCCGTTGAAGCCCAGCAGGAAACAGCCCGCGTCTATGGGGGAAGATGACCTTGAATAGCTTTGTCTTCCATACCAGAGAACCGATGCGGTTTGGCGAAGGGGTGGTGATCTGGTGATGAGCGAAAAGCCACCTGTCCCCGGTCGTGAAGATCGTCAACGTCGTCTCATGGGGCCGATTCTGGACCTGTTTGATCATCTTTATGGCAGGGGTTGGGTTACGCTTGCAGGCGTGGTCATACTTATCGTTCTGATCGTGATCTCTTTTCTGCCTTAAGAGGTGAGCATGGCTGAAATGCCATTTGTTGGCGCTCAGGGTTGAACGGCAAAAAGCGCCACCGCCGCAGCGTTTGAAACATTCAGGGATTCGGCCTCATCGTCAATCGGAATACGAACCAGCAGATCGGCATGTTCCGCTGTCAGCCGGCGAAGCCCTTTTCCTTCGGCACCGAGCACCAGACCCAGTTTTGGCTCAGTGGCCAGGCTCCGGATCGGCGTGGTTCCGTGGGCAGTCAGGCCGGCCAGGGTGAAGCCATGATCTTTCAGCTTTTCCATCGCCCGGGAAAGATTGGTGACACGGATAAGCGGAATATGCTCCGCCGCCCCTGATGCGGCCCGCAGCATGGTGGCATTTTCTTCCGGGCAATGGCGGTCGGTGGCAATGATAGCCGATGCCCGGAATGCTCTCGCGGATCTCATGATGGCGCCGATATTTCGAGTGTCGGTAATCTGGTCAAGGAGAAGCACCAGCGGCCGGTCAGGAAGGTCCTGTTGAAGCCAGTCATCGAGATGCGGGGCGTTGAGAGGCGAGGCAATCACAATCACCCCCTGATGGACGGCCTTATCTTCCGCATCAAGGTTTGCGGCCATGACGGTTTTCTCAACCCGGATTGGCGCAGGAAGTGAAGGATCAGGGTTGAGCGAGGAAAACCAGCTATCCATAGCGGGATCAAGATAAACTGCTGAAATGCGACGTAGAGGGTTGCGCAGGGCGGCCTCGGCGGCGTGACGTCCCCAGATCATGACCTTGCCACGTGGGCACGAAATCATCCCTGATGTAGCGGTTTTCTGCCCTCTTTGTGGTCTGCCGGAAGTGGTTGCCGGTGCTGAAGACTGGGGTTTCTTATGACGTGATTGGCCTTCCTGAGACTGGGACCGGGGACGGGGGCGGGTATTGGCATGCTTATTTTTTCGCATTATCTGGTGACTTTCATATTGACAAAACCGCTGGGCTTTCCTACCACGCTTGACCATGAGCATGTATCGGGCGTCCTGAATAGTAGCACAGGGTTTTCCGGAGTGTTCAAACATTTATGGTGGGGTGGCCGAGTGGTTAAAGGCAGCAGACTGTAAATCTGCCCGCGTAGCGTACGTAGGTTCGAATCCTACCCCCACCACCAATTTCACGACCCGGGCAGGCGCAACTGCCAATGCATACACCTGCCAGTGCATACACCTGAAGGAGAAACAGGGCGATGTCTAAGGAAAAGTTTGATCGAAGCAAGCCGCATGTGAACATCGGCACGATAG
>CAZOLR010000012.1:37181-54664 GCA_964580905.1 uncultured Hyphomicrobiales bacterium | reverse complement strand
CCGGTCAACAACCTTTTCGGTCGCCTTGCCGCTGAAAGATTGAGTAAGGGGGCCTTTCGCTACCCCAGACTTCTTTCTAAGCATTGGATTCTCCCTGTTAAAGTATCAAGATCTAGAAACGAGCTGTCTTGTAGAAGGTCTTGACGTGTTCGGTTTCCCGATATCCGGACCCTGAGACATTCATCTCTGTCTCTGCCGACGCAGCACCAGTCAACGCAGCCGCCCCAGCCGCAACGGCACCCGCCGCCGACAACTTGAGGAGATCACGGCGATCTGTCACCATGTCCTTGTCTTTAGTGTCTTTCATCACTTCCTCCAACGTTATGTCCCTAAGGACGAGATTGCGACAGGGGCCTCTCGCTACCCGGTCGCATCCATATTGAAAGCCTGGCTTTCAATATCCATGAAGAGCTTGCCTATCGTTCCGACAGGTGCATAGAACACCGCGCCCTTCGCGGCCTCTATGTCCTGAAACAGAAGGCTTGCCCAAGTCGAAATATGCTTGTGGAAAAATGTCGCCTGTTCCCCGACAGAAAACGGGCGCCCGAAATCTCCCCTGATCAACCCTGCCATGATATCCATGAGCGAGGCGATATGATCTTCCGGCTCTTTCACATTCTCCATCCGGGAGATCCCGATCGCGGCCATATCGCCACGCAGGTTTGCCAGGGGTTTCTCATTAAGAAAACCAGTCAGATAGTAGGATGCAAAAGGCAGTATCTCACCCCGGCCGACCCCAATAAACAGATTTACATACTCTTCGCGGATTGCAACGATATCAAGGCTGCGGCCAAGCTTGGCCAGGGTGGAAAAGGCAGACCCAAGAGGGGTGCTATCGCCGTCAAGATTTGAAATATAGTCAATAAGCTCAGCTTCCGGCTCCCTGCGGAGGATGCCGCCGATCAAATCATAGATATCTGCCCGCATCACATCTTCTGGCAGGATATCGACCTTTTTTGCTGGCTCGTTTGCCATGAATAGGAACTCCCTACAAAAATGCTACCATGATTGAAGCAATTCTCAAGACTTTTTTTAGAAATGTTCAAAAACTAGACCTTTCGGAAAACCTGGCGGCGGGGACGTATCTCCAGAGGTTCAGCAACCTTGTCCTGCGAATCCGGAACAGCGGCATCAGGCCGGGCGTTTTCTGTATCCGGCGCGCGGCCTTGCTCGTGCATAGCCTTTGCAGTCAGCGATGAGTTTTCCTCGTCCTGATTATCTTTTGCGCTGATCTCATCTGCATCATCACCGGCATGGGAAGGGGCGCCGTCATCCTCGCTGGCATGATCCGATGAATTGCCCTGATCTGCCCCCACTTCTTCGGTCTTCACGTCTGAAACTGATTCGTTACCAGGGTTATCTTCGGCGGGGCTTTCTTCCTCGCCTGACATTTTCTCAAGAGTTTCCTCTGTCTTTTTCAGGTATCCCTTGCCCACCTGATAAGCGGACTGCATGCCTTCTATCACCGTTGCGGCATCGGTGTAATTTTCGCCATATTCGACCATGTCATCCACAATCCCGAAAAGCGGATTGATTCGCCACAGCCGCCGCAGGGCCAATTGACGAAGCCGGTCCGGAACACCTGATTCAAGGAATTTTCCCAGCATATCCTCATCATCAATCGTCGCAGGGTCAGGCAGATTATGTTGCGCCAAAAGCTCATCATCTGTCAGCCCCGGGTCAGGATCATCTTCGGGACCGCCATGGTCATGGCCGGGGGAAAGGGCATCGACGTTCTCATAGGTATCGTCGGGGAGCGCTTCACCTTTCTCAGCCCGTGATTTGCGTTCCGCCCATCTGGATAAGCGTGACTTTTCGGTCATGAATCCCCACCTTGGCGGGCCTTGGCCGGAACCGCCGGAGCCCGGAACACATCTCCCGGCTTGCTGATCCGGGGATCTCCGCGCGCCGCAAAAACCTCTTCCGTATCAACACGGTCACGACGACGTTTCTTGAAGGCTTCGGGCTGGTAATAGGTTTCAACAAATTTTTCCACCAGATCCCGCACAGGACCGGCAAGAGGCAGTTTTTCAACCTGATCCTCACCGCAATCTTCATAATCCTGAATGTGATACGGGGACAGGCTGACCTCAACCAGACGAATTCCGGCCTCGGAAATTTCATCCTCAACATCATCGCTTCGAAGCACCACATAAATCGACGGATCGGAGGACGCTAAATTCTCAGCATACGCCTCAGCTTCAGCATGGTGGAGGTCAATCGCGGTTTCGGCGGTGAAAAGCTCCCCCTCATCCGTTGCGCTGTTTTCACGCAAAGGAAGCACGGCTATGTTCTTCACCGGCTCATCCCCTTGCCCTTCCGCCAGATCCTTCAGCACCATATCCACCAGCCTCCAGCGGTGATCCAGCCAGGGGTTATCTACCGGCTCACGCAGGAGAATGACCTGAACACCGTATAGGAGATGTTTAGATGGTGATACTGCGTCCATATCCTAACCCAATGTCCTGACCGTGCCTTCAACATAAAATGGGATATTCATTCAGAAATTAAACCGCTAAAAAAGACCGCCATCGAGATCAGATATGATCAGGGGCATTGCCTTTCGCTGTAATCATTCTACAGTAAGTTTAACTTTCCGGAAGCGCAAGCACCTTAAGACGAAACCTGTTTGACAAGCCGGGGCCATAAACCACTTAACGCAATGGGGATATGTTCATGAAGCGCAAATCCACGGAGATTCTCATCTGTGATTGTGGGGGCACGATGCCGATTGATGGCAAGGCCCTTGCAAAGGCATGTGGCGCAACCGGAGCAGATGTGGCGCAGAGCCTTTGCCGCAGCCAGACAGATCGTGTTCTTCGCGCCCTTGAGGGTGATGCCCCCTTAGCCATAGCCTGCACACAAGAAAAAGACGTTTTCATGGCCCTCGCTGAAGACGCCGGCAAGCCCGAACCTGATTTTTTCAACATAAGAGAGCGCGCCGGATGGTCGGATGAAGCGGCAAAGACAACACCCAAAATGGCCGCTTTGATCGCCGATGCCATGATGGAAGGCCCAGCCCCGGCGAGCATGTCCCTTGTCTCCCACGGACGTTGCCTGATCTATGGAAAAGGGGAAGAAGCGCTTGAACTTGGCCGCAAACTGAAAGATGACCTTGGCGTCACCATCATGATCACCGATCCTGCTGGCGCAACCGTCGATGCGGCACTGGCAAGCCTGGTGGTGACCGGCCGCATCACTTCCGCTCAAGGATCCTTTACCCGGTTCAATATAACCATTGACGATTTTGCCGAAGCCCTGCCAAGCAGCCGGGATGAATGGACATTTGAGCCTGCCAGCAATGGCGTTGAGACCGGATGCGATATCGTGATTGATCTTACCGGAGGAACACCTTTATTCACCGGTGCCGACAAACGTGACGGATACTTGAGAGCTGATCCTGATGATATCGCCGCCCACGCTGTGTTGGTGGTGAAGGCAAAGGACCTCATCGGCGAGTTTGAGAAGCCGCTTTATGTTCGCACCGACGAAACACTCTGTGCCCATAGCCGCAATGGTATCAATGGATGCAGCCGCTGTCTTGATGTCTGTCCGGCCGGTGCCATCAGCACAGCAGGCAACCATGTTTCGATCGATCCCGGTATTTGCGGGGGATGCGGGATGTGCGGCGCGGTCTGCCCTTCGGGCGCTGTTCAAACCATGACGCCACCTGCGGACCAGACTGCCCGCCGTATGGCAACCCTCATCGATGCCTATGAGGAAGCCGGTGGCAAGGCCGCCGGTCTCTTGCTCCATGACGATATTTATGGTGAGGAAATGATCAGCCTGATGGCGCGTTACAGCCGCGGCCTTCCGGCCCGCATCATTCCTCTTGGCATGAGCAGTGTTGCGCGAACTGGCCACGATACCATCATAGCGGCGATAGCGCTTGGATTTGAGCAGGTGTTCATTCTGCTCAACCCGAACAAGTCAGAAGAAAACCAGCCTGTCCGCGATCAGGTGGAGCTTGCCCGTATCATGCTTGCCGGTGCTGGCGTTGATGCAGCGGACCGGATCATGGTCATCGATGAAGCTGATCCTGATAATGTTGCCAAATCCCTCTATGAGGCGGCATCACCAAAGAAATTCAAGCCTGCTCCCTTTGCCCCGACCGGCACGCCTCGCGGGATGACCCGTCTTGCCATGCGCGGTCTGGCCAGGGCAAACAAGGCCCCTTCTGAAATCATCGCCCTGCCCGAAGGTGCGCCATATGGTCAGGTCAGCGTTGATACCGACAATTGCACGATCTGTCTTTCCTGTGTCGGTGCGTGCCCGGCAGGTGCCTTGCAGGACAATCCCGATGCGCCGCAACTTCTGTTCCGGGAGGATGCCTGCCTGCAATGCGGCATCTGCGCCGCCACGTGCCCGGAAAAAGTGATCTCTCTCATCCCGCAGTTCAATCTCAGCGATGCGTCGATGACCAATCAGCTCATTGTCGAAGATGAACCGTTTGCCTGCACCTCCTGCGGCAAGTTTTTCGGCACCAGAAGATCGATTGAGGCCATTGTCACAAAACTGGAAGGCCACAGCATGTTTTCAAGCCAGGATCAGCTCGACATGCTGAAACAATGCGAGGATTGCCGGGTCAAAAGTCTCTTCGGGGGTGAAGAAAAGATCGCCGATGTCGGGGAACGCGCCAGGCCGCGCACCACCGATGATTACCTTAACTGAACATGCCCTTAACAGGTCAGGATGATTTTTCCGCCAGCGGCAGATTGACCAGGATATTCTGCGGCTTGGCCCGGACAACACCTGCCCTGTTCATGGCAAGCCCCATATAGATCGGCGTATTGAGATACTCTGCCTCCAGCCCTTCCGCACTGGTCAGCTGAAAAAGGCACAGTATCTGCTTAAGCCTGTCTTCTTCGACGTCCTCACCCCTGAAGAGATCATTGAGAATGCGTGTGGCGTCCACATCAAGCCCCAGATGCCAGCGCCAGTTGTCGTCGTCAATCCTGACCATCGGCGTAACACGGACAGAAATTTGCAGGAAATGGGCAACCCAGTCTTCAAGCACCCGGCAGAGCGCATCGAGGGCCGGTTGGGTGAAGGCGATATCAACCGACATATTGAACAGATCATGCCGCTGCCAGTATTCATCGGCTGTATCAGAGGTCATGACATCAATCATGACATTGCGTGACTCGTCACTCTTGGTCCCGCCTGTCACCTGCTGATAGTCCGCCTGAAGCTGGACGGTGGTGCTGTCTGCAACCATGATACGGCCATCATCGAGGGTCACGCGCTGGTCACGAAAAAGTATCTCAGCGGCCCTGAGTTTCATTGGATTCGTTTCGGGATTTAAGATATTTCGCAGAATGATATGCGCCATATGTTCCATGAACAGCGGCGGAAACTCAACCGGCGCCCCGCGTGCCGCGGCCAGATATGCGGCCTCCAGTGTATCGTACTGGCTGAGAAAATCACGGAACCGCAATACCGCACGGTAGTTATGCGCCACATCAGGATCAGCGATGGCCTCAAGCTCCGCTTCCTCCACAAGACTGAAGGGCGCCTTGCTGAGCTTGCCGTGAAGAGCAACTTCCGCATCACAGCTTTCCTCGACAAGCGCCAGTTCCGGGCGCGTAAAATAGGCCGCCATGAAGTCTTCGCTTGGCACCATCCAGCCTTCGCTGTTCCGGTCCATGAGGTGCCATCCTGACGTAAACCAGAAATCCTGTCCGCTCATTGCTGATGCTCCTTGTCGCCGGCAGTATCTTCATCATCGATGATGGTCCATATCTTCTGCTCAGCGCAACTGTCGGCTTTGGCCAGATGACGGAATTTCTCGTGAATCCCGTCCGATGACATCTCACGCTGAACGGTAAGAAGGGTGCCTGTCTGGTGATCATGGCAAAGCTCTGCCATGAAGGCGATTTCCTCATCAGCGGCTGAACCCGCCGCCTCAGATGATGGTGCGCCGAAATCCTGCGTAAAACGGCTGATCAGCGTGTTCCTGATTTCCTCAACCTGATCCTGACTGGCCTGAGATACGGCGACAAAGGTCGAATAGCCGAAACTCTCTATCCCGAGAAAGCCGTTGGCAAAGGCCTGACGTGTCTTGCCCCTGATATCTTCCGGGCTCAGATGATGGAACGTGAAAGTCCCGCTAAGCGCCCATTCCCCTTCCTCGGCGGCGACAGGAAAGATGTTGAGATCAGAAGGATCAAACCGGATGGTGCGGGCCAGTTTCATTTGGGCCTGACCCAAACCGCCGGATCAAGCAGGCTGAGACTGACCGGTGCGCCATCGCGGCGGGCAAGCCCGGCACCGTCACCATCAAGCCCCATCCATTCGAGCGAGGGCTCAACCGTAGCCGACGTGCCGTCAAGGCGGCTTTTCCACATATCATGGACCGGCCTGAAACCTTCATCATCCCAGCGATTGAGCCAGACAAGAAAATGACGGCACACGGATTCAAGAAGCCGTGTCCTTGAAATATAGCTGCCACCTTCTTCGGAAAGGCTTGTCTCATCGGGAATTTCGCCGGTTTCACCTGCGGTCAGCTCACCACGGAGGGCCAGCTGCGCATGAACAATCATCCAGCCCGGGCATCCCTTTTCATCCGCTGTTTCATCGATTTCAAAGCCGCACCATCCCGCGTACCCCCTGTTCAGAAGTATCGCGCCCGGAAAACGGTAGGTTACGGCAACTTCAGGAGGGGCAAGGGCACCTATCGAATCGCCGAGCGCTATCATCAGCACGTAATGCATCTGCACCGCCTCAAGGGGCGTGACTTCCGGGGCAAGGGTAATCGCCATCCGGAGATTATCCGCATCAGCGCTGTAGCAGACAACGCCAACCTCCCCCTTTGCGGCAACCGAGACTGCCTTGGCCTGAACATCACGCCCTTTTTCCACTTCAAGAGGTGTCAGCAGAGGCGGCAGCTGAGGTTCGGTGGTGTCATCCGCCGGATCCGGTTCATAATAGAGCGACATCATAACCCCTTTCAGGACACATGCTTAAGGTCAGCTACTTCCATCAGACGCCGGGCGATTTTCCGGTATTCCGAAGCCTGAGGAGATTTTGGCGCCGATACCACGATTGGCGTGCCTGAATCCGACCCTTCACGAACATCCAAGGATAAGGGGATTTCCCCAAGGAGTTCAAGACCCCGGCGTTCGGCTTCACGGGCGGCACCATCTTTACCGAAAATATGATCTTCACGGCCACAGTCCGGACATACCCACCTGGCCATGTTCTGTATCATCCCCAAGACCGGCACATCGGCTTTCTGAAACATGGTCAGGGCCTTCACCACATCCAGAAGGGCAATATCCTGCGGTGTGGACACGATCACGGCACCCGCCAGATTGACCTGCTGGGCAAGGGAGATCTGAATATCACCTGTGCCCGGCGGCAGATCAATGATGATCACATCAAGATCCCCCCAGGCCACGGCATTGAGCATCTGGGTAAGAGCTGACTGCACCATGGGCCCGCGCCAGATCATGGCGGTTTCATCCGGAACCAGAAGCCCCATGGACATGACTTTCACGCCATAATTTTCAAGCGGCACGACCATGTCTCCACCTGCCGCCGCAGGACGGCCGCTCACGCCCAGCATACGTGGCTGGGACGGCCCGTAGACATCAGCATCCAGTATCCCCACCTGCAGCCCTTCAAGCCGAAGGGCAATGGCAAGATTGACCGCGGTGGTGGACTTGCCGACCCCGCCCTTGCCGGAAGCAACGGCGACAAACCGGCGAACGGATGAATTAAGCTCTTTTTCCCGCCCTTCGGGTTCATCCGCATCCTCAGGGGTGGCGGCAGTGTCTCTTGCCTGATGGGCCGTGACAATAACCGTTGCGCTGGTCACCCCGTCAAGGGCAAGAAGGGCGTTCTCCGCCGCTTTGCGCACAGGCTCCATCGCCGGTCCGCGATGCGGCGGCACATTCAGCATGACGGCGATATTGCTGTCCCTTATGGTAATGGCATCCACAAGCCCGAGGGCAACGATATCCCTGCCCTGTGACGGATCCATGACACGGGCAAGGGTGAGGCGTATTCTGTCTTCGGTCAGATCTATCATCGCAGGTTGCTTGCCGGTCAGGCCTTATCCGGCCCGATCAGGGTCGCCGAAACCTCATGGGTGAAATTCAACTCCGGAATGCTGATGGTTGCCGTGACGGGCATCTCAGCCCCCGGCTCAATATCAGCCATGGCTTTTTCAAGCTCCTGGTGCGTTGTCACCCCAAGCTGTTTCAGGAATTTCCGTATCGCCATGGTATAGGCGTCGTCCTTCATGTCGGTGTTTTGCATGGTCATCTTTCCGCTCTGTTGGCAAATATGCATGGTCGAACACTTGATATGCCAATCATCTACTTTCTTTCAAGGGTATCGACGTAAAGGAGGATATTTTCCACATCCACCGGGGTGAGAACAATCTCATGGCTGAATGCCGGTAAATTTTCCGGTCTTTCTTCTGATATGCCCTCAATCCGGACCACCGACGGGTGCGGCGGCAGAGTGAAGAATACCTCAAACCGCATCCGCCAGTCCGGCAGATTTTTCATGGCTTCAAAAGACGGGGTTGACCCGATTCCCCCATAAGGATTGATATCGGCGATCACATGGCATCTCGTGCAATGTTCCCGGACAAGCTGCCGGCCCTCCTCAACTCCGGCCAAAGCCTCGGTGTGACCAACGAGAAACACGGGCAAGATACACCATTTCAGCAGACGCCGACGCATCACTTTTAAACCTCGCATAACAGACAGTCTCACACCGTGGGATCGGCCATATGTTCCCGCAGCATATCGGTGTATTGCCGGGTCATATGTTCGATAAAATCATCGTGATTTCCTACCTCCATGACATTCTTGCCGACATGCGCGTTATAGCGCGCCGCGGCATAAAGCATGGCGTAATGCAGATCCGTTGCGACGATCTTCTTGTTCCTTGTATTAGCCAGTGAGATGAACTGATCGGCCACTTTCAAAAACTGATCAGCCCCCAGCTCACCCTGGCGTGGATTTTCAGGTCGGATATGCCAGTCCTTCAGCGTCATGATCAACTCCCTCCGATGACATTGAAAAAGGTGAAAGGTCTTTTTTTCTCTGGTAATACGTTATATGACATCGCCATTGAAATACACTGTTGAGATCAACCCACGTGAAAAAGCCCTAAGGAAACCTGATCATGGCCGTTTTAAGGTTTATCTGCTGTCTTGCTGTTATTCTGATCACAGGACTGATGCCGGCCCATGCCGCGCGGGATTCCATCACCCTTGGCATGCAGCTGGAGCCGCCGCATCTTGACCCGACCAGCGCGGCGGCCGGGGCGATTGATCAGGTTCTTTACGCCAATGTGTTTGAGGGGCTGACACGTTTCGCGCCGGATGGATCCATTATCCCGGGGCTGGCTCGCGAATGGACCATCAGCGAAGATGGCCACGTCTATACTTTTGATCTGGCAGAGAATGTCACCTTCCATGATGGCAGCCCCATGGATGCCGGGGACGTCAAATTCTCCCTTGACCGGGCACGTGCCGAAACATCATCCAATGCCCAGAAAGGTCTTTTCACCGGCATTTCATCTGTTGACGTTCTGTCAGCCCGGCGCGTGCGTATCACGCTGGCCGAACCTGACGGCCAGTTTCTGTTCAATCTGGCCTGGGGTGATGCTGTCATCATCTCGGAACAAAACATCGACACCATCAAGACAAACCCTGTCGGCACCGGCCCTTTCAGTTTCGACCGCTGGATCAAGGGTGACCGTATCATTCTGAAGCGTTATCCCGGCTACTGGGGCACGCCGGTTTCCCTGGCAGAGGCAACCTTCAGGTTTATCGCCGATCCTTCCGCAAGTTATGCCGCTATGATGGCCGGTGATATCGATGCTTTCCCGGGCTATCCTGCACCGGAAACACTTGCCCAGTTTGAATCTGACCCCAGATTCCGCGTCACCCGCGGATCCACGGAAGGCGAAACCATACTGGCCATAAACAACAAGGCCGAGCATCTTTCGAGTACGCTTGTCCGTAAAGCTATTGCCCATGCCATTGATCGCAAGGCCATCATCAACGGGGCAATGTTCGGCTACGGCACCCCGATCGGAACTCATTTCGCCCCGCACCATCCCGATTATCTCGATCTTACGGATATGTCGGCATATGATCCGGAGAAAGCCCGAAAGCTTCTGGCCGAAGCCGGATACCCCGAAGGTTTTGAGACCACACTGAAACTGCCGCCGCCAAGTTATGCCCGAAGGGGCGGAGAGATTATTCAGGCGCAGCTTCGCAATGTGGGCATTTCGGCAGAAATCATCACCCTCGAATGGGCGCAATGGCTTGAAGAGGTGTTCCGCGGCAAGGATTATGGTCTGACCATTGTCAGCCATACCGAACCTTTTGATATCGGCATTTATGCACGGCCGGATTATTACTTCCAGTACGACAACCCGGATTTTCAGGACCTGATCACCACCCTGAAAAAAGAGAGCGATCCGGCCGAACGACGCCGGCTCAGCCACAAGGCCCAGCGCATTATCGCCGAAGATCACGTCAATGCATATCTGTTCCAGTTGCCACAGACAGGTGTGGCAAACCGGAAGATCATGGGTCTTTGGGAAAATGCGCCAACCCAGGCCACTGACCTGACAGCGGTTTACTGGCAGGATTAGTCCCTTTATCCTTGTGACCGGGGCGCATGACGCCCGCCCTTGTCCGGAGCCATGACCATGCTTGCCTATCTGGTGCGCAAAGCTGTTTTTCTTGCCGCAAGCCTGCTGATGGCATCACTGGTTGTGTTTGCTCTCATCGAAGTCATCCCGGGCGATCCCGCGACCTATATGCTCGGCATCAACGCACGCGCCGACACCCTGGCGGCGCTCAGGGCTGAACTCGGGCTTGATGTTTCCGCGCCGGCACGATACTGGCACTGGATCAGCGGCATGATAACGGGTGATTTCGGCATATCCTATACCTACAGAGTACCGGTGCTGGATATTGTTATCGAGCGACTGGCGGTATCTGTGCCGCTGGCGCTTTATGCTCTTGTGCTGGCAATCACGATGGCTTTTCCGGCTGCGATGGCGGCAGCGCATTATCAGGGGTCAAGAGGGGATCGCGCTCTTCTTGCCATTACCCAGTTTGGCATAGCCGTGCCGAATTTCTGGCTTGCCATTCTTCTTGTTTATCTTTTCTCGCTTGTACTGGGATGGTTTTCGGCGGGCGGGTTCAACGGCTGGAGCGAAGGGATCAGCGCAGGCATGAAGGCCCTGACCCTGCCTGCGGTTGCCCTGGCCCTGCCCCAGGCAGCTATTCTGAGCCGGGTGATGCGCGAAGCCCTGATCGATACCATGCGCGAAGACTATATCCGGACAGCCCGGGCAAAAGGGCTGACCCGATTTCAGGCCCTGCTGTATCACGGTTTCCGCAACGCCCTTATCCCCGTGCTCACCATTCTGGGGATGCAGTTTTCCTTTCTTCTTGCGGGGGCAATCATCATCGAAAACGTGTTCTTCCTCCCGGGGCTCGGACGTCTTGTCTTTCAGGCCATTGCCCAGCGTGATCTCATCCTCGTTGAAAGTGTCGTCTTTCTGCTGATGGTCGCGGTCATGATCGTCACGTTTATCGTCGATATCGCCTATGCTTTCGTTGACCCCCGGATCCGCAGGAGCAGGGCATGAGAAGGCGCTCTTCCTTCGCGTTCAGGGCTGGTCTGGCCATCACGCTTTTCATGGTGATCATGGCTGTTGCCGCCCATTTCTGGACCCCCCATGATCCGGCAGATATGGATATCACCATCCGGTTGCAGCCCCCCTCTCTTATCCATCCCTTTGGAACAGATCATTTTGGCCGGGATGTGTTTTCCATCATCATGGCGGGATCTCGGATCACCCTCGGGGTTGCGCTGGCGGCAGTCATGATCGGCCTGGGCATCGGTGTTCCTCTTGGCCTGGTGGCAGGTGCCTTTCACGGACGTATCGCCGATGATGCCGTGTTACGCGCCAATGATCTCATCTTTGCTTTTCCGGCCCTGCTGACGGCAATACTGATCGCCGCCCGTTTTGGCCCGGGCGCTTATACCGTCATTATTGCCATCGGTCTTTTCAATATTCCGGTTTTTGCCCGCATCAGCCGCGCGGCGTCACTGCCGCTATGGCACCGTGACTTTATTCGCGCCGCCTTTCTGGCGGGCAAGGGAAAAGGGCTGATTTCGGTTGAACATATTCTGCCCAATATAGCTCATCTTCTGATTGTTCAGGCCTCCATCCAGTTTTCCCTCGCCATCCTCGCTGAGGCTGGTCTTTCCTATATCGGGCTTGGTGTGCAGCCCCCGGCATCAAGCTGGGGACGCCTGCTTGCCGACAGCCAGACAATGGTCTCGATTTCACCTTATCCGGTTGTGATGGCGGGATTGGCAATCATGCTGACGGTGCTCGGCTTCAACCTTCTGGCTGACGGCCTCAAGAAAAGATATATCCGCACCCGCGAGGTGATCATATGACCCGGGTGATCTCAGCCAGCGGCCTTTGTGTCCATCTCCGCGGAACACCCCTTCTTGAGGATATCGACATCTCACTTGAAAAGGGCCGCATTCTTGGCATCACCGGTGAAAGCGGTTCCGGCAAATCCCTGACAGCACTTGCCCTGATGGATCTGCTGCCCGGGCCGCTTGAACGACGCGGCGTCATCACGTTGGAAGGTCAGCGAATTGACAATGCTGATGACGCTGAAATGAGCCGTCTTCGCGGCAGGCGGATAAGCCTGATTTTTCAGGAACCCATGACGGCGCTCAACCCTCTTCTTCCCATCGGGGTTCAGGTCGCCGAGGTCTTTCGGCAACATTGCGGGTTGAGCAGAGCGGATGCGGAAAAAGAAGCCGCCCTTGTGCTGGCGCGGGTCGGCTTGCCGACTGAAATCATCCCGCCCGGACGTCTGCCCGATGAGCTTTCCGGCGGCCAGCGGCAACGGGTGGTGATTGCCATGGCCATAGCCATGAAGCCTGCGGTGCTCATCGCGGATGAACCGACAACCTCCCTTGACGTCACAACCCAGAAAGAAATTCTTGATCTCTTGCGTGCGCTCGTCACCGAAGATGAGATGGCCATGATCCTGATCACCCATGATCTGGCGGTTATTGCTGAAATGGCCGATGATCTGCTTGTGCTTAAAGACGGCAGATCCCTCGCTCATGGCCCTGTTTCCATGCTGGCCCGGCAATCTCAAATTCCTGAAATAGATGATCTGGTTGCGGCCTCAACCCTGCCCCCGGCACCTAAAGCCCCGGCCAGATCCTCCATGCCGCCTCTTCTTAGCGTAAGCAGGGTCAGCCATGGCTATCCTTCAAAAAGAGGGAAAGGACACGATATGGCCGGGGCCGGAAATCTGGTTCTGTCTGATATCACCTTTTCCATCGCCCCGGGTGAAGCGGTGGGGCTGGTTGGCCGTTCAGGTTGCGGGAAAACAACGTTAAGCCAGCTTATTCTCGGCCTTTCAACACCGCTCTCAGGTCAGATCACCCTGGCGGATGAGCCGGTCGACAGCCGGAATTTTCCGCGCCATCTCAGGCGGCGTATCGCTGCGGTTTTTCAGGACCCGTATGGCTCATTCAACCCGAGGCGTCCGGTGGGATGGCTGGTGGCCGAACCTCTCCATCTTCTCAACCCTTCGCCTGATGAGAAGGAGAAAAGGACGCGGGTCCGCGAGGCTCTTATGGCGGTGGGGCTTGATCCTGATTTTGACGGCCGGCTCATCCATGAATGTTCAGGAGGCCAGCGCCAGCGTATTGCCTTTGCCCGGGCACTGATAACAAGGCCGTCCCTTATTGTGCTGGATGAACCGGTTTCGGCCCTTGATGCCCCGGTCCGCAAGCGTGTTCTTGCATCTATGGCGGAAACCGCTGCGGCATTTGATATTGCAACCCTCTTTATCAGCCATGACTTATCTGTTGTGCGATCTGTCTGCCCCCGTGTTATGGTGCTTGCCGATGGAAAACTGGTTGAGGATAACACGACCGAAAAGGTGTTCAGCCATCCCGGCCACCCCGAAACGGCACGGCTGGTTGACGCCGCCCCTGACCTTGGCCGTGCGCTTGCACGGCTCGGCACCGATGACCGGCAGAAAGAGAGATAGACACCCATGCGTCAAGGTGAGTGCAATCTGATCACCGATATTCCCGGCCTTGCTGTCGGAAATGCCGAAGATCATGCCCTGAAATCCGGGGTGACCGTGGTGACCGCTGACCGCCCTTTCAAGGCGGCTGTTCATGTGATGGGCGGCGCACCCGGGATGCGTGATACGGCCCTTCTGGAACCTGACAAACTGGTGGAAGACATCGATGCGATCGTGCTTTCCGGCGGCTCGGCCTTCGGGCTGGATTCAGCCAGCGGGGTGATGCAGGCCTTACGGGAAAAGGGACGAGGGTTTCAGCTCGGCGAGGTGCATGTGCCGATTGTACCTGCCGCTATACTTTTTGATCTCATGAATGGCGGCGATAAGAACTGGAAAGAAAACCCCTATCCCGGACTTGGCCGGCAAGCCTTTCTTGCCGCAGACAAGAGCTTTTCTCTCGGCACTGCCGGCGCCGGCACAGGGGCGATGGCGGGCAATGTCAAAGGCGGGCTCGGGTCAGCTTCAGCCGTTCTTGAAAACGGCTTCCGCATCGGGGCTCTGGTTGCCGTGAACGCGCTGGGCTCACCCCTTGTCCCCGGGCAGAGAAAATTCTGGGCCGCCCCGTTTGAAATCGATGCCGAATTCGGTGGCTTCGGCATGCCCGATGCTATCGATCCTCTTTTTGAGCCGGTGCTGCCGAAACTGACGGATAACCCCGGCGGCAATACCACCATCGCCATTGTCGCCACCGATGCTGCCTTGTCGAAATCCGGCTGCCTGCGAATGGCAACAGCCGCGCAGGACGGTATGGCACGTGCGCTTGTCCCGGCCCATACGCCCTTTGACGGGGATTGCGTCTTCGGCCTTTCCACCGGGAGTGCGGGACCGGCAAGCCCGTCGGATCAGCTGATGCTGGGCCATGCGGCCAGCCTGTGCCTTGCCCGGGCAATCGCACGTGGGATATATGCGGCGCGTTCCGCTGAAGGTGACCCTTTCCCCTCGCTTGATGAATACTCGCCTGACTGATCCCGCCCTTCCGGCCAGGTCCGGTTTTGGGATTGTCATGCCGGTCAAGTCCGGTCATGCTGGATTACAGCACAAGTGATCACAATATTTTTACGGGAAACACAGTATGGCAAACCCTGATCTGATACGGCTTGATGCCACCACCATGGTGGACATGCTGAAAGCCGGGGACATCACCCCGCATGATGCGATTGACGCCATGGAACAACGGGTCCATGAGACAGATAAAAGCGTGAATGCCCTGCCCATCACCTGCTTTGACCGCGCCCGGACCGAAGCCGACAGGCTGATGAAACAACCGCCGGAACACCGGGGCGTTCTTCAGGGCCTGCCCGTGGCCATCAAAGATTTGAGCAATGTTGAGGGGGTCCGTTCAACCCAGGGCTCACCGATCTATGCTGACTATATCCCTGATACATCTGATTTTGTTGTCACCACCATTGAGGCATCCGGCGGGATTGTCGCCGCAAAATCCAACACCCCGGAATTCGGGGCCGGGGCTAACACCTTCAATGAAGTTTTTGGAGCGACGCGAAACCCTTGGAACACGGCCTTGTCCGCGGCAGGATCATCCGGCGGGTCAGCGGTGGCCCTGGCAACAGGCATGGCATGGCTTGCCCATGGATCTGATCTTGGCGGCTCGCTGCGGAATCCCGCAAGTTTCAATGGTATCGTTGGCATGCGTCCAAGCCCTGGGCGTGTTGCAAGCGGCCCTTCCTCAAACCCTTTTGACACGCTTGCGGTAGACGGACCGATGGCCAGATGCGTCAAGGATGTTGCGCTTTTCCTTGATGCGATGGCCGTCTCCGATCCGCGGATACCCATCAGCCTTGAAGCGCCTTCCCGGCCTTTTCTCGATGCCGCAAAAGAAGCCCTGCCGCCGAAACGCGTCGCCTTCAGCCCTGATCTTGGCATTACGCCGGTGGATCCTGTTGTTGCTGATCAATGCAGGGATGCCGCAGAACAGCTTGCCAATGCGGGTATTGAAGTCATCGAAGCTCATCCTGATTTCACCGGCGCTCATGAGGCATTTCAGGTATTGCGGGCCCATGGATTCGCGTCTTCCCTCAATGAGCTCTACCAACATAACCGTGACCAGTTGAAGCCGGAAGTTGTGTGGAATATCGAGCGTGGACTGGCCTTGAGCGCAGGAGAGATCGCTCAGGCCGAGCGCATGCGGGGCACACTTTTTGACCGGGCAACAGATTTCATGAAGGACGTTGACCTCCTCATCACCCCGGCGACGATCGTTCCCCCATATCCGGTAGAGGAACGCTATGTCCGGGCCTGTAATGGTGTGGAATTCGACACCTATATCGACTGGCTCGCCATTGCCTATGCCATCACGCTGACCAGTCTTCCGGCCCTGTCGCTTCCGGCGGGACTGACCCCGGACGGGCTCCCCGTCGGTCTTCAGCTCGTGGGCAAACCGCGCGGGGAGGCGATGCTTCTCAGTCACGCGGCCATGGTTGAGAATGTTCTTGGGCGTCTCGACATACCAAGAAACCCCTCGGCCTGATCTTCCGGTGCGGAAAGAAGATTGCAAAAATCTGAACCCGGAACTTGAAAGAAGAGCAAGAGAACGATAAGAACAACACCATGATGAGCCAAACCAACATACGTCCCCTTCCTTCCTATCTTGTTAAACGCTATCTGGGATGGCGTTCCCTTGAATATGAAGAAAACCGGAGCTGGTTTCAGCATCTTGCCAATATGGGCCAGCATCCCCGGGCCATGGTTATCTCCTGCTGTGACAGCCGCGTTCACGCCATGTCCCTTTTTGGTGGTGAAAGTGGTGAGTTCTTCATTCACCGCAATATTGCCAACCTGATCCCGCCGTTCAACCCGAATGGCGATCATCACGGCACTTCTGCGGCCATTGAATACGCGGTCACTGTTCTTGGCATTGCCCATCTTCTGGTGCTCGGCCATTCGAATTGCGGCGGCATCAACAGCGGCTTTCATGTCTGCAACGCCGAAGACAATCACAGTTTCAAGGATACGAGTTTCATTCACAAATGGCTTAACATCCTGAAACCTGCCTATGAGAAGCTGAACAAATCCGGTGACGAAGCAAGCCAGATCAGAGAGCTTGAACAGCTGAGCATTATTGTCAGCCTCAACAATCTCATGGGGTTTCCCTTTGTCAAAGACGCGGTGGATGCCGACCGGCTGACCCTCCACGGCCTGTGGCATGATATCGGCTCAGGCGAACTGCTTGCCTATTCCAGCGACAGCAGCCGTTTTGAAAATGTCTGAGGCAGGATATCTCTAGCTTTTTTTCGCAGCTTTTTTACGGCCCGCTTTCGCTGCAGTCTTCTTGCTCGGGGTCTTTTTAGTTGCGGTCTTTTTACTCAGGGTCTTCTTGCCCTTGGTTTTGGCCCCGGATTTCGTCTTC
>CAZOLR010000012.1:0-37081 GCA_964580905.1 uncultured Hyphomicrobiales bacterium | reverse complement strand
GGTCTTTTTACTCAGGGTCTTCTTGCCCTTGGTTTTGGCCCCGGATTTCGTCTTCACCGAAAATACCGCACCTTTCCGGGCCAGTTCTTCAACCGGGATATGACACTGGATGCGATGTTCGCCATCCTTACCGTCATGGGCTATCTGAAGAGGCGGTTCGGCCTTATCACAGGTACCGGCGATAGCATAGGGGCATCGCGTGTGGAAAACACATCCTGCAGGCGGGTTCAGCGGGCTGGGCAGGGTGCCTTCAAGAACGATCTCACGCTTTTCGATATCAGGATCAGCGATCGGCACGGCTGAAAGAAGAGCTTCGGTATAAGGATGATAGGGGGGCTCAAAAATCTCGGTTGTTGTTCCGATCTCAACGATTTTACCGAGATACATGACCGCCACGCGATCAGCGAGATAACGGACAACCGAAAGATCATGGCTGATGAACAGCATCGTGGTGTTGTATCTGTTCTGGATATCAACCAGCAGTTCAATCACCGATGCCTGAACCGACACATCAAGCGCGGAAACAGGTTCATCCGCCACCACCAGTGTCGGCGATCCGGCAAAGGCACGGGCGATGCCGACCCGCTGTTTCTGGCCACCTGAAAGCTGGCGCGGCATCCGCTGGGCAAATTCCCTTGGCAGACGAACAAGATCAAGCAGTTCATACATACGCTCTTCGCGGTCAGCAGCGGTTTCGCCATAGCCGATCTTCTCAAGAGTCCGGATGATCTGGCCGCCTACGCTGTGGCTCGGGTTTAGTGTGTCAAAGGGATTCTGAAACACGATCTGTAGCGAGGAGACCGTTTCCCGGTCACGGTCTTCCACATGGGTTGTTCCGATTTCCTTTCCCCGGAACAGAACCTTGCCGCCATCGGATTGCTCCAGCCCCATCAGCACCTTGGCCAGGGTGGATTTGCCGCAACCGGATTCACCCACAATCGCGACGGTTTCCCCTGTCCGGGCAGTAAAGCTGATATCGTTATTGGCAACCACAACACCTTTGGATTTGGAGCCGAACACGATATTGGCGGCGACATCGTAATGTTTGCGCATGTTTTCAACCGACAGCAGCACCTCACCGATTTTGGCCTGCTCACCACTGGTCCTGGCCGCCGGTTTTTTGTTCCAGTCAATGTCCTCTATTCTCAGGCAACGGCTCTTATGGGTGCCGGCGCCATCCACCCTGATCATATCGATCTGGCCGGCATCACAGATATTTTCACTGAAATAGGGGCATCGCGGGCCGAAATTGCATCCGTGCGGACGTTCATGCGGCAAGGGAAGCTGGCCGTCAATCGCCACCAGCGGCGCGTCGGTTTTGTTCTTGCCGGGAAGAGGTATGGAGCGTAGCAGACCTTGCGTGTAAGGATGACGCATGGACCTGAACACGGTTTCAATTTCACCTGTTTCCACCGCTTCGCCCGAATACATCACGGTGATCTTGTTGCAGATCTCAAGAATAAGGCCAAGATTGTGCGACACGAAGAGCATCGATGTTCCTGTTTCCCGGCCAAGCTGGCGGACCAGTTCCACGATGCCTGCCTCAACGGTCACATCCAGCGCTGTCGTCGGCTCATCCAGGAGCAAAAGGCTGGGCTTGGACAACAGCGCCATGGCAATGACTATACGTTGCTGCTGGCCACCTGAAATCTGATGCGGAAAGGAATTCATGATCCGCTCAGGATCAGAAAGCCGGACTTTGCCCAGCATCTCAACTGATCTTTCCCAGGCATCCTCACGGCTGATCCCTTCGTGGATCATCGGCACTTCTATCAGCTGCTCACCAATACGCATGGCCGGGTTCAGGGATGCCATCGGCTCCTGATAGACCATGGCGATATCTGAGCCGCGCAGCTCTTCGAGCTCAGGTGTGCTCATGGAGGCAAGATCACGGCCGCGATACCTGATCGTGCCGCTGGTGATACGGCCGTTGCCGCCAAGATACTGCATGATGGCAAGGGCAACAGTGGATTTCCCGCAACCGGATTCCCCCACCAGCCCCATGGAATCACCCTCGTAAATCGTCATGGAAAAATCCATCACAGCCGGGATTTCGCCAGCTCGCGTGAAAAAGGAAACCGACAGGTTTTCAATTTCAAGTACAGGTACAGCCATCTTCATCAATCCTTCAACGACTGTTCACGCAGACCGTCCGCCAGCAGATTAAGCCCGAGGACAAAGGACGCAAGAGCGATGGTGGCCGGCAGAACAATAGTCGGGACGAGGCGGATATATCCGCGGGTCTGGTTGATCATCGAACCCCAGTCCGGGCTTTCGGGATGCAGCCCCAGCCCGAAGAAACCAAGAGTACCCAGCAGGATGGTGACATACCCCACCCTGAGGCAGGCATCCACGATGAGGGGACCGCGCGCATTCGGCAATATCTCCCACATCATGATATAGGTCGGCCTTTCACCACGTGTCATGGCGGCGGCAACATAATCCCGCGTCTTGATATCAAGGGTAAGCCCCCGCACGATGCGGAACACCCCCGGCGAGGTTGCGAACACCACCGAGGCAAAAATGTTCAGCTCATTCGGTTCAATCCGGACAAATCGAAGCGAAGGATCACCGATAAGCGTGCCGACAAACCGGCCCAGCACGTCATAATCAAAGGCAAGACCGAAATAGAGCCATCCTCCCACGGCAACAATGACCATACTTGCCATCAGCATAACCAGGGGGCGTTCAAGATATCGCGCCCGGACAAAGATCAGCGCGAAGATCACCGGAAAGAGGAAAAACACCCCTGCCATGATATTGGGCAGAACCGTCTCCCGTATCCCCGGCGTCACCAAGAGATAGAAAAGAAGTATCACCGGGAAGGCCAGCACAAGATTGGCAATAAACGACAGAACGGCATCAAGCCTGCCGCCAAAATACCCGGCGGGAAGACCAAGGGTTATCCCCACCACAAACGCAACCAGCGTTGCGGCCGGCGCGATGATGAGCACAAAACGGCTCCCGTGGATCATCCGGCTGAACAGATCACGCCCGAGTGTGTCGGTGCCGAAAAGAAAAGGCAGACCTGTTTCCATATTGATGACACCCGGGGGTTTTCGCCGGTACATGACAATCTGTTCCAGCGGTTCATACAGCGCGACAGCATCCGCAAGAATCGCGGCAAAAAACCAGAAGAGACATATGAAAAGCCCGAGCATCCCGACGCCGCTGTCAAAGAGATGCCCGAAAAGGCCGAGACGGGCACGAAACACATACCCCACCCCCATGGTCAGGAAAATCGCACACCATACAGGCCAGAGAGAGCTGAAAAACCAGATCCAGATCTGAAGGGTCGATAAGGTTTCCATCACGCCCTCCTTATTTGAACCTGATCCGCGGATTGAGGTAGCTGTACCCGATATCGGAGATGAGCTGCGTGGATATGACAAGCACCACCGATACCAGCGCACAGGCCAGCGTCATGTTGATATCGTTGTCATCGGCGGAGGCAACAAGCAACCAGCCAAATCCCTTGTAATTGAAAAGTTTTTCTACAATGACCACGCCGGTCAGCAGCCAGGGAAACTGAAGCATGATGACCGTGAACGGGGCAATAAGCGCATTTCTCAACGCGTGTTTGAGAACCACACTGCGAAACGACAGGCCTTTCAGGGTCGCGGTCCGGATATATTGCGAGGTCATGACTTCAGCCATTGAGGCCCTGGTCATCCGCGCGATATATCCGACGCCATAAAGAGATATGGTCAGCACCGGCAGGGTAAAGTTTTCCAGCGTGACGTCCCCCGCCTTGGCAACGCCTTTCAACCAGCCAAGCCAGGAGGCAAAGACAACGGTAAAGATGATGCCGCTGACATATTCCGGTGTCGCCGTCGTCACAATCGAGAAGAAGGAGAGCGACCGGTCCGTTTTTGACCCTTCCCGCATGCCTGAGACAATACCAATGACCAGAGCCGACGGGATCATGGTAATCAGCACCCAGAACATCAGAATGCCGGTATGAGAGAGTTTTTCGAAAATGATGCTGTTCACGGGTTCCCGGAACAAGGTGGAATGCCCGAGATCGCCCTGAAGCGAATTTCCAAGCCATTCCGTATACTGGACATAAAGTGGTCTTTTATAGCCCTCTTTCTCAAGCCATGACTGCACATCCGCTTCTTCCATGCGGATATTATTGAGATTGAGCGCCATTTTCCGCAGATTAGGCTCAACAGTGACAAGTGAATACACCACCACCGTCAATGCCAGCATCGACATGAAAAGTACAATCAGTCTTTTGAAAATAAATAATAACATCTGAAATAATCAGAGTGCCTAATATGCCGGGGGCGATCAATGCCGCCCCCGACAATTTATAGCCTTACGAAAGCCAGACGTTTTCGAAATGCATCTCAAACTGAGGATGCATATCGTCGTTGTTCACGTTCGGCGCGGTGTGTTTGTAGAGTGACCGCCAGTACGGCTGGATCATGATCCCGGAATCCTGAATCATGGTCTGCAGGTCCTTCATGAGTTCACTGCGCTTCTTGTGGTCCGCGATGGAAAGCGCCTGGGTGAGTTTGGAATCAAACTCAGGGTTGCTGTAGGCGGTTTCATTCCATGCTTCGCCTGAACGCAGGGCAAGAGCGTAGATCTGCACACCCAGAGGCCGCATGTTCCAGCTTGTCGTGGAATACGGATACTGGGTCCAGTTGTTCCAGAAAGATGAACCCGGAATGATCGTCCGCTTGACCTTGATCCCGGCTTCACGAAGCTGGGCGGCAACCACATCGGTGGTGTCACGACGCCAGGCATCGTCAATAGAGATCAGCTCATGTTCAAAATCTTCCATTCCTGCTTCTTTCATCAGGGCCATGGCTCCGGCCATATCACGCTCTTTCTTGGGCAGAGCGTAGTATTCCGGATGCATCGGGCCGACATGATGGTTTTCCGCAGGCTGACCACGGCCATTGTATCCGAGATCAAGGATAGCCTGATTGCTCACCGCCATCTGGAGGGCATTACGAACACGCTTGTCGGTGTAAGGCTCAACCCCCATGTTCACGCGGGCGATCAGCGTCGCCGCCGTCACCTTTTCATGGGTGGTCATGCCCATGCCTTCGATGATGTCGATATAATCACCGGTGGTCTGATAGTTGACATGGATATCGCCCGCTTCCCACCCGGCCAGTTCAGCCGCAGGATCGGTGCCGTAGTCGGTGAATTCGATGCCGTCAAGATAGACATCACCGCCCCACCAGCCATCACGGCGCTTGAATGCGGCGCTGTTGCCGACTTCATGGCTCACCAGTGACCATGGCGCTGTTCCGACAGGGTTTTTCGAAAGATCACCGCCGGATGTTTCAAAATCGCGATGGACAATCAGCGCCGGATAATCGGCCATACCCGGAATAATCGTGATATCGGCGTTTGGCAGATTCAGTTCGACGGTATAGTCGTCGACTTTCTTGATGGCACCGGCGCGGGCTTTGTTCGTGTCCGGATCGACCAGGGTGGCCATTCGGCCAGCCATGGAGTTTCCTTCCACGCCCTTGTCGCACCAGCGATTGATATTGTAGATCACGTCGTCGGCATCGAACGTATCGCCATTGCTCCACTTGACGCCCTTGCGGACATTAAGCGTGTAGCGGGTTGCGTCTTCGTTCACATCCCAGCTTTCCAGCAACCACGGCTCAAACGTGAAGTCTGATGTATAGCGGACCAGCGGCTCACAGATCATGCGGCCGAGGTTTCCTTTTTCCGACCAGTCATAGACCCGGGGATCCTCAAACGGCCTGATGCTCATGGATACCTTGAGGGTGCCGCCTTTCTTGCCGGCAGCCTGTGCCGCTTTCGGGCCAGCCAGCCCGAGCAATCCGTACGCAGTAGCAGTGGTTGCACCAAGGGCTGTTGCCATGGCAAGGAATTCGCGCCGGTCAAGTTTGCCGGCTTTCGTGTTTTCCGCAAGTTCCCCGATGGACTTGTGAAGCGGTTTATTGTTAATTGTTTTCGGGCTCATGTTTAACCTCCCATGAATTCTCCATATTACAATTAAGGCTTATTTCCGGGCATGAAACAACCCGCTAAGCCGATTTTTTTGTGAAAAGTTTGGTCTGAACCCCTGATTCCCTGATCACGGATAAGGGATAAACTGATTATTATTCAACTTGCCTTATCAGAAGGTATAATCAGCACATCCACGGCAAAGGCACTGTTTTCGTTGACGATAACAGGGTTGATATCAGCCGAGGCAATACACCCCCGCAAATCATGGACAAGACGTGAAAATCGTGCCGCTGTCTCAGCAAATCCCTCAATACACAGCCGCGGTTTGCCGCGATACCCCTCAAGCAGGCGGTGAATTTTGAGCCCGGAAAGCCTGGCCAGCGCCTGATCTGCCGAAAATGGCGCCATCATGATGATCTTGTCATCAAGCAACTCCACCCCGACACCGCCGGCAGAAATCATCACCGCCATACCAAAATCAGGGTCATTGACCGCGCCAAGCGCCATTTCAACATCACCGCGCACCAGGCTTGCCACCAGCACCCTTTCGGACAGCCGGTGCGACAGGTCATCATAGGCAGAGGCAACCGCATCCTTATCTTCAAGGCCGACTTTCACCCCTCCCGCCTCTGTTTTGTGATGCACCCCCTCTGCCAGAGTTTTCAGCACAACGGGAAAACCGATTCGCATCGCCGCAGCAACGGCCTCTTCTCTGGTTGTTGCCACATCGGTTTCAGGCACCGGGATACTGTAATCACGAAGCAGGCCGAGCAAATCATCCTCAGCAAGCTGAGACGATGCGATTCGCTTTTGCCAGGATGCCGATGCGGGATGGTCCGGCATTTCATCAGGGGGGCGGGCTTTGCTGGCGTGGTCAGACCGGCCACGGCTGAGAAGATGGCGAACCGCGATCAGTGCTTCTCTTGTGCCTTCCACCAAAGGAATGTTCCGGTCCGCCATGCGGGAGGCCATCTCGCGATTGTCGGTCAGGGCGTAATTGCTGGCGGCAATAACCGGCTTGGTGGCAGTCTCAGCAACCGAATACAGGACCTTTTCATGCATTTCGTGCAGATAGTAATTCTGCCGCCAGTCCATCATGTAAAGCCCGGCCGCCACGTTGTCATCTTTGAGCATGGCCGTGAAAGAACGGGCGAATATCTGATCGGCGCCATGGCCTGTCCCCCAGGCATCCAGCGGGTTATCCGGCTCCATCCCGGGCTCAAGACACGCCTGGATTTCAGCATAAGTTTCCGGGGAAAGACGGGCAAAAGGAACGTCCAGATCTTCGGCGAGATCAGCGATGAGTTCCCGCTCACCTCCGGAATCATGGATGGTGGCAATTCCCCCGCCAACAGCTTCTCTGCCCTGGCTGAACACAGCCAGCGTTGCCGCCATCTCATCAAGGGTTGTGACCAGATGCGCACCCCGGCTTTCAACCGCGGCACGAAAAACCTCGTAATTGCCGACGATTGCCCCTGTATGGCTCATCGCCATTCTGGCGCTGGCTTCGCTGCGCCCGACTTTCAGGATGACAACAGGGATGTTCCGGCGTGCGGCCTCTTCGAGGGCATCGATGAACCCATCAGGGTCCCGGACCGCTTCAAGGAAGAGGCCAACCACCCGTGTGCTTGGCTGATCAAGCACCCATTTGAGGAAATCCGCCGCCGACGTCACGGCTTCTGCCCCGGTGCTGATCACCGTATTGAAGCGGAGGCGCCGGTCGTTATTCACCAGCGCCCCGAGAACAGAGCCTGACTGGATGATAGCGGCTATGCCACCCGGTTTGAGATCAAGCGGCATCGGGAACGGCGTTATCCGAAGGCCGAGATCAAGATTGTGCAGCCCCATGCTGTTGGGGCCTATCAGCGGGATGCCGGCTTCACGTGCCATATCGCCAATGCGGTCTTTCATGGCCGTATCATGGGTGTCGGCAAAAACGGTCGCGGCCTTTGTGCCTGCCTTTATCGCATCTTCAAGGGCGGCTGCGGCACGTTCCGTTGCAACCGCTATCACCGAATGGTCCGGTGCGGCAGGAAGCTCCCCCACAGACCCGTAAAATGTGACATCATCGCTGGTGCCGGCATAGCCGGGATTGACGGGGTATATCGCGCCCTGATATCCCCCGGCTTTCAGCATCTCATACAGAACGAGACCATAGGAATCCGGCCGGAGCGAGGCCCCGATCAGCGCAACGGAAGCAGGTGCAAGCAAGGGCGCAAGAGAAGGATTAACTGATCCCATGAATATACCGCTGAGACGCCCTTTCATCATTCCATTGATTAAGTATTCATAAAAATCTCCGGACGGACAACAGGTTTCTTGCCACTGGCCTTCTGATTACCGGGAATTGTCGCCACAGATTTTATTTCACAGAATTAGTCTTTCACGATACGGTTTTATATTGCCCGGGTTTCAGGTGTGCCCGGAGCACTTATGAGAACATCAACAGGGGAATTTCGGCAATGGATGATAAGCAAGACACCTCTCATGCCCTGAAGACAGCCGAACCCACCCTGCCTTCGCATTGGTATGGAGAGCGCGACCATCACCGTCTGGAAGAAGAACGGATATGGCAGGCGGGCTGGGTCTATCTGTGCCACCAGAGTGCACTGGCCAAACCGCGGCAGTACCGGACACTGTGCCTCGGCAATCAGCCTATGGTGGTTCTGCGTGATGACGCCGGACATCTCCGCGGATACTTTAATACCTGCCGGCACCGCGGCTCTGTTCTCTGCACGGCGGAAAGCGGACGACTTGACGCCAATGCGATCGTCTGCCCGTATCATCAATGGTCTTACCGGCTGGCCGATGGCGCGCTTGCGGCCACAACATCCTTCACCGAAGCGGAAGGCTTTAACAAGAGCGATCATCCTCTTTTCCCCATCGCTGTCCGGGAATGGCGCGGGGCAGTTTTCATCCATCCCGACCCTGATGCCGAATGGGATATTGATACCCTTTTTCAACGTTCAGCCGACGGCCTTTCACGTTTTCCTCTTGAGACGATGAAAGTAGGCAAGACCTGGTCCAAAACCATCAACTGCAACTGGAAACTCTTTTGGGAAAATTTCAATGAATGTCTTCATTGCCCCAATATTCATCCTGAACTGACGTCGCTCGTGCCGTTGTATTCACGCCGCATCATCAGCAAAATGGATATGCCGGGCTGGGAAGATCATGACGGATCTGATGATCCGTTCTATCGGGGCGGGCTCCGTTCAGGAGCTGAGACCTGGTCTAAAGACGGCTCCGCCCAGGGCCACACTATCGCAAGTCTGAGCGCTGAGGATATAGAACGCGGCCAGCTTTACGCTTCTGCCTGGCCATCGATGTTCATAGCCGGATACGCCGATCACATGAGAATTGTGCGTGTTCTGCCAAAAGGCCCCACCCAGACAGAAATAACGGCGGAATGGCTGTTTGAAGAGGCGACGCTCAATGATCCGGATTACGATATGTCCAATGTCGTTGATTTCGCCACCCTGGTGATGGAGCAGGACGGATATGCCTGTGAGCTGAATCAACAAGGGCTTTGTGCACGTCCTTTTTCCGAAGGTGTCCTCATGCCTGAAGAATATCTCCTGAAACGTTTTCATGACTGGGTGCGCGCCCGGATTGCCGCCCGGTAGGATCAGGCAATGCAACACTTTCCCCGAAAGGTATTCGCATGAGCACAGTCAAACTTGATCGATCCGGCGGGGTTGCCACGCTGACCCTCTCAAGGCCTGAAGCCCTTAACGCCATCAATGAGGCGATGATCAGCGATGTCACCGAAGCAATGACAGAGCTGAGCCGGGATGACAGGGTTCGCGCCATTGTTATCAACGGGGAAGGCCGCAGCTTTTCCGCTGGCTTTGACATGAAGGAAGCGGCGGCAAAAGAGATCAGCGGCAGGGACGCCTGGCGGGAGGTTCTGGTACGCGATTTTGATTTTGTCATGCAGTTCTGGAACTGTCCGACGCCAACCATTGCGGCTGTGCACGGCTATTGTCTGGCTGGTGCGTTTGAGCTCATGCTCGCAACGGATATCAGTGTGGCCGAAAGATCCGCTCTTTTCGGCATGCCTGAGGTTCGCTTTGGTTCAGGGGTTATCACCATGCTGGCGCCATGGGTGACAGGGCCGAAACAGGCAAAAGAGCTGCTTCTGACAGGACATGACCGTTTTACGGCTGATCAGTGCCTGACCATGGGCGTGCTCAACCGTGTTGTCGATGACGGCAAGGCCATAAGCGAGGCTCTCGCAATCGCTGATCAGATTTCACAATCCGCCGCAAAATCGGTGCAGCTCACCAAACAGGCCATCAACCGCGGATATGAGATTATGCGGATGCGCGAAGCGCTCGACGCCGCACTGGAGATTGATATAGAGATTGAGAGCGACGAAAGCCCGGAACGCATCGAGTTTAACTCTATCCGAAAGGAACAGGGGCTGAAAGCGGCGCTGGCCTGGCGTGACGCCAGGTTCAAGTGAATCTCTGCCTGCAAGCCTCACCCTTATCCGTCCTGCCATCACCGGCTCCCCTGCTGAAATTCCACAAGCCAGAAGAGAGATTTACAGCATGATTATCTTCTGGTCAGAGCAGAAGATTTCAGGTTAGGATTTCATATTATGGGGGGGTGACATGCAGCAATATGGTCTTATCGGATTAGGTAATCTTGGCGGCAAGATCGGCGATAATCTCCTTAAGGCAGGCTTTGCTCTCAAAATTAATGACCGGGACAGGGCAAGGGGTGATGCGCTTATCTCAGGCGGGGCCGTCTGGGCGGAAACCCCGGCAGAAGCCGCAAGGGATGTGGACGGCCTGATCACCTGCCTGCCCTCACCGGCCATCTCCTCCGAGGTCATGCTGGGGGATAAAGGTGCCTGCGCCGCCATGCGGAAAGGCTCCGCCTGGATTGAAACCAGCACCACCGATGTCGATGCCATTCTGGACGTGGCCAAACGTGCCGCCGAAGCCGGAATCGGCACCATCGAAGCCCCGGTGACAGGAGGCGTGCATCGCGCGGAACGTGGTGAGATAACCGTTCTGGTCGGGGCATCCGCCGAAGAATTTGATCGCCACAGGGCGGCACTTGAAGCCTTTGGCGGGCAGATCTTTCATCTCGGCGATGTCGGTTCCGCCTCCATTCTGAAAGTTATCACCAATATGCTTGCCTTTGCCAATCTCGTGGGGGCTGCCGAAGGGCTCATGCTGGCAAAACAGGCCGGACTTGACCTGACAACCGCCTACCATGCCATTCAGGCAAGTTCGGGCAATTCGGCTGAATTCGAAACGGTTGCCCCGGTCATTCTCAACGGGTCTTTTGATACTTCCTTTACCCTAGATCTGGCCTGCAAGGATCTTGGCCTGATGACAAAACTGGGCAAGGAATACAAAACGCCTCTTCTTTTCACCGGCCTGATCGAGCATCTCTTTCTGGAAGCACGGGCAAAATACGGCGGTGCCGCCTGGACGCCTCATGTTGCGAAAATGATCGAAGATGTAACCGGCGTTGAAATGCGCGCCGACGGCTTTCCGGACAGGATGATGGATCACAAGGACGTTCTCGCTCATCTTGAAAAGAGCAAAGCAGGTTAAACCGGGATGAAAATATCTCTTTTTGAAGGGCCCCAACACGACCGCCCCATGCTGGCCCTCGGCCTGCTTCTGATGGGGGTGAGTGCTCTTGCGTTGCAGGATTCGATGATCAAACTCATCGCGCCGGATACGACTTTCTGGCAGTTTCAGGCCATCCGTTCGGTGTTCAACCTGACTTTCATCATTCTTCTTGCGACAGCATCAATCGGGATCAGGCAATTATGGCCCCGCCGCCCCTGGCCCGTATTCCTGCGGGCACTGATGCTGACATGCTGCATGATCTTTTTCTTTGGCGCCGCCCCGCAGATCAGCGTCAGCCAGATGGCGGCCGGTCTCTATACCTATCCTTTTTTCATCACGCTGATGGCCGGCCCCTTTCTTGGTGAAGTGATCGGACCATGGCGGCTCGGTGCGCTCATTCTGGGCATGGCCGGGGCATTTACGGTGCTTGATCCATTGGCCGAAGGGTTCAGATGGGTGCAGATCATGCCGGTCATTGCCGGGTTCTTCTATGCCCTCAACCTGCTCATATTGCGGCGCTGGTGCCGCAATGAAAGCCCTCTTTCGATTGCCTTTATCGTGGCGCTGGTGTTCATCATCTTCGGCGCTTCCGGCGGCACCATTATCTCACTTCTTCCGCTGGAAGCTGAAACCCGTTCCAGTGTCCCGTTCCTTCTTGAAGCCTGGCCACAGCTGAGTCTTGCTGTCCTTGGCTTCTGTCTTTTTGCTTCCTGTCTCAATCTCACGGGGAATATCTGCCTCAGCCGTGCCTACCAGACCGCCGACAGCAGCTGGCTTGCGCCGGTGGATTTCAGCTATCTTCTTTTTGTCGCGATATGGAGCCGGATTTTCTATGACACATGGCCGACACCGCAGGCGGCAACAGGCATGGCGATGATTGCCCTTGCGGGCGGGCTGACGGCAATCAGGGAAAGGCTCCGGCGCCGCAATATTCCCCTTGATGCACGACAGAAATAGGTCTGTGCTGTTCGTGCTCAGAACGCTTTGAAGGTCAGCGTGGTGAGTGAGCGGTCAATATTCGGAATATCGAGAATATTGTCGTTGATGAAACGGCCGACCTCTTCCCCGGAAGGGATATAGATGATCATGAAAAGATCCCACTCCCCGCTGGTTGAGTACAATTCAGACACAATTTCCCGCTCATAGATTTGGTCGGCAACGTCATAGGCTGTCCCCGGGCGGCAGCGTAGCTGAACAAAAACCCGGGTTGGGCCCGTTCCTGAAACTGTCATCCCACTCTCCTCCGACACAATTGATGTTTCATGAAGTATACCTTCTCCGGCCCCGGGGTAAAGATGCCCTGAGGGTCAAAAGTCAGCAATGGGACACAACCCTTTTCAGGATAACTCCAGTATCGTTTCATACCTTTCGGGACGCCGGTCACGAAAAAGCCCCCATGAGGCACGGTTCCGGCGCATTTCCGCAAAGTCGAAATCAGCCATGGCGATGGCATCAACAGCATCCCCGCATTCAGCAACAATAAGACCGGTTCCATCGGCAATAAACGATTGCCCGTACCATTTCATGGAAATTCCGGCGACCTCTTCATGGCCTATTCTGTTACTGGCCGCGAGCGCCACCATATTGGCGGCGGCGTGGCCCTGCATGGTGCGCTGCCAGTGACCCGAGGAATCAAGCCCCGGATCGCCGGGCTCACTGCCGATAGCTGTCGGATAAAGCAGAAGATCCGCGCCCTTTATCGCCATGCTCCGGGCGGCTTCAGGAAACCACTGATCCCAGCATATGCCCGCACCAATCCGGCCATAGGCCGTGTCCCAGACCCGGAAGCCCAGATCCCCGGGATTGAAGTAGAATTTTTCCTCATAACCCGGCCCCTGGGGAATATGCGTCTTGCGATAGATCCCCATCTGGCGACCATCCGCATCAATCATCATCAGCGAATTGAAATAGGCGTTGTTTGATTTTTCAAAAAAACTGACCGGACAAACCACCCCCAGCTCTTTTGCAACCGAAGCAAAACGGCCAAGAAACGGGTGGCCGTCAACCTCATGGGCATAGGCAAAATATTTCTGGTTCTGATCAGGGCAGAAATAGACATTGGCGAAGAGCTCCTGAAGCAGGATGATTTCTGCTCCTTCACCGGCAGCCTTGCGCAAAAGCTCTTCGGCCTTATCAAGATTGGCGGCTTCATCCCAGGAGCACTGCATTTGTGTGATGGCTACCCGTGTCATGATTACTCCTCCATGCCTTTGAGCAGATTGACGGTATTGACGCCAACTTCGCTGACCGCATACCCGCCCTCCATGACCACCTGCAGGGGCAGACCCAGCCCGGCAATACGGCGGCCCATGTCGATATAATCGGCGCTGGCAAGTTTGAAGAAACTGATCGGGTCATTCTCAAACGTATCAGCGCCAAAGGAAACAATCACGGCATCGGGGGCAAAATCCCTGATACGGGAAAGCGCGTCCTCAAGAGCCTCTGACCAGATCGAATAGGGTGTGCCCGGCCCCATCGGATAGTTTTGATTGAACCCGTGGCCTTCGCCTTTGCCTGTTTCGTCAGCATGCCCTAGGAAATAAGGAAAGGCCATCTTCGGGTCCCCATGCAGGGAGAGGAAGAGAACATCGGATCTTTCATAGAAGATCTCCTGCGTGCCGTTGCCGTGATGAAAATCCACATCAAGGATGGCAATTTTGTCGGCGCCCTGATCGCGCATGTGCTGGGCCGCGATGGCGGCGTTGTTGAAAAAGCAATAGCCGCCATACTGATCCGTTGCGGCGTGATGCCCCGGAGGCCGGCACAGCGAAAAGATCTGTTTTTCAACCCCGCGGCTGATCATTGAAGCCCCGGTCAGGGCAACCTGGGCCGAAGCATAGGCCGCTTCAGCCGTGCCTGCTGAAATCGATGTTTCACTGGCAAGGGTGTAATAGCCTATCTTACCGTCGATAAATTCAGGGATATGCGGCGAGGGCATGGACCGTGAAGGCCAAGACGTGGCAATGGCCTCACCCTTGAAACCCGCCTCAACCCATTCCTGCCAGCAGGTTTCGATGAAACGGATAAAGCCTTCATCATGTATCGCGGCAATCGGCGCACGGCCAAAATCTTCCGGCTCGAGAACAGCCCCGATACCTGAATCCCTGAGGGCGGTGAGAATAAAGTCCATCCGTTCCGGACATTCGAAAGGCGGCAGCAGCTCGCCACCGTAAAGTTCGGTTTTTGACGCCCGCAAACGGTGCTTTTCCGTGTAGATTGTATCCATCATCTCCCCCTGATCTGAAGTTAATCTTCCAGTGCCGCAATTTCACGCCGGAAGCATGGCTCATCCCCGGCATCTTTTTCATCCAGTTCCATGGCGTAGCGATGACCGGCATAGGTGGCCCAGGCGATTGGCGCCGGTGCCGCCGCATCACCGATCAGCTTGACGGACCGGATATTGTTTTCGGCCCATTCGCTTTTTCTCGCCCTGAGGTCCTGCCACAGGCGGTCATCGCCGTCACGGGCCGTCACCAGCACGACGGCATCTGCCTCAATCTCGTTTTCATGACCGGCATAGGTGCAGGCGGTCACAACGTGATCCGCGGCTATCGCATTGACCCTTCTTGCGATGATGAGCTCTACACCCATATCGATCAGGCGCCGCTGGATAAAGCTCTGCTCAAGGGTGTTTACCGTCCATTCCGACACGCAATTGGCAGGGGTGACCAGCAAGACATCGCATCCTTGCTGGCGCAGAAGCTCTGCCATCACCCCACCCATATAATAGTGATCGTCATCGTAGATCACGACCCGGCCTTCGGGCATCTTTCCCGCCATGATGTCATCAGGGGTGAAAACGGCCATATCCGGGCTGATGGGGATCGGGCGCAGATGCGCTCTTGCGGTGCCATCCCGCCGCCAGAATGAACCCGTGGCAATGCAGACATGCTCAAACCCGAAGGACAGAACATCCCCGGCCTCAAGACGGCTGTCCCGGTATACCGACACATTAGCCATGGGTTCTATCTGACCCAGCCGGTAGTCCATAACCCTTCCCCATGCCGAAAGATTGGGCAGCTGCCGTTCTCTTGCCACCCGGCCGCCAAGATCAAGACCGGCTTCGGCCAGTGCCACTTCATAGCCGCGGCCACCAAGCATCCTGGCCGCTTCCAGCCCGGCCGGACCAGAGCCGATGACAAGCACCGACCGGCTTTCCCCTTTCACGGGTTTGTTTTCAGGATGCCAGCCCTTGCGCCATTCCTCCATAAAGGTCGGGTTCTGCGTACAGCGGGAAATCGACATGGTCATATCACCGGTCACACATATATTGCAGCCGATGCATTCCCGGATATCTTCGATCCGGCCATCGCGGATCTTGTTTGGCAGGAACGGATCCGCAATCGATGGCCGCGCCGCGCCAATGAAATCAAGTATCCCGGATCGGATCTGCCGGACCATGGCATCAGGAGAGGTGAAACGGCCAACCCCGACAACAGGGCGGGTGGTCAGTTCTCTTATTCCGCGGATCAGGTCTTCCTGTGCGCCTTCATCCTTGAACCGTGATGTGCCGGAACAGTCTTCCCAGGTGCCATGGGCAAGATCCCAGAGATCAGGCACATCGCTGTTCATATCGATGCATTCGCGCAACTCACTGTTCGAAAAACTGAGCTCATCAAACGCCTCATCCAGCGACAGCCGGATGGTGATCCCCATCGTATCGCCAACAGCATCGCGGATATCCGCCACCACTTCCCGCATGAACCGGCTCCGGTTTTCAAGGCTTCCGCCATATTCATCGCTGCGCTTGTTGGTCGTGCGGGAAAGAAAATGCTGGATGATGCCGAACCCGTGGGCACCATAAAGACAGACAAGATCATAACCGCAATCCCTGGCCCGCCTCGCGGCATTCACATACCAACGGCGGACATCCCTGATTTCTTCTTTCTCAAGGCTGCGCGCATTCACCGGATCAGAGGTAAAGGTGATGATCGGTCCGCCTGTCGCGGCAAGCGGCACTTCCTTGGTGTAGAGATTGGGCCCGTTGATCCCGGAATAGGCCAGTTCTATCCCGGCCAGGGCATCATGGCTTTTGATCGCATCTGCCATCCTGGCCATCATCGGCATATCTTTGTCTTCCCAGAGACGCAGTTCAATAAACGGGCTTATCTCGCTGGTCTGATGGATTTCAACCTGTTCAGTGAAGACAACACCCCAGCCGCCTTCGGCCTTGACCCGGCGCATTTCAGCAACAGCCGACGGATCACGATACCCACCACCATTGCAGTGCGGCACCTGATAGAAACGGTTCCTGGCGGTAACAGGGCCGATGGCCATCGGCTCAAACAGAACGTCATAGCGGCTCTTTACCAGAGGTGATGTATCTTCAGGCATGGGATTCCTCTTTCGGGTTCGGGGCGGCGGGTGCAAATCCGGCGATGATCGTATCAAGCGGTGCCGACCATGGCATCATCTTTTCAAAAAGGTCACCAAGACGCAAAACATCACTGTCGGCAAAACGATGGCCGATGATCTGTATGCCCGTGGGCAGGCCGCCGCCGGTCATCCCCATCGGAACGGAAAGGGCCGGACACTGGCCGATAGAATTGAACAGGCAGGTCATATCCAGCCCCTTGAGCCTGCCATCAGCATCAAGCCTGGTGTAATCCGCCTCGCTCGCTTCAAGTGGCGGTGCCGGCAGTGCCATTGTCGGGCAGAGCAGAGCATCATACCCCGCCATGGCCCCTGTGAACGCATGCCATTGGCGGGTGCGTATCTCATCTATCCGGCGGAAGGCAACGGCCGACATCTCCCGGCCGCGATCCACCAGAGAGAGAAATTCAGGATCCATTACTTCGCGATGCTCATCAAGCAGGTCATCCACCGCCGCGGCCAGATATACACACCAGTAATCATACCATGCGTCCACCATATGCGGAGACCAGCCGAGGTCTATCTCATCAAGAACCGCGCCGGCATCACGCAGAACTCCGACGGCGTTCGCAAAATCAGCCGCGACTTCAGGATCAACGTCAAAAAAACCGAGATCAGGAGAAACCGCAAGTTTCAGGGTTTTCGAATCAATCCGGGTTTTATCTAAAGGGGACGGAGAGGGCTGGCTCAGGATATCGCGCTCATCAGGCCCGGAGACAACATCCATGAAAAGACGAATATCTTCGATATTGCGGCCAAGGGGGCCAAAATGGGAAATCGTGTCAAATACGGTTGGCAGGATATCCATGGGAATCCGGCCAAGACTGGGTTTCAGCCCAACAACACCGCATAGAGCTGCCGGTATACGAACCGATCCACCCATATCCGTGCCTTCCGCCAGTGGTACGCATCCTGTTGCGACGGCGACCGCCGCACCACCCGAAGACCCCCCGCAGGTGCGTTCAGGATCAAACGGGTTCCGGGTATGTCCGAAAAGGGGGGAGCGGGTGAAACTTGAATGGGCGAATTCCGGGGTGGTGGTTCGGGCGATGATTATCGCGCCCTCGGATTCGAGGCGGTCGACAATTACGGGCTGGAAGGTTTCAATATTCTGACTGAGTGCGGCTGACCCGCGTGTCGTCAGCTTGTCGATGATCGGGGTGAATTCCTTGATAGCAACCGGCACGCCTTCAAGTTTTCGGGGTTTGCCGCCAGCCTTGATCCTTTTCTTGATCAGGGCAGCCCTGTCTCTTGCCTCTTCCCTGTAGATGGCCGTAAATGGGTTGAGCTTTTCCTGCACCTGGGCGCAACGGCTCAGGCACGTCTCTATCAGGATTTCTGCGTCAATACTGCCAGTTGAAACACCTCTTGCGATGGCAGCGGCACTCATAGGAATAGAATGATCTGACATGGATATGAAAACCGGTGATGCCCATGAAAGAGCATCACCGGTTCCGCATATTTACTTTTTCAGACGTGTCCAGATCGCATCGTAGAGCGACTGTGTCTGCTGGTCACAGACCTCAACAAAAACACCGGCTGGCGCATCGGCCGGCGGATTATTCTCACGTGCCTTGGCCAGTTCCGGATCAAGAAAAGGACCGACACCTTTGACACCGGCAGCATAGCGGGCATAGTTGGTAACCGCTGCGGCATTTTCAGGTTCAAGCAGAAAATCCATGAACTTGAGTGCAGCCGCCCTGTTCGGGGCGTCTTTGAGCAACACCACATTATCCATCCAGACGATATAACCCTGCTTGGGATAGGCGTATTTGAGCGACGCCTTTTCCGAACGTGCTTTGGCGCCGAAGCCATTCCAGATCATGCCGGCGCTGGCGTCACCGGAAACCAGCACATCCTTGGCGCCATCGGAATTGAACGATGCCCAATGCGCCTTGGCACCGTCAAGCATCGCACTCAGCGCCTTGAGCTGGGACTTATCGGTACTGCATTGGGGGATCCCCATATGGATCGATGCAAAAGTGAGGGTTTCACCCGCCGTATCAAGGACGTTGATCTTGCCTTTCAGCTCCTGGGGCGGATTGAAGATGATATCGGTTGTATCGATATTGCCGCCATAGACATTGGTATCAACGGAAAAACTTGTCGACCCCCACTGATACGGAATGGAATGCTTGCGCCCCATATCGAAATCGACGTTCTTCCACTTGTCTTCAATATTACCGAAATTTTTCAGCTCAGATGGCTTGAACGTATCGAGCATGCCTTCACCAGCCATGATTTTCACCATGTAGTCACCCGGCACCGCCACATCGTAACTGCCCATACCCCCAGCTTTCAGGTTTGACAGCATGGCTTCATTGGAATCGTAGGTGTCCATCACCACTTCGATGCCGGTTTCGGCTGTAAACTTGTTCAAAAGTTCCTGCGGAATATATTCAAACCAATGATAAACCGACAGCTTTTCCGCGGCGGCAGGTGCCGCGAGAACGGCCATCGCTGTCGCGGCAATTAGTGTTGTGAATTTACGCATTATATCCTCCTTTGCGATTATCCATTAGCTGGATTTATTAATTACCTCGGTAAACTGTAGATTATTCCATCATGTGAACAAACAAATTTTATCTAAGCAGCGGTTCAGCTATTTCTCCCGCCCCATATGGCTGATGAGATAAGAGATGGACACCAGAATAAATGACACCACCAACATGATTGATGAAATCGCCATAATATTCGGCTTGATGCCCTGTTTGACGGCGCCAAATATGGCTGTTGGCAGTGTTTCCACCCCTGCTCCTTTGACAAAATTGGTGATGATGAAATCATCGAGAGAGATGATGAACGCCAACAGAAATCCGGAGAGAATCCCGGGCAACATCAGAGGCAGGAGGATAAGCCTGAACGTCTCACCCGGGGTGGCATAGAGATCACGACCAGCCTGCTCATAGATACTGGAAATACCCTGAAGCCGTGCGGCGATCGGGAGATAGGCAAAGGGAATACAAAAGACGATATGAGCGAGCAGGATGCTCAGCACACCACGTTCAAAACCGATGGAAGCAAAAAAGATGAGTGTGGCGACAGCGGTCACGATCTCAGGCACCATCAGCGGCAGATTGATAAGCCCGAAGGTAAGCGCCTTGCCCCTGAATGCCCTGCCCCGGACCATTGCCAGTGAGGCAGAAGTGGCAATAGCGGTCGAAACAACCGCGGCCATCACCGCAATCATGAGGGAGTTTATCGTGGCTTGTTTGAATTTTGCGGATTCAAGACCGAAAAACACATCTTCATACCAGATCAGGCTGAACCCACCCCATACGGTGATCGAAGCCGAGTTGTTGAAAGAATAGATCATCACGATGATCAGCGGCGCGTAGAGGATAATCAGGCATGCGATGGTGATTGCACGAAATCCCGGATACCAGCGGATGGATTTGCCGACCCGCGCCATCATCTGGCCCCTTCGGCATCCCGCGCCTGACTGCGGGCGTAAATGAGAAGAATGATCATGATGATGGTCAGCAGAACCATCGATACCGCCGCACCGAAAGGCCAGTCCCCGGCCTGGCCCTTGAACTGTTCTTCAACCAGTGAGCCGATCATGAAGTTCTTGGCACCACCCAGCAAATCAGGTGCAAGGAAAGCGCCAAGACTGGGGATGAAGACCAGAATACAGCCGGCAACGATGCCTGGCTTTACCGAGGGGATGACCACCTTTAGCATTGTCGTCCATCTGCCGGTGTAAAGATCCGCCGCGGCTTCTGAAAGAACGAAATTGTAGCGCTCAATCGAGGCGTAGATGGGAAGCACCATGAAAGGCAGATAGGAATAAAAAAGCCCGAGCTGCACCGCGAAGGCGGTATTGATCATGCGTACCGGCTCATCGATGACGGAAAAGGCTATCAGCCACTCATTGATCGGCCCGGTATCACGAATAAGAAATTTCATCGATACGGTCCGGATAAGAAGATTGACCCAATACGGTATCGTGACGAGAAACAATAACATAGATCGCGACCGGGGGGATTGGGTCGCAATGAAATAGGCGGTAGGAAAGCCAATCAGAAGGCAGAAGATCATGGCAAAAAACGCCTGCAGAAAAGACCGCCAGAAAATCAGGATATAGGTCCATTCGATACTTGGTGCTTCATCACCAAAAAGCCCCCGATCCAGAAAAAACTGGTCATAAGCTTCAAGGGTGAATTCCCAGATCACCCCACCACGGAAATCCTGTGTCAGAAAAGAATAGATCAACATGATCAGCACCGGCACCACCAGCAGCACGCCGATGACCGCCCATGCCGGAAAGAGAAGCATGGCCTGCCGGCCTTCAACGATCGAGCCTTCGGCCTTTGTTTTTGCAGAAGTGGAAATGAGCCCGGCCATTACTTCGCCAGCACCCTGACGGCGCTCTCCGGAAATTCGACAACAACCTTTTGGCCAACGGTGAGATTTCCCAGCTCTTCAGAAACATTCTGTATCCGTGCCAGAATCGAAAGGCCGCTTTCAAGGGTGATATGACACTGGGTATCTGAGCCGAGATAAGATAAACCCAACACCTGACCGCTGGCCTGACCTTGTTTGTTTCTGGCACTTGCCGGGCGCAGGCTGATCTGTTCAGGACGGACCATGATGGAAAGGCTTTCCGGTCCGGCAAGCTTACGGCCCAGATCAACCCTTATCGGCGGCCAGTCCTGTGTCGCCAGCTTTGCGGAAGTGCCGCGCATTGGCGTTGCCTCGGCCTCGATGATATTTGCCTCGCCAATGAAATTGGCAACAAAATGATTGACGGGATTGGTGTAGACCTCCTGCGGTGTGCCTATCTGCTGGACTGCCCCGTTGCTCATGACGGCGATACGGTCCGACATGGCCATTGCCTCTTCCTGATCATGGGTAACGAAAACAAAGGTGATGCCGGTCTGCTTCTGGATGGCTTTCAGCTCTTCCCGCATGGCCTGGCGAAGCTTGAGATCAAGAGCCGAGAGAGGTTCATCAAGCAACAGCAACTTGGGCGCTGGCGCCAGCGCACGTGCCAGTGCCACACGCTGTTGCTGACCACCCGAAAGCTCATGCGGTTTGCGTTCGGCAAAATCTGACATACGGATCAACTCAAGCATGGCTTTAACGCGTTGGCTGACCTGCTCACCGGGTTGTTTGAGCCGCTTCAGGCCAAAGGCCACGTTCTCAGAGACTGTCAGATGCGGGAAAAGCGCGTATTGCTGAAACACTGTATTGACCGGTCGCTGATGCGGCGCAAGCGGGCTGATATCATCCCCGTAAAGCAGCACCTGCCCTTGGGTAACATCCTCAAAACCGGCGATGATCCGCAGGAGCGTTGTCTTGCCGCATCCGGACGGACCCAGAAGGGTGAAAAACTCGTTGTCCAGAATATCAAAACTGACATTGCTGAGGGCGGTGACAGGATGAAGACGGTGCGGATAGATTTTCGTAATGCCGACAATATCAACCGCAGGTTTTTTCATCACGTTACCTCCCCTTTACCGAGTATATACTTGCACAATACGGAATGAGAAAAAACAGCAAATCCGGCAATTCCGCCTCTTCACTGATCCTACGGATCCCTCTTCTGCCGCCCTCACACTAACGCCTCCTGATATATATCCGGCAGACGGCATGATGTGCTGCCGGTACTTTTTTCTTGGTTCTTGCAGGCATTGCCCGTCATAATCTTGAAGGGGCGAAATCAACACCGCCATGGGTTGATACCGCCGGGAAAAACACGCTACCCTTACCGGGAAATATTGTTACAGGGGGGATGTAAACATGCCGGTCCATAGTCTTGAAGAATGGAATGATCTCGCCGCAAGGCTCAACCCTTCAGGCCAGATGTTTGTCAACGGCAAGGGGTCCGATGCCCTATCCGGCAAGACCTTTGCCACAACAAACCCGGCAACAGGGGAAAAACTGGCCGACGTGGCGGAAGGCGACAGCGCGGATATCGATCATGCGGTGGCCACAGCCCGGGCCTCGTTTGAAAAAGGTGTCTGGTCCGGCGAAACCCCGATGAACCGAAAGGCTGTTTTGCTCAAACTGGCAGATCTCATCCGGGCCAATCTGGATGAACTTGCGCTTCTTGACAGCATGGATATGGGAAAGCCGGTCGAAGATGCCGCGACGATTGACGTTCCGGGCGCGGCGCTCTTTTTTCAATGGTATGCGGAGGCCATTGACAAAATCTATGATGAAATCGCACCCACGGGCCCGGGTGATCTGGCGATGATCACGCGCGAGCCTCTGGGGGTTGTCGGTGCGGTGGTGCCGTGGAATTTCCCGCTCGATATGGCGACATGGAAAGTCTCTGCCGCACTTGCCGCAGGCAATTCCATCGTGCTCAAGCCGGCAGAACAATCCCCTCTTTCGGCCCTGCGCCTTGCCCGGCTTGCCATGGAAGCCGGCCTGCCCGAAGGTGTTCTCAATGTGGTGCCAGGTTACGGGGAGACCGCAGGCCGGGCGCTCGGCCTGCACCCGGATGTGGACTGCCTCGCCTTCACCGGCTCAACACCGGTGGGCAAACTCTTCCAGCAATATGCGGGCCAGTCGAATATGAAACAGGTCTGGCTGGAAACCGGCGGCAAGAGCCCGAACCTCGTCTTTGCGGATTGCGATGATCTTGATGCGGCCGCCGATATGGCAGCACTGGGGATTTTCTTCAATCAGGGTGAAGTGTGCTCAGCCAATTCACGCCTGCTTGTCGAACGGTCGATCCATAAAGAATTCGTTGAACGGATTGTTGCGCGTGCGGCCAATTTTGCGCCGGGCAACCCGCTTGATCCTGCCTCCGGGATGGGGGCGATTGTCAGCCAGGAACAGCATGACCGGATCGTCAGCATGATCGAGCTGGGCAAAAAAGACGCGGACTGTATCACCGGCGGCAATGCGGTCAAAATTGACAACCGCGGGCTTTACATTGAACCGACGATCTTTGACAACGTGGCACCGGCGGCAGATATTGCCCGGGATGAGATTTTCGGCCCGGTGCTTTCCGTCATCCCGTTTGACAGCGAAGACGAAGCTGTGTCGATCGCCAACGATACGATCTATGGCCTTGCGGCTTCTCTCTGGACGGGGAATCTGTCCCGTGCGCACCGGGTTTCACGCCGCCTGAGGGCAGGTACGGTTTCGGTCAATACCGTGGATGCGCTCAGCCCGATGACACCTTTTGGTGGGTTCAAGCAATCCGGCATCGGCCGTGATCTCTCCCTTCACGCGCTGGATAAATACACCGCGCTCAAGACCACCTGGATCAAATATTAAACCTGTTTTAATAATGTAATCGTGTCTGTGATGTTGAAACTGCTTTGGTATATCTTTCATGCGTTTGCTGATCTGCCCCGCCAGTTCAGGCTGAGTTATCTGCCGCCGCTCATGGTGTATACCGCGGCAGGGATTTCCGGGCTCACGGGTATTGTCGGCACGTTTTTCATCAAGGACTACCTTGACCTCTCCGCAGCTTTTCTGGCTGGTCTCGGCTTCTGGGCAGGCCTGCCATGGGCTCTGAAGATGCCGCTTGGTCATTTGGTGGATCTCATCTGGAAGCACAAGAATTACATGGTCTTCATCGGCGCCGCCGTCATCGCCGCCAGCCTGATGATCATGCACGGGCTGATCGGGCATACAGAGATGATGGCCGGAATTCTGCCCGTGGAAACATGGTATGTGGTCAGCGTTATTCTGGCGCCGGTAGGCTATGTCATTCAGGATGTCGTGGCCGATGCCATGACGGTTGAAGCGGTGCCGACGGTCAACAAGGACGGCACGCCCTTTCCTGAAGGCCAGATAAAAACCATGCACACCACCATGCAGACATTGGGGCGTTTTGCCATCATTGGCGGCACCGTGCTGGTGGCGTTGGCCAATGTCATTCTGTTCAGCGGTGTTGATGACCTGAGCGAAACACAGCGTATTGAGCTTTACGCCGATATTTATCTTTACGCGCTCCTTATCCCGGCTGTTTCGGTATGCGGGGTATTGCTGGCCCGGATACTTGCCATGAAGTCAGCCCGTGATCTTGCCGCAAGCGGCATCACGCCTTCCCATCACAGCACCATGCGTGAAAAAACAGAAATCAACTGGTCTGTTCTTCTGGGCAGTCTTGCCTTTGTGATCTTTTCGGTGAGCGTCGGCACGCTCAATCTGCCCTTCGCGCAGGAAATCGTCTTTGCCGGATCAACGGCCATCATTCTGTTTCTGATGAACCGGCTTGTAAAATATCTGCCCGAGGCCCAGCGTCTCATGATCATCGGGACAGCGATCATCATCTTTGTCTTCCGCGCCATGCCAAGCCCCGGCCCGGGCCTGACCTGGTTTGAGATTGACGTGCTGTTGTTCAATGAGCAGTTCTTTTCCGTTCTCTCCCTGCTCGCCTCCGTTCTTACCCTGGCGGGGATCATTCTGCTGCGTCCCTTCATGGCCCGGAATTCAATTGCGCGGATCATGGTTGTTCTTTCGGTCGCCGGAACGGTCTTGTTCCTGCCCAGCATCGGGATGTATTACGGCCTTCATCACTGGACAGGTTCAATGACCGGCGGGGTGGTGGATGCGAAATTCATTGCCATTATCAACACCGCAGTGGAGTCTCCGCTAGGTCAGGTTTCCATGATCCCGCTTCTGGCCTGGATTGCAAAAAATGCACCGGCCAATATGAAAGCCACCTTTTTCGCGGTTTTTGCGTCCTTCACCAATCTGGCGCTGTCGGCAAGTTCACTTGGCACCAAATATCTCAACCAGATTTTTGAGGTGACGCGCGAAGTGAAGGATAAAGTGACAGGGGAAATTGTTTCCGCGGCCGATTATTCGGAATTGGGAATCCTGATGATCACGGTTGCCGCCATCACGCTCTGCCTGCCTGTCGGTGCGGTTGTCATCGTGCAGAACAGCCGGCTTAAATCCACCGATTAAGGCCGCAGGTCATCACCTGATTTCATCCGTGCAAAAGTCAGGTGTTTACGGCTTTCAGGCAAAGAGTTCTTTCCACCGATGGCAGGCGACTTCGTGTTCACCATCGGCCACCTCAAGCTTCGGTTCATCTGATTTGCAGATATCCACCGCATGGGGGCAACGCGTATGAAACTTGCATCCGGGTGGCTGGTTGGTTGGTGAAGGGATCTCGCCTTCCAGTTTCTGGGCGGTGCCGCGCTCATCAGGGTTAAGGGACGGGATCGCGGAAAAAAGCGCTTTGGTGTAAGGGTGCTTCGGTGCCGCAAACAGTTTTCGTGTCGGCGCGATTTCCACAAGCCGGCCCAAATACATCACCGCCACATGGTCGCATGTATGGGCCACCACACTCAGATCATGGCTGATGAACATGAAGGTCAGCCCCATCTCAGCCTGAAGCTGCTTGAGAAGATTGAGCACATCCGCCTGAATGGACACATCCAGCGCCGCCACCGCTTCATCGGCGATGATGAATTGCGGGTGTGAGACAAGAGCTCTGGCAATGGAGATCCGCTGGCGCTGGCCGCCGGAAAACGCATGGGGAAACCGCCTCAGGTGCTCAAGATTAAGCCGGCATTTTGCGGCAATCTCACGAACACGTGCATCGGTTTCTTCACGCGAAGAGGTGATCTTCATCACTTCCAGCGGTTCTGCGATGATATCCCGCACCGTCATGCGTGGCGACAGCGCCGCATAGGGATCCTGAAAGATCAGCTGTGCCCGGCGCCGGTAATCCTCAAGCTCTGCCTTTTCAATCCGGGTCAGGTCGTATTCAACCTCATCATCCTGATAGATCGCGCTACCATCCGAAATCGGCGCGGCGCGGAGCAAGGCACGCCCCAGTGTCGTCTTGCCGGAACCGCTTTCCCCCACGAGCCCGAAGAAAGACCCTTTGCGGATATTCAGCGAGACATTATCCACGGCCTTGAGACTTGTCTGGGTAAAGAGACCCTTGCCAATACGGTAGCTTACCGAGAGTCCCCGGGCGGTGATCAGCATTTTCTCTCCCATCACGCGCCTCCCTTCTGATAGAGATGGCAGGCGACACGATGAGAGGGATCAATCCATTCTTCAAGAGGAATGCGGGAAGAACAGATCTCCCCGGCAATCTCCGTGCATCGCGTGCTGAAGACACATCCGTCAGGGCGTTCCAGCGGCGAGGGGATATCCCCGGGCACCGGTGTCAGCGGCGCATCAAGATCATCAAGGCGTGGCAGTGCTGCAAGCAGGCCTCTCGTATAGGGATGCTTGGGTTTGTTGATAACTTCCCTGACCGGGCCTTCTTCAACCACGCGCCCGAGATACATGACGCTGACCTTGTCGGCAGTCTGGGCCACAACCCCCAGATCATGGGTGATGAAGATGATGGCCATGTTGAATTCCTTGACCAGATCTTTCATAAGATCCAGCACCTGGGCCTGAATGGTCACATCAAGGGCTGTTGTCGGCTCATCCGCAATCAGCAGTTTCGGCTTGGTGGACAGCGCCATGGCGATCATCGCCCGCTGCCGCATGCCGCCAGAAAGTTCAAACGCGTATTGGTCGATCCGGCGTGAGGGATCCGAAATACCGACACGGTCCAGCATCTCAATCGAAATTTCACGCGCCTGCTGGGTGCTCATATCGGAATGGAGCTGAAGCTGTTCAATCATTTGTTTGCCGATACTGATCGACGGTGCAAAACTTGCCATCGGCTCCTGAAAAATCATCGAGACAGCCCCGCCCCGGACAACCTTGAGATCAGCCGGCCGGTTAAGCGAAAGCACATCGACAGGGCCGGAATCGGTATTCAGGGTGATCTGGCTTTCCCCGGTATAGACGGCGTTCGACGGATTGAGGTGCATCAGGGATTTGGCTGTCACCGATTTGCCTGAACCGCTCTCGCCCACCAGCCCCATCACCTCGCCACGGTTGAGCGAAAAACTGACATTATCCACCGCCGTGATCAGCCCTTCATCGGTATGAAATTTCAGCGTCAGGTTACGAACATCGATCAAAGCACTCATAACAGTCACCTTACCTGCTGATATCCGAATACGGGTCCGCAGCATCACGGAGACCATCACCGACGAAAACAAACGCCATCACCAGCGCAATGAAGAAAATCACGGGGATGAAATACCACTGATAGTTCAACAGCACATCTGCGCTGGTCACATTCTGAAGCATGACACCAAGGGAATTGACGGGATCTTTGAGCCCCAGACCAATGAAACTCAACGCTGTTTCGGACAGCACCATATAGGGAAAGGAAATCACGAGATCAACAATGATATAACTTGTAAAACTGGGCAGCAGATGCCGCCGGATGACATGGCTTGACGATGCACCGCATAATTGCGCGGCCAGAACATATTCCTGATTTCGTTCTGTCAGAAGATGTGTCCGAACACGTCGCGCGAGGGTCGGCCAGCCAATCAGCCCCAAGATGAGGGAGATGAAGAAGAAACGCATTTCGGCCGTCCATGTCTGCGGGATGAATGCCGCAATCGCCATGAACAGCGGTATCGCCGGCACCGTCCGCACCGCGTCGGTTATCATCTGTAATATCGAATCGATCCAACCCCCATAATATCCGGACACACCCCCGATAACGAGGGCCAGAACAAAAGCGATAAAGACCCCTATCGTTCCGACCTGGAGTGATGTCCATATCGCGTGAAGTGTCCGCGAATAGATATCCTTGCCGCTGGCGTCGGTGCCGAAAAGGTGAATAAATCCTTCGCTTATGCCGAAGAGATGAGTATTCCCCGGGATAAACCCGAGCAATTTGTATTCAGAGCCTTCCACAAAGAATTCAACATAGCGGCGTTTGTCTTCGTTGACGGTTTCAACCCAGCGGAAATTCGTCTTGAGGGATCGCTCACGTTCGATCGTATGCAGGAAAGGGCGGAAAGAGCATCCGTTCTTATCGCAGAACATCGGAATATTCGGCGCACCGTTGAGATAATCCTTGTTACGGCCAGCGATGGTCGGATCATATGGCGACAGAAAAGGCGCGAAAATTCCGGCCAGAATAAGAAAGATCAGCACAGAGGCCGCAACCATCGCCGCCCGCTGTTTCTTGAAGCGCGCCCAGACAAGCTGACGCTGGGAGGCGGTGAAATAAGCCTCTTTGGCTTTCTGGTCGTTCAGCGCAAGATCGCTGTTTTCAGCTTTTGTGGTCATGGCTCAGGTCATAATACTCTTGCGGATGCGGGGATCGAGCAGGGACAGCATCACATCGGTAAGGAAGTTCAGCGCAACTATCGAACCCGTCAGAAGGAAAATGATGGCGCCAGCCAATTGCTGGTCATTCGAGCGGGCCAGGGATTCAATCAGCAACGCGCCCGCGTCGGTCAGTGTCAGGATCAGAGCCACAATCGGCAGCTCGTTAAACACACGATTGAGATCAAAGCCGAGGCTGTTGATGATAGGCCCCAGCGCATGACGTGCCGGGTATCGCCACAGAAGATGCCTTCCATGAACGCCGCGCGCCGCCGCCGCTGTGACATAGAGTTTGCCTATCTCATCCGACATCAGGGCACGAACGGTCTGCAAGGCAAACGCCGTGGCCGACCAGCCGAGAATAAATATCGGCAACCAGGCATGTTTGAGGAGATCGATGAATTTATCCATGCTCCAGGCCGCGTCCCGGTATTCCTTGGAGAACAGGCCCGTGAGGGTATCGCCAAAGTAAATGGTCGAGACAAGCATGATCATGAGCGCAAGCAGGAAATTCGGCATGGCAAGGCCGAGATAACTCACAAGCTTGAGGCTGTTGTTAAGAAAGGGATTGTTCGTGGCCGCCGAAATGATACCGACCGGGATGGCAATGGCATAGGCCAGGGTCAGTGACGCAAGACAGATACCAAGCGACAACCAGAATTTGGTGCCGAGAAGCTGGGCGATATCAACCCGCAGGATGCAGCTTTCGCCGAATTCCCCCTGAAACGCATTGATGATCCACAACCCCCAGCGCTGAATGAACGGCTGGTCAAGCCCGAGGCGCCGACGTTCATTTTCAATATCGGCAACCGAGATGCCTGAACCTTGAGTGTTCTTGAAAGCAAGGTAGCGTTCGGCGCAATCACCGGGAACGAGTTCCATAAGGGTGAAGACAACAAGCGAAATGATGACCAGCGTTATGCCGGCCAGCACCGCCCTTGTCATGATGAATTTACCAAACTGAAGCATGGACTGCCTCACCAACCCCGATATTACACACTATCTTCGTAGTGATTGCACTTAAGATCCATGGGCGACCAGAGGCCGCCCATGAGGTCATATTACTTTATCTGGCTTATTCGTCCAGCCACCACTGTGAGGCACGGTACGGATAGGTCCGATAGTACTCATAGGAGTGTGTCTTGAAGGAGGTAAAGTTCTTCAGGTTGTTATGATGTATCATCGGTGCCGGCGCGTTGACCGTGCCGATGAACAGAAGGTTTTCAACCATGTTCTTTACCAGACGCTCACCAAGGGTCTTGAACTTGGCGCTGCTTTGATCCGCTGACTGGAAGTCATTGATATCAGCAATAAGCTCCTTGACATAGGCTGGCGGCTCGACACCTTTGGTGCCGTTGCTGTCAACCCATTCCGCCCAGAGCATACCGGTGCGGACACCGAAGTAGTTCTCAAAAGGCGGCACCCAGAGCTCGTTGTTACCAAGCACAATCGCCAGAGGCTGGCTCTTCCGCCACATGGTGACGTCAAGCTTGTTGGCGGACTGAGCGGAACGGAATTCATCCGGTGTCACTTCCTTGACCACGGACTGAATGCCGACATCTGCCCAGTACTGGGCAACCAGTTCAACGGTCTGCCCGGCAATACCCTGGGTCGAGAAGCTCATATTAAGCACCAGCTTATCGCCGTTCGGAAGCTCACGGAAGCCGTCGCCATCAGTATCCTTCATGCCCATCTTGTCGAGAAGCGCCTTGGCACCAGCGGCATCATACTCGGTCTTGTAGCTCAGCCACTTGTCGGAAACAAATTCAGGCTTTGGTGAGAAACCGATATACTGCTGAGGTGTACCCTGACCGAAGAAACCGACTTCGTTCAGCTCGGCACGGTTGATCGCAATGGACATCGCCTCACGGAAGCGAATGTCATTGAACGCCGCACGTTTGGCTTCGTCTTCATGGGTTACGTTGAACGAGAACACGCCAAGGGTGATTTCAGGCCGCAGGTCAACGGTGTAATTACCGCTTTCCTGACCATCGAGCAACGCCGGCGCGGAGGCAAGCTGAAGCGACTGGGCCTTATAGTCCACATCACCATTGATGATCGAAAGAAGACGAACTTCGTTGTCGTTCTTATACAGCTCATCCTGCTCAGAAATGTAGGGAAGCTGCTGGCCTTTCGGGTCAACCTGGTGGAAATAAGGGTTCGCCACCAGATGACGTCCTTCGGTTGTATCGGTAACGTAGATATGGCTTTCCAGTGTCGGAACAACCGGCTGTGGCAGGTTGCCTGCAATTTCAGGACGGCTCAACAGCGGGGACGGTGTATCCGTCCAGTCCGAGTTGCCATAATACGCCTTGATAGCGTCATAGCCGTTTTCAAAACCAAGGGATTTTGCGTATTTATCGGCATCCGGATTGATATCAGGATGGAACTTGCCGAGAAAATGCTTTGGCTGGAAGCCCTGACCGAAATGGGTCGCGAAATGGGCAAGAAGGCCCGGCTTTGGCGCCGGAAGATTAAAGACAACCGTTGTCTCATTCGGGGTGTCAACCGTCATCGTCTCGCCGCCAACCGTGATATAGTCCTTTGGCTTTTCGAAGATGTTCGTATCCAGCATCAGATTGTCGTGATAAAATTTCACGTCGGCACTGGTAAACGGTGCGCCATCTGACCACTTATGGCCTTTACGCAGGAAAAAGGTCAGCTGGGTGAAATCATCGTTCCATTTCCAGCCTTTGGCAATATTCGGCACAATAGTCTGCAGATCGTCGGAAAAGCGTACGAAATTGACGTGACGAACGGAAAGGAAATCAGATGTCCCGGCTTCCGTTGCGTTCGACAATACGTCGAGCGTGCCGCCATATTTACCAACGCTGTCATAGGGCACGACCACCAGCGGTTCTTGCGGAATACGTTCTGCCAGCGGCGGCAGATCCGGGTTACCCTTGATTTTTGCGTTCAGCGCCGCACTGTCCGGATTGGACGAAAACGTCATCTTACAGCCTGCAGCCGCCTCAAATTCGGCGACTTCATACTGCTGTGGATAGGCGCCTTGCTTGACACCTTTCATATCTGCCACGGTAATATCCGGGCAGCTGGCATATGCTGCTGCTGGCATGGCCAGAACCGCTAATGCCGAAAGTATGAACTTCTTCATATGTACCCTCCTATTGCACTCCCTCGGGAGTTTTCTGATATTCGGTCTGGGTGTTGCACAAATACATTACAATTATGACACCATCAAAAAAAGAGGTCTTGCCGCCTCTTGGCTTTCTTTATCTGATGTCACCCCAAAACGATTTTTGCCATTATCATTAACCCAAACTTACCGCATGGCTAGAGATTTTTTTTTAAAAGACTGCTCTGCCTCAGGCTGTTCCGGCATGATGAATAGGCAAAACTTCATTGCAACTTACATAATAAAAGTTACAGCTTCGTGACAATAGCAATTAAATCACTGGTTTTGATTTAAGTGCTTATCAGGCTCAGAAATCGCCCCTTACCGCGCCTTCAGGGGTAATCATAATCCTGGAAAACTGACCCTCGGCATGAGTCATCCGGTGCTTTAACAGCGCTTCGGTCATCTCAAGGCGCATGGCCATCATATCCGGATCAAGAGCGCGATTTTCATGCTCCCCCTTTTGGGTATGCTCAAACAGAACAGGGGGCAGATCGGCATTGAACTGAACAAATGTATGCGAATCAGATCGAATGATCGCAAGGCTGCATTCATCTGATTTAAGGCCGAGCTCTTCCTGCCAGATGGTCGGGCTGACCGGGTCTCCGAAATCAAGCTCTGAGACTGAATACCGCCGCCATTGAGGTGTCTCCTCACCTTTAAGAAACGGTGTCAGCGGCACCCCGTCCATGGTATCCGGCACCGGAATATTCAGCAGATCAAGAATGGTCGGTGTTACGTCGATGGATTCCGTGGGCCGCGATATTTGCTGTCCCGTCATTTTTCCGCCGGACATCGCCGGGGGCAGACGGAGAATGAGCGGCACGCGAAAGGCGGCATCATAATAATGCATCTTACCCCAACAGTGATGGTCGCCGAGCATTTCGCCGTGATCCGACGTCACGACGATCAGGGTGTCATCATATTGCCCTGTTTCCTTCAAGTAGCTGATGATCCGGCCGAAGTGATGGTCAAGTTCAGCAATAAGACCCATATACACCGCTCTTAACCTTGCTGTTATGGCCTCACCTGACTCCAGATCAGGAAATCCTCTCACCATATCCGCGACCTGCCTAAATTTCATGGCAGGACCATTGAACGGATGTGTGGCCAGATATGTATCCATTGTCCCGGCAACTTCAGCCGGAGGCATGTCTTCTGCCTGACAGAGGGAATTATAGGGAGACGGCGCTACAAAGGGGGGGTGCGGGCGGATAAAGGTGACATGCGCGCACCATCCCTCACCACGTGTCGGCAGATCAGCCAGAAGACGGTCTGTAAGAAAGGCGGTGTCGCTGTGTTCTGCCTTGTAAAACGCGGGATGATCAACCTGTCTGCCATTTGGCCCGTCCATGGGAATATAAATATCCTCACCTGCCGGAACATCGTATCCGAGCCCGGCCAGATATGCCCGCCATGTCCGGCTGTCGTCAAACCGCATCTCAAGAGCTTCCATGAAACCGCTCATCACCTGCTCATAGGAGGTCAGCACCGGATCATCCGCCGCGAATTTCCGCGGATCAGCAGAAGTGTCGGTGTAACCATAAAGAAGAGGCTGTATCCCGGCGCGGCGCAATTCTGTTGCAAGATTGGGCTTGTCTTGAGGCAATGGCGTACCATTGCGGACAGATCGGTGATTCATCGCATACTGACCTGTCAGCAGTGATGCCCGCGCAGGCCCGCACGGGCTTGTGACCGATACATGATTGGTAAAAGTGACCCCGTCAGCCATCAGCGATTTCAGGTTCGGCAGTTGGACCGCCTCAGAAAGGGCCCCGGTGAGGCAATCGGCACGCATCTGATCAAAGACAACAAAAAGTATATTGGGACGACGCCCCTCCTTTGCCATTGCTCTCCACCTCTTCATCAGATCATCTGCCCACAGGCAACACGAATTAAAAGCCGGAAATAGCAGACACCGATGATGCTGTGCGGTCAACCGGAATTGTCATGACAGTGTTTACGGAATAACGGTTACCTCGACTGTTCTTTTTCGGGTATCGCATCCATGAAACTGCGGATCAGGGGCACATGTTCCCTTGATCTGAGATGGGCAAGCACCTCCGGCATGTCCAGCCCGTCTTCATCAAGGGCAATCTGGCAAAGTCTCGTATCCCCCTCAATTTCCGCTTCGGAAACAAAACCGATACCAAACCCCCGGGCAACCATGTCACGTAAGGCTTCCCGTCCTTCAACCACCATTATCGGCTCAAGCCTGACGCCGGCTTTTCTTGCCGCGGCTATCATCCTTTGCTGGGTCTGCGAGCCACGCTCACGGAAAATCAACGGCAACTTCCTGACCTCGGCAAACGACAGTTGCCCCGGTGGCTTGGTGAAAAAATTCAGGCCGGAGACAGCCCTGATGGAAGATGTGCCAAGAGCACGGGAAACAAGATCTGGCGTATCTGTGTTACTGCCAAAAACACCGATCTCCGCTTCATAACTGCGCAACGCATTGAGCACATTGTCCGAATTCCCGATCCGCATTTCCACCACGACGTTCGGGTGCCTGTTCCGGAAGCGATGGAGTATCTCCGAGACATGGGCGGGCGAATCCACCATGATCCGGATCGTCCCGTTCAAGGCACGCCGGGACTGGTCGAGATATTCACCAATCGTATCCTCCACCTCAAAATACTGCCGGGTCAATTCCAGCAGTTTCTCACCTGCTTCGGTAATCTCCACTTTTCTGTTCCGGCGGATAAAAAGCAGAACATCGTTGTCGCGCTCAAGTTGCCTGACCTGTTCAGACAGCGAAGGTTGCGACTGGTTGAGATATTCGGCCGCGCGGGAAAACCCTCCCTGACTGGCAACATGGTGAAAAGCCCGCAGTTGCGTGTATCGCATATGATATAACCTTAACCTATAGATAGATAGTTTATAAAGATTATACATATATGAAATTCTTTGCCAATATGAACCCATGAATTCGATCACCAGCGGATACTTCTCATGACAACGGATAATTCAGGCATGACCGGATCTTCATTCCCGCCTCCTGCCCTGGGCGAACCCTATTTGCTGACACCCGGGCCGCTGACCACGGCGTATGAGGTCAAGGAAGCGATGCTCCGGGACTGGGGGAGCTGGGATGCCGATTTCCGGGCGCTCACCGCCACACTCCGCGCACGCCTTCTGCATCTCCTTGGTGAGGGAAGCGACAGGTATGAATGCGTGCCTGTGCAGGGATCGGGCACATTTGCGGTTGAGGCCATGCTGGGAACCTTTGTGCCGAAAGACGGCAAGATTCTGGTGCTGGCAAACGGGGCGTATGGCCTGCGTGCGGCAGAAACGATGCGCTATCTTGGGCGGGAGTTTCACCTGCTCAATAAAGGGGATTACCTGCCGCCACGCGGACCAGAAGTCGCCTCCATCCTTGAAAACGACCCTGAGATCAGCCATGTGCTGGTCATTCATTGCGAGACAAGTTCAGGCATTCTCAACCCGCTTGAAGAAATTGCCGCGGCAACACAAGCCGCAGGGCGCCGGCTTCTGATCGACAGCATGTCCGCTTTCGGAGCGGTGCCGGTGAACCCTGGCTCAATTAATTTTGAAGCGATGGTGTCGTCGGCAAATAAATGCATTGAAGGCGTGCCGGGCTTTGGCTTTGTTTTCTGCCGCCGGGATGCGCTGGTGTCAGCTGAAGGAAACTGCCATTCCCTCAGCCTTGATATTCACGCGCAATGGGCCGCTATGGAGAAAACAGGGCAGTGGCGTTTCACCCCGCCAACCCATGTTGTTGCCGCCTTTCTTGAAGCGTTGCGACTGCATGAAGAAGAAGGCGGCGTTGCGGGGCGGGGGGCAAGATACGCCCGCAACCGTGATGTTCTTGTTGCCGGGATGCGGGATCTTGGTTTTGAGACACTGCTGGATGAGGAATGGCTGTCGCCGATCATCGTCACATTTTTCTGCCCCGCTGATACTGCTTTTGAATTTGCGCGTTTCTATGAATTGATGAAAGCCGCCGGATATATTATCTATCCGGGCAAGCTGACCGTGGTGGACAGTTTCCGTATCGGCTGTATCGGCCGCATGGATGAAGCCGTGATGCGCGGCGTTGTCAATGCTGCCAGAGATGCACTTGCCGAAATGGGTGTCCGCAGCGCCGCTCCGCCTGCGGATGCAATAGAAGAAAGAAACAAACTGTCTACGTGAATTTCACCTGATGTTATCAAGAAGGATCTGTTCATGCCCCTGACCACACCTGTTGAAGCCAATGGACGCAACTACGCGGCGCCGAAAACGTGTGCCATCGCAATTTGTCTTGATGGCTGTGAGCCTGAATATCTCGACGTTGCGATTGCCGAAGGACTGATGCCTAACGTCAAACGGATGCGCGAGGAAGGCACCGACAGAATCGCACATTCGGTCATCCCGTCCTTCACCAACCCGAACAACATGTCCATTGCGACAGGCAGGCCACCGGCGGTGCATGGTATCTGCGGCAATTTTCTCTATGATCCGGATACCGGCGAAGAAGTGATGATGAACGATGTCCGCTTTCTGCGGGCACCGACCATCTTTTCGAGCTATTACAGGGCCGGGGCCAGGCTTGCCGTGATCACCGCCAAGGACAAGCTTCGTGCCCTGCTCGGGGCCGGGCTTTCCTTTGACGACGGCAGGGCGATCTGTTTTTCCTCCGAACGGGCCGATCAGGCCACCATGCAAGCCAATGGCATCGATAATGCCAGCGCCTGGCTCGGACGGCCGGTGCCTGAAGTCTATTCAGGGGAGCTTTCGGAATTTGTCTTTGCCGCCGGCTGTAAGCTTCTGGCGGAGTGGAAGCCGGATCTGATGTATCTTTCGACCACCGATTATATTCAGCATAAATTCGCCCCGGATGAGAAGGGAGCGAAGGATTTCTATGCCATGGTGGACCGGTATATCGGCGAGCTGGATGAAATGG
>CAZOLR010000011.1:0-54816 GCA_964580905.1 uncultured Hyphomicrobiales bacterium | reverse complement strand
ATCAGGTTATCTGCGTCGATAACTTCTATAGCTGTGAGAGAAAAAACATTTTCGGTCATGGTCGATAATATCTATATCGCCTTGTCTCACCGGACCCTGAACACGGATATGCTCATCCACGAGACGAATATCACATGCCGCATTTTTATGCCGGAAAAGCCTGAGCACAGGTTTCCGGTGCATGCCGCCGAATTTCAGCACCTTTCCCATGAACACCATCGACCGGCGGCACCGTATCCCCTCAATGGTACTGTCAGCACTCAAAAGACGATTGATTTCTGCCCTTATATCAGCCTTACCGCAGACATACTCATCTGCATCCAGCCTCAGCGCCCATTCAATATCGTCCGGCAGTTGCGAAATGGCCCAGTTGACCTGATCGGCATAGGTCACAAATTCACGCTCAAGCACCTCAGCGCCGCAGGATCGTGCGATGGCAACTGTGCGGTCTTCTGACAAACTGTCGACGACATAGATCTCATCGACCTTATCTCTGACAGACCGGATCGCCCTTTCAATCTGCACCTCTTCATTTCTGGTCAGGATGAAGGCAGCAATTCTACCCTGTCGCATAATGCCCCTTCCGATTGATCTTGGGGAAGGGAAGCCGTTTCCCATATCATCATTCACCCCCGTGGATGAGGATAAATTATCATCTGCGATATATATTCAAAAGTGGTAATATGATTGATTTCAATCACTTTTTTGTGATGAAAGCAGCGTGAACGCACCGGCTTTTCGGATACCCTCCCGCTTTATCGTGATCAGGTTTCCGTCGTTGTGCCCGTCTTACCAAAGGCCATACTGCCGCGGCGGATAATCCAGAAAATCAGGACAGCCACAAAGGGTGTGCTGCCCGCCTTGATCACATCAAGGCTGAGATGGTACGCATCCAGTGGCAGCATCTTGGCCAGGATGCCAACAAGCCCGACACCATAATACGTGCCCGCGATCACCGAGAGTCCCTCCACCGTTTGTTGCAGACGAAACTGGGCCGAAGCGCGGCGGTTCATTGACGTCAGCAGGCTGGTATTCTGACGCTGGATGACAAATTCCGTATGGGTTTGCAGGAGAGCACCTGTACGCTCGACGCGCCTTGAGAGACTTTCAAGACGTAAACTGAAGGCTTCACATGTCTGCATTGCCGGCATCATCCGCCGGTCCAGAAAACCGTCAATCTCCTGATGCCCGTCCAAACGCGACACATTCATACTTTCAAGCCGGCTGAGAAAGATATCACGATACGCTTTTGTTGCGGAAAGCCGGAAAGATGTTTCGGAGGTAAGGTTTTCGATCTGGGCCGCAAGACCTGAAAGTAACGGCAGGTGGCGCCCCACATCCTCCTTTTCCCCGGAGATATGCTGGCTGATGGCCTGGGTGAGCGCACGCAGATCCTGTTCGATATGCCCCAGTGTTGAGCTGAAATCACGAACCAGAGGCAACCCCAGCAAAGCCAGCATCCTGTAGGTTTCAAGCTCAATCAGGCGCTGAACAATCCGCCCCATCCGGTTACCGCTTATGGATGAACTGAACAGCATGATCCGGGAATATCCGTTGCGGTCAATATCAAAACCGAAATGGGCCTGTGCCATGCCATCAAGGATCCGGCTTGAGGCGGCGCTCCGGCATTCAAGAATATCAGTGACCTTTTTCTGGGTCAGCCCCTTGGGCGGCCCTGAGCCAACCTCGAGCCAGATGGCGTGAAAGACATCGGCCTTAATCTCATCGATCAGATCAAAGGGAAGATCTGGTTGCATCCCGGGGTTGAAGGCATTTCTGGAAACACCTGTCCCCGGGTTTTCTTTGCTGACGACAAATCCGATTGTGATGAATTCGCTGTGACGTTCAACCCTGAGGGCAAATGTTTCAAACATTTCCCTCCGGAATTTCTCGTTTTCAAGAATAGGGTTGCGTCCCTTCTGCTCCAGCCACAAATTGACGGGCCCGAGAATTGTGTCCTCCCCGTTGTCATGAAGATAGATAAACCGCAAAAACCGCCCCGAACCTTCAAAATCATGGAAGGGCCGTGTGTGAAGTTCATCAGCGAGAATCTGGCGCAAAGGGTGCTGTTTCATCAAAACTCAAATCCGAAATAAGATAGCGCTATACTGTTTCCTGTAAAAACACGCCTTATCAGATGAAGAATAAAACAAAAAAGAGACGCCCGAAAGCGTCCCTTTCAATATTGGTAATGGATCCGCCAGACAGCTGATCCCGTATTCAGGTTTATGCGGACCTAGACATCAAAACGGTCGGCGTTCATCACCTTGTTCCAGGCTGAAACGAAATCACGGACAAATTTATCCGCGTTATCGTCCTGGGCATAGACCTCAGCGATAGCCCGAAGCTGTGAGTTTGAACCAAAGACAAGATCAACACGTGTCGCAGTCCGTACAACATCGCCCGATTTCCGGTCACGTGCCTCATAGAGGTTGTCCGCCTTTGGCGTCCACTTAACGCTCATGTCAAGAAGAGCAGAGAACCACGCGTTGGAAAGTTTACCTTCCTCTCCCCATACGCCATGGCCGTCAGCACTGATCCCCAGTGACCGGAGGCCACCGACAAGAACAGTCATTTCTGCCGCCGTAAGACCAAGCAGCTGCGCCTTGTCGAGGAGCATTTCTTCCGGGCTTACCGTAAAGGCTTTTTGCTGATAGTTACGGAAACCATCGGCCATCGGTTCAAGCACAGCAAAAGATTCAACATCCGTCTGCTCCGCGCTCGCATCGCCGCGGCCAGGCAGGAAAGGCACGTTCACACCCGCTGCGGCTTCAATCCCTGCTGCACCGGCAAGAACGATCACATCAGCAACGCTGGCGCCGTGTTCGCTCGCAATACCTTCAAGCACGCCAAGAACACGGGCGAGCTGTTTCGGGTTATTTGCCTCCCAGTCTTTCTGCGGAGCAAGACGAATACGGGCACCGTTCGCCCCGCCACGCATATCAGAGCCGCGGAAAGTCGACGCTGAAGCCCAGGCGGTTTCAACCATTTCCCTGACACTCAGCCCGCTTGCCGTGATGGCAGCCTTGACCGCGGCAACATCATAAGATGTGCTGCCAGCGGGGACCGGGTCCTGCCAGATCAGCTCTTCTGCGGGGACTTCCGGGCCGAGGTAACGGCATTTTGGCCCCATATCCCGGTGGAGAAGCTTGAACCATGCCCGGGCAAAGGCGTCGGCGAATTCATCCGGATTCTGATGGAAACGACGTGAGATTTTCTCATAATCCGGATCCATCCGCATGGCCATATCAGCCGTGGTCATCATCGGCGTGACCTTGACAGACGCATCATCAACTTCAGGTGCCATATCATCTTCGGTGATATTCACCGGATGCCAGATATGGGCGCCGGCAGGGCTCTTGGTCAGCTCCCATTCGTATTTGAACAGAAGATCAAAATACCCGTTATCCCACTGGGTCGGATTGGCCGTCCAGGGGCCTTCGATGCCGCTGGTAATGGTATCGCGGCCCTTGCCGGATGCGTATGAGCTCATCCAGCCAAAGCCCATTTCTTCGATCGCCGCACCTTCAGGTTCAGGTCCGACATGAGCCGGATCACCCGCGCCATGGGCCTTGCCAAAGGTATGACCACCAGCCACCAGGGCAACGGTTTCTTCATCATTCATCGCCATCCGGCCAAAGGTCTCCCGGATATCCTGCGCGCTCAGGAGCGGGTCAGGGTTGGCATTCGGTCCTTCAGGGTTGACATAGATCAGCCCCATCTGCACCGCTGCAAGCGGGTTCTCAAGAGACTGGCGTGAGCTTTCATATCGCTTGTCACCCAGCCATTCGGTTTCCACACCCCAGTAAATGTCTTCTTCCGGATGCCAGATATCCGCGCGACCACCGCCAAAACCGAAGGTCTTGCCGCCCATGGATTCAATCGCAACATTCCCGGCAAGAATCAGAAGATCAGCCCAGGAAATGCTGTTGCCGTATTTTTGCTTGATCGGCCAGAGCAGACGGCGGGCCTTGTCAAGGTTGCCGTTATCCGGCCAGGAATTCAGTGGTGCGAAACGCTGTGCACCGGTGCCGCCGCCACCACGGCCATCACCTGTACGATATGTTCCCGCAGCGTGCCAGGTCATGCGGATGAAAAACGGACCATAATGTCCATAATCAGCCGGCCACCAGTCCTGGGAATCGGTCATCAGGGCATGAAGATCTTTCTTGAGCGCTGTGTAGTCCAGCTTTTTGAACGCCTCGGCATAATTGAAATCCGCGTCCAGCGGGTTTGACTTCGTGTCATGCTGACGAAGAATATTGAGATTGAGCTGGTTTGGCCACCAATCCTGGTTGGATGTGCCGGTCTGCTTGTTGCTGGTGAGCGCACCATGCATGACCGGGCATTTTGAAAGTTCGTTCATATCGATCTCCGTAACAGGGTATGTTTCGTGAATGAAATCTGGTTAGTTACTTTACACTCATTCTAAAGTAATTCAAATTGTTATATTCTCTTTTTGTACAAAAAACGCTGAAAATATCTGTTCGCCGCATCATGCCCTGCTGCTTTCCACAGTCATGATGACAAATTTTCGCAAAGCAGAGAGCATCGGCGGAATAAAGATCAGGGTGGCAAATGTTGAAAGCAGCAGCCCGCCGAAAACAACCACACCAATCCCCCGGTAAAGTTCGGACCCTGCACCGGGGAAAATCACCAGAGGCAAGAGACCGAAAAGGGAGGTCGTAGTGGACATGAAAATGGGCCGGATCCGGTTTGATGTGGCTTCGATAATCGCGGCATCAATATCCATTCCGTCTTCCCGCATGTGGAGCACTGTCTGCTCAATCATCAGGATGGAGTTATTGACAACAACCCCCGTAAGAATGACAAAACCCAGCATGGTCAGCATATCCAGCGGCTGTCGGATAGCAAGATTGAGCAGGGCAAGACCGGCCAGACCACCTGCCGCCGCCACCGGAACAACCATCAGAATGATCAGGGGCAGGGCAAAGCTTCGCAAAAGAACCGCCATCAAAAGATAGATAACAACAAGGGCGGTCACCACATTGGCCTGCATCGATGCCCAGGTTTTCTTCAGTTCACTTGCCGCCCCTGATACATCAACGAGAACATCATCAGAAAAGGCGGGGCTGAGCGGAGCCAGCACGTCATCCTGTATCGTCTGTATACTGTCTTCCAGTGTCAGGCTTTCTTCAGGGCGGAGAGTGATGGTCATCACCATCCGGCTGCCAAGCCGGCGGATTTCCTGCGGGGCATTCACAAAACTGATTTCAGCAAGGCCGGAAAGCCGGAGGATTTCGCCGTCACGGGTGACAATCGGCAGTTCCGCCAACTCTTCAAAGGTCATCGTCTCCATGCTGCTTCCCGTCACCTCGACATCCATCAGCTCCCCTTCATAGGTCACCTGACTGATCCCGATCCCGTCGTTGAAGACATCGATGGCATTGGCAACATCAGCCACCGTCAGCCCGGCCCGGGAGATGGCGAGCACATCCGGCGCGATACGGATCTGCGTTGAGTCGTTATCAAGACCGGGGCGGATCCTGATCTGGTTGCCCGCCTTGCGGGGAAATTTTTTGTTAAGTTCCGCGTTGATGCGTTCCACCACCGGGCGGATGGTATCAAAACTGTTTCCGGTGACGTCGATTTCAATAGACCGCGAGCCACCGACCGATCTGCCGAAAAGTGAGGACTGCCGCACAAAAACAGATACGCCGGGAATACCGCTGAGCGGTTCCATGAGCACTTGCCGCAATTCAAGCACCCGCGAAGGATCTTCGGTGGAGGCACCGGCAAAAGCACCGCCTCCATAGGCAACAAAGAAAAACCGGTCAACTTCCGGAGGCCCGTCTTCCGTCACCCTGCCTTCCCAGAGCGGACGGACATGATTTTCCATTTTTTCCGCAATCTTGCGCGTTTCCGTCACGGAATATCCGGGCGGCGTGGCAATCCGCCCGAAAACAAAGTTCGAATTCCCGTCGGGCAGATAATCCAGCCGGGGCATCAGCGCCACCGCCACGCCGGATACAGCCGCAAGCAGTCCAAGACACAGGAAAAGCCCGCTCATGCTCGACGCTGTCACTCTTTGCGCATAGGTGATCACCACCTTGCGGAAAACATGGCCGATATCATCAAGGACAGGAATTCTCCGTATCTGGCCTGATCCGTATTCCCGCCGACTGAGCAAGACAGATGCAATCGAAGGAATGATCGTCACCGATATCAGCACTGAAATCAGCACCGATATCGAAATGGCAATGCCGATATCCCGGAAAAGCTGCCCTACCGGGATTTTGAGTATCACGACAGGCAGAAACACAATGACCGTTGTGAGGGCAGAACCAAGGATGGGCGCCCAGACCTGGCGGGCACCGTCATAAGCGGCGTTTCTCGCGTCCATCCCCTTCTGCCGCAGCCGGAAGATATTCTCAAGACTGACAATGGATGCGTCAACAACCATCCCGACCGCAAAGGCAAGGCCGGCGAGCGAGATCACGTTGATCGACAGCCCGAGCCCGGAAATGGCGACAAATGTGCCGATCACCGATATCGGGATCGCAAGAAAAATCACCACCGTTGGCATCACCGAGCGTAAAAAGAGGAGGAGCACAGCCAGGGCCAGAAAGCCGCCGTAAAAAATATTCTGCTGCACGAGAGAAATGGCCGAGGATATATAGACGGTTTCATCGTAAACCAGTTTGAGCCGCAGGCCACGATCCTCAAGTGTATCCGCGTTCAGCACGGCAATGACTTCCTTCAGAAGTTCCATGGTCTCAACCACGTTCGTGCCCTGTTCACGGATGATGTTGATGATCACCGCATCATCACCGTTCAGCCGCCGGAAACTTGTTCGCTTCTCGCCAACAATATCAATGCGGGCAATATCCGAAAGCCGCACAGGTTCCGTTGCGCCGTCGTTCTGAAGGCTGGAACGGATGATTACATTGCGGGCAATTTCAGGGGTGAAACTCTCCGTTTCAACGCGGATGGCGTAACTTCTCTTGCCAACCTCAATATCCCCGACCGAGAGCTGGGCCGTTGCCAGCCGCAACGCGTTGAGCACACTCGCCATGTCAAGCCGGTAAAGTTCAAGTCTGGCAAGATCAACAGTGACGCGCATGACCTTGTCGCCACCGCCGTATTTGGTGACTTCGGCCACCCCCGGCACCCGCAACAATGGCTCGATCACGCCGGTCTGGAGAAACCGCCCCAGATTTTCAAGATCCACATCAGCCCGGACACCCTGATCGTTTTCCGGGGCGGTGAGAGCAAGACGTGCAATCGGACTGTCGTCCGAATTCGAGGTTCGCACAACAGGTTGCTTTGCCTCATCCGGAAGATCACTGATACTGGACAACTCCGAAAGCAGGGTTGTCAGGGCTTTGTCCATATCCTGAGAAATCGAATAGGTCAGCGACAACCTTGCCTGACCGAGAAAAGATCTGGCCTCCGCCTTTTCCACCCCGCTGAGAGAGGAAAGATCACGTTCAAGGCGGGTGATGATTTCCCTGTCCACATCCTGAGGTGAGGCGCCGGGCCAGGCAACACGGACCTGGAGGATGGGTTTTTCGATATCCGGGCTCATCTGGATCGGCACGTTAAAGAGTGCCACCACCCCGAACAGCAGAATGAATATCATGAGGGCGACGACGGCCGTCAGGTTGTTGATCGAAAATTTTATCAGTCGGTGCATGATGGCTCTGGGCTCATTCTGTGTTGACGACCTTGACCTTGGCACCATCGCGGAGATTTTCATTTCCCTTGATGATGACCGTTTCGCCCGCGGCAAGACCCCGGATGATCTCAACCCTGTCGCCGACGGTTGAGCCCAGCTGAACCATGCGCTGTCTGGCAAGGCCATCCGAAACAAGAAAAACAATGGCCCCACCCTGATCCGAAATAATGGCATCAACCGGCACCGTAAGGGCAGGGCGGCCGTCCCCTTTGGGGATATCCAGCTGCAACCGGGCGCCTTTCGCCATCAGGGCAGGAGTGAGGGGCGAGATTATTTCAAAACGTGCGGGCCGGGTGGCGGTTTTCTGGTTTTCCTCCGGCAACTCAACCCGGAAGCGGGCCGTGACCGGCTGACCTTCCGCATCGATACCGGTAATCTGATCTCGTTTCCTTAAAAAGGCGAGGAACCCGACCGGAATATCTGCTTCGAGTTCGAAATCATCCCCGCTCAGGATCCGGGCCAGCACATCACCTTCACGCATGAACTGCTGGCGTGATGCCGGAAGCTCGATCAGCTGGCCGGTCACCGGGGCACGTATCTCCGTTGCCGCGGCATCTTTTCTGACCTCATCTCGTTCAGCCTCGGTCTGGCGGCGCCGGATCTCCTCGAGTTTCAGATCTGCACGGAGCTTCGTGATCCGGCCCCTGCTTTCAGCGTATTGACGCTGGGCAGTAATAAGCTGGATTTCAACCGCTTCAAGCTGATCCCGCTTGATAACCTGATTGGACATGAGCTGGGCCAGACGCTCCGTTCGCCCAGTCAGCAGCGTGACCTGCTTTTCAAGCAATTCAAGAATAGCGCCTTCCTGCCGGATCTGATCTTCAAGCTGGTTGCGCCGCTGGTCAATTAATTCGAGATTGAGACGGTGAAGCTCAAGCTTAAGCCGGAGATTTCCATCATTCTGTGCGGCGATCAGTTCACCTTGCTGCACCGTTTCGCCAATCTTGAAGTCTTTCATCACCATGACGGCATCCACCGGCGCCAGAACAGCGGCAGGTGGATTGGTCACCACCCGGGCGAAAATCCGGCTGGTTGGTGAGATATATTCTTCGGCGGGCACATCAACTTCAACAAGCATGCCATCGGATTTTTTGGTCTGTGCTTCAGCCGCACCGGCAAGCGCAACCCCCATGACTGCGCCAAGGGTCAGTATCCGCAAAGTCAGGCTGTACAAGCGCTGTGTTAATCCAGCAACTGATCGGAAAGACGCTTCCATCACAAATATTCCGTAAAACTATATATGATTATCTATTGCATAGATTTGCCGGAACAAGTCAATTCATATCAGTTGCACTAATTATTTTTTCCCCTGCCTTTTCCCTGACCCGTCACGATGATGATTCCACAACCCAACACCATTTCAAGAAATCGGATATGAGGGGGAGCTCATAGGATTGTTTTCCGCGTTAAACGCTATATCTGTGGGAACAGAAAAGGAGAACAGCGATGAAAAACTTCCTCATTATTGGGTTTATCTGCCTTATGTCGGCCACCGCTTCTGCGGGGGAGACCCGGATCTATCAGGTCGGTGACGAGACATTCGAAGGATATCACGCCACCCCCCTCTCAGCATCCAAAGGTCTTGTGCTGGTTATTCATGACTGGGATGGGCTGACGGATTACGAAATACGGCGCGCGGATATGCTGGCATCCCTTGGGTATGAGGCTTTTGCCGTTGACCTTTATGGTGCGGGCAACCGGCCTGAAGAAACCGCGGCCAAGAAAGCGGAAACAGGCCGCCTCTACAAAGACAGGCAACGGATGCGCACCCTCATCCTTGGCGGGCTTGCCGCCGCCCGGGGCGGGGTGGATAAAAGGGCTGTTATCATGGGGTATTGTTTCGGCGGCGCCGCGACGCTGGAACTTGCCCGGTCAATGAAGGCCGAAAATATCGCTGGCTATGCAACATTCCATGGCGGACTTGCAACACCTGAAGGGCAAAGCTACAAAAGCGACACCCCGCCCGTCCTGATTGCCCATGGCGGGGCAGACAAGGCCATTCCCATGTCTGATGTCGCCGCTCTGGCCGACACGCTGGAAGCCGCCGGCGTGACATATGAAATTCAGGTCTATTCAGGTGCACCACATGCGTTCACGGTCTTTGACTCACCCAGATATCAGGACGTTGCCGACCAGAAATCCTGGCAGGCCTTTACCGACTTTCTCAACACCAATCTTGTGAATTAGACACGGTATCAGCAGGGCCCGAATAATCGGTGAAGCAAGGATGCGGTTCCCCCTTGCCTCACCCCCATGACTTCTGGCAGGATTCGCAATATCGGGGATAATCAGGCCCGGATATGTTTGTTTGAGAAAGATCAGATTAGTGAATACCCATCCCATGCCCGATACCGAGAACGCCGGGTGCTATTGGTGGCAGGAAGCACCACCAAGACCGGCACCGGAACATCCCTGGCAGACAAAAGCCGATGTGGCGGTGATCGGGGCCGGGTTTGCCGGGCTTGCCGCCGCTCTTGTTCTTGCCCGGGCTAAAAAAAACGTTGTGCTGATTGAAAAGGGGTTGATCGGTGAAGGGGCCTCGACGCGGAACGGCGGCATCACCAGCGGTAATATCCGGCATTCCTTCAGCGAACTCAGGCGCCGGTTCGGAGAAGAAAAAGCGCACGCTTTTGAAGATGAAGCTGTCGCCGCCAGAGCGGATCTCCGGCGGTTTATTCTTGAGGAAAACCTTGATTGTGATTATCAGCTCACGGGCCGTGTTGTCGGTCTCAGCGGCACGTTTTCCGCCGATGCCATCCTGAAAGAACAGGAACGATTTGAACGTCGCCACGGCATAACAGCGCGGTATCTCTCTCCGGATGAGCTCAGCGACCATACCTCCAGCCCGTCCTATAAGGCAGGTATCCTGCGCCCGGATATAGGCGGGATACATCCGGCCAAACTGCTGCATGAAATGGCCCGCATCGCCCTTGACGCCGGGGTCAGGATCTTCACCCTTACACCGGTGACAAAAATCAGGCGCAACCACACCTCCTTTACGGTCTCAACAGACAAGGGCGAGATTGAGGCCGAACATGTGGTTTCTTCGACCAATGCGTATACGGATAAATCCCAGCCCTGGCTCAGACGCCGGCTTGTTCCGGTGATCTCGGAAATGATAGCAACCGAAAAACTGGGGGAAAATCAGGTCAGGGCACTGATGCCGAAACTCAACATGTTCGGCGACAACAAGGAACTGGGCCATTATTACAGGCCCTCACCCGATGGCAGCCGCATTCTTCTCGGGGGGCGGCGAATGCACCGGGCCGATGATCAGGCCCAGGCAAGACTGCATCAGGGGCTGGCGGCAATCTTTCCCGAACTGGCCGACACTAAAATTGAGCACTACTGGTCAGGTTTTGTTGCCTTTCCCTTTGATCAGCTGCCCAAGCTGGTTGTTCATGATGGAATTATCTACCCTACGGGTTTCTGCGGCTCCGGCACGGTCTGGGCAAGGTGGCTGGGGCAGAAAGCCGCGTTCATGATCCTTGGTCAGGGAGCGGAAACAGTGTTCAGCACCCTGCCAATGCGAACGCTGCCCTTCTATTCAGGTGAGCCGTGGTTCATGCCGCTCGCCATGCAGTATTATCAGCTGCGTGACCGGCTTGCCTCCCGCAAGTGATAATTGTGCACCGAATCGGCATAATCTCTTGAAAACTTGGACCAGTTTTTTGAACGTGCCCGCATTGACTTTGGGAAATGGCACCATATATCAGGTGCATAACCTCCCCTACCTCGGAGTGGCCTTAACGCCACTCCGTTTTTTTATGTGTTGAGGGCATAGTCCCGAATGACTTCAGCAACACGGATGCGGTAATCCCTGAAAAGAGATGTCTTGCCCTCATGCTGGGCGTTCTGATGGACAAGGTTAGCTTTCCAGTTTCGGATAGCGGCCTCATCTTCCCAGGTGGAAATACTGACAAAATGTCCTTTTTCCTGAACATGTTCGAACCGTTGAACCGAAATGAAACCGGGTTGTTTTTCGATTTCTGATCTCAGCTCACCTGCCAGTTCGAAATACCGGTCGGTGGCCACCCCTTCATGGGGGGTGAATTCAAAAATGACGACATGCATCAGGCGTCGTCCATCGCACCGCCAGCCTCACTCCACTCGCTGATGCCGCCGATATTGGTCACCTTGCCATAGCCCATATCAACAAGCGTCTTTCCGGCAAGTGCCGCCTGCCCTCCCGCGGCGCAGACAAGATAAATCGCTTTCTCGCGGCTGAGCTCCTGGCGGTGAAATGGTGTGGTGTCATCGGCGGCAAATTCGATAAATCCGCGCGGGATGCGGAGCGCTCCCCTGATGGTGCCTGTTTTGGCAATATCCTGGCTGTCCCGGACATCGATAAAGACAGCCTCATCCTTGCCGTAATGGCCCAGCGCCTCCTCACCAGATATACGCGGCACAACCGCATTGGCTTCGGCAAGAAAATCTTTTGCTGATTTCATGGTCTTGATCCGTTCTGATTTAAGGTTACCTGATTATCATACGATGACCTGACAGACGGTCAACAGCAAGAGCTCATCTCTCATGGCTAAAATGCGAAAAAAAGGGGATATGCCCACGAAAACGTGTCTGGCCTGCGGGCTGGAATTTACCTGGCGGAAAAAATGGGCCCGCGACTGGGAAAATATCCGCTTCTGCTCGGAACGCTGCAAAAGAAACGGGCAGAAAAAGACCCCGGGCCGGTAACAGAAACCGCAACGATCCCCTATGCGATCCGTATCGTTATGGACCCAGAATTTCCCTCATCCGGGCGCTGAGTGCGTGGGCGCTGTCAAAGGCGGATTCCACCCTTCCCCTGATACACCAGTCCCCGATAGCCCCAAGCCCCAGCGTATCGTCACAAAGAAACGGCGCATCAAGGGGGGTGTCGACACTGGCGTAACGCCAGCGGTGGAACCGGCTGAAGACAGCCTCATTCACGTGAATATCAACATGGTCTTCAAGCCATTCCGCCATCACTTTTTCCGCCTCCTGCGGGGCATCAAGCCAGTCTTCTGCCCAGGTATTACGTGCCTGAACCGTAAGAGAGCCGGGCCGCCGACCTCCGGGTTTGGTACCATTTTCAGCGATGAAACCAACCGGCTGATCTTCTATGAAACAGGCGCCGAACGGCAGGGAAGGCGGGACCTCGAACCCCAGCATGAGCGTGAAACATCCCAGCATACGAACCCGCGCAAGCGCAGATTTTGCCCCGAATTCCGGTGGCAGGAGATCCGCCGCCTGACGTGCCGGAACAGCCGTAACCACCCATTCCGCTTCTCCGTGCACCACCCCGTCCTCATCGAGAAGCTGCCAGACACTGCCTTTTCTTCTGATACGACTGATCCCGGTTTCATGCCGGCAATCCAGCGGCGCAGCCATAGCCTTGACAAGCCCCGTCATGCCCGGGCAGGCAACCCAGGGCGTTGAGGTCATCTCACGGTCTGAAATCTTGCCGTCAAGCCCCATGGTTGCAAATTTCGTCTCCCAGGGACGGATGATGCCCTGATTGATATACGGATCAAGAAAGCGGCGAAAATCCTGTCCCCTGGCCGTGAAATACTGCGCCCCGTGGTCAAAAGAGAAATTGTCGTGACGGCGGGTGGACATACGCCCGCCCGGACCACGCGATTTTTCGAAAATCCGGACCCGCGCCACCGCGTCAAGGTTTCGGGCCAGGGTGACACCGGCCAAACCGGCACCGATGATGGCGCATCTCGGCAAGGGGGAATGGATCATTTCTCACCTATATGGTTTTCATTTCATTCAAACAGATCAGGCATCCCGCCACCGTATTGCATGGCTGATTTGCGGGCCTTGTTCCAGTAACGGAAGAACCGCCGCAGATCCGGCGTGGCGTGCAGCCTGACAAATTCCTCTTCCCGGCACAGCTCCACTGGCATGACCTGCCGCAGCGCGCCGATCCGTTTGAGCAATTCGGCATTCGGGGTATCGGCGGTGATGATCCGGCCGTTCTCACCAGCCAGGTCCCTAAGGACAGCGATCGTATCTCCTATCAGAATATCCACCGGCAATTCACCCAGCGCCTCATAAACAAAGACAAGGCGGGCAAAGCCATAATGCATGGCCTTGAAATACGCCTCATCCCAGATGAAAACCGACCGGACCTGCTCACCTCCCGCAAGGAAAACAGGGTGATCGGCACGCAGGGTCTCATCATGTATCCATCTTATATCAGCCATGTTCAGGGCTCCTGAAACGGGGGAAGAGCCGCGCCGTCAGTTCCTCATAGCTGGCATCCAGCGGCCGGTTGGCTTCAGCATCGGTATTGATATGGCCGCCGGCGTATTTGCGCATATTCTCAAGATTGAAAATATATGGCTTGCGGGAAAACGTGCTGGCGATCCACTGCCAGGAAAGATTGTTCGAGGCCAGATCCGCATCAACAAGATGCTCCAGCATGAAACGGGCACCGGCCTGCCACCTGATCCGCCGCCAATGCACAACATACGAAGCCAGATACATCCGGGCATGATTATGTACATACCCCGTTGTCTTAAGCCTTACGATAATATCGTCAATCGCGGCAACACCCGTTTTTCCGTCCCGGATATCGTCCTCAAGATGATCGCTGTATTCCCCGGCGGCAAAGCCTGTCTTATAGGCTTCGACATCATGCCATATCCAGTCCGGATACGCCTTTTGAACACGTCGCCAGTAATCACGCCAGGCCAGTTCCTGAATGAATTTTTCCGCATCCGCAGGTTTCCGGACCCGGTCAAGGGCCAGATTACGCACCTGATTGAGCGAAATCATGCCATGCCGGATGAAACAGGAAAGCTGACTGACCTTGCCATCGAGAAAATTACGGCTGCGCCCGTAGGCAACCGGATCAAGGGCATCAAGTCGTTCTTTGAGCGATTGCCGGCTTCCCGTGACCGGGCCCGGATCCGTCCGGACAATCCCAGGCGTAATGGACGCCACATGATCCGACAGCTCCTTGCGGGAGGCAAAATTCTTCGGTTGGGTGATGGGGGGCATTCTGTCCTCTGATCCTGTCGTAACCATTACGTTTGCCCTATTGAAATAAGGGGATTGATTCGCATGTCCAGTCACCGGCGTGACACGCTTATCCCCTGGCGCACCGTATGTTGCGTCACGCACCACGGCAAAACGATGAGAGCCACTGTGGCGGGGTGACGCAGAGGTGATGCGCAAACGCAATTCTGTTGCGCAATACATGATGAAAACGAACTAAAAAATCCGGAACACGACCAGAAATAGCGATTTCTTTCACGCCTTCTTCCGGGACTGAAAACCGTTCAAAATCACTCTTTTTCATTGCCGGTAACAGGCGTATATGGATCCGCATAACAACTCTTCAACATTTTTTCAGGAGCCAAAAATGGCCAAGAATATTCTCAACCGCTCTGTGGTTGCGTCCAACGACAATATCGACAAAATCAAGCCGCTGAGCTTTGCCGTGAACATCTATCACTGGATCAAGATCAGCGGTATCGTCAGCTCACTTGAACAGCTTGATGACCGTACTCTTGAAGATATCGGGATCAACCGCGTCAATATCCGTCGTTTTGCCCGTGACTTTGTCAAAAACGAAGGCAAGACCGCCGCGTAACTCGGACAGAGTTACCAAACACGATGAAAATCACCCGGCCCGCATTTCCTCCCCAAGCCAGGTGATACTATCAACTGCCCTGACCCGCCAGGGTCGGGGCAGTAACCGCCGAGGTCATCCAGCAATCTTCAAAAGGGGGTGTGCTGGCTTTCTTCACCACCCAGTGAAAAGACAAAACCCGGCCTTTTTGATCTTCCATAAGCACTTCAAACCGCACCCAGCTCTCTGTCTTGTAGGTGAGGGTGATGGTATGGCTACGATGATTGATCAGGTCTTTGTAGGTGGCGCTCCTGATCATGGAAGCAAATCGGGGCAGTGGTCCGGTCATCTCCCTGTTCTGGGGATGCGCAAAAGCCCATGTCTGCCTGATGCCGAAATCCGGCTCAGGGGTATCGTTTCGCTGCAGGGCAAGAAGCTGGATTGCCACGACCTGATCCGGTGTGATGGACGGATCCGGCGTCAGGATATCCGTGCCTGCCCTGGCCTTGGCCGACAACATGAAAACTGCGATGAATATCAGGATAAAACGCGTCATCTTTCCTTCCTTTCCGGGTCCGTGATCTCTTTACAATCTAAATTGCGCTGATTTCCCCGGGATCAAGTGGCGGAAGGGCGGAAGCATGCTGACAGGTCCTGATTTGGGCCTATACATGAGCCCGGGGCAAGTCTATTATCATGCCTTCTTTCAACAGATGGCGTGAGTGATGATAATCAATCTTCTCAATCTGGTTAATCTGCTGGTCAGTCTCTATGTCTGGACCATGCTGGCCTATGTGGTATCAAGCTGGCTGATTGCTTTCAAGATCGTCAATCCCTATCAGCCTCTTGTCCGCATGATTATTCAGGCTCTTTCGGCCCTGCATGACCCTGTTCTGGACCCTATCCGCCGCTGGCAATACCGGCTGATACCCAACCTTGGCGGGCTTGATCTTTCTCCGATTGTCGCCCTCATTATGGTTGAGTTCATCATCGCGCCGTTCCTCCGGTCTGTCCTGATCTCTTTTCTGACCTGACCCGGATTGATGCATTACACAAACAGGATGTCGCATCGAACGCAAATAGCGGCGATCAAGAAAAGACCGCCGGACAATCTTTGCCGACTATGCCTTAAATCAGATGGGAGTTGGAGATGAGTGAAGCAAAAATCATTGACGGTAAGGCATTTGCTGAAAAGCTGACCGGGCGCATCGCCGAAGCGGTGGCCGATTTCACGTCAGCCGGTCATCCCCAACCCGGGCTTGCGGTCGTGCTGGTCGGGGAAGACCCGGCCAGTCAGGTGTATGTCCGCAACAAGATCAAAACGACCGAAGCCTCAGGGATGCGGTCGATCGAATACCGCCTTGATGCCTCCACCAGCCAGAACGAGTTGCTTGAACTTATCAATACCCTCAACCACGACGATGAGGTTGACGGCATTCTCGTTCAGTTGCCTCTGCCCCCGCAGATCAACGCCGATGCCGTGATTGATGCGATTGATCCGGACAAGGATGTCGATGGGTTTCATGTCATCAATGTGGGCCGTCTTTCCGTGGGCCTGCCGTCACATGTTCCCTGCACCCCTTACGGCTGCCTGATGCTGCTGAAAGATCATTTTGGCGGCGAGCTCAGCGGCAAATCCGCTGTTGTGGTCGGCCGGTCCAACATTGTCGGCAAGCCCATGGCCCAGTTGCTGCTGGCGGAAAGCTGCACGGTGACGATTGCCCATTCCCGGACAAAGAACCTGCCGGATATCTGCCGCGCCGCGGATATCGTGGTGGCGGCGGTCGGCCGTCCTGAGATGATCACCGGTGACTGGATTGGTGAAGGTGCCGTGGTGATCGATGTCGGCATCAACCGGGTTCCGGCTCCGGAACGCGGTGAGGGCAAACATCGCCTGACCGGCGACGTGGAGTTTGAAACAGCCGCGCTGAAAGCGGGCGCCATCACCCCGGTTCCGGGCGGCGTGGGGCCAATGACCATAGCCTGCCTGCTGCGCAACACCATGGTTTCCGCGGCCCGGCGACGCGGCGTTGAAGTTCCGTCTTCAATCGGCTAAGAAAGCACCATGATGCGACAATTTTCGCCGCTTCATGTCACAACACTCAGCCTATTATTAGGCGCAGACACAATTTAGGGAAATGCCGATGGCCTGGCAGTACATACTCCTCATCATATCAATGCTCTCGGTTCTGGGGGTACTGTTCTGGGGTATCGGAACCATGGCCCGCGGCGGGCAGTACAATGTGCGGTGGTCCAACACGATCATGCGCTGGCGCGTCGTGCTTCAGGCCATCGCACTGGCGATATTCGTGGTTTTGCTGCTGCTCGGGTCAGGCGACTGAATGGCACCGGAGCCACTATTGATGGACAGGGATAACAGGGGTATTCAGGAATAATGGTCAAGCTGAATAAAATCTATACCCGCACCGGAGATGACGGTGAAACCAGCCTCGTCAATGGGCATCGTGTCTCCAAGCACTCCCTCAGGCCCTCGGCTTTCGGCGCGGTGGACGAGGTCAACTCCATCCTTGGTGTTTGCCGGCTTCATACCCGTGAGATTGAGGATACGCGCCCTGACGATATGCTGGCCCGAATTCAGAATGATCTCTTTGATCTCGGCGCTGATCTGGCCACCCCGATCACCGATACGGCGGGCAAACATGATCTGCGCATCAGCAAAGGGCAGGTGACGCGCCTCGAACAAGAGATCGACGCCATGAACGCGGAACTTGAGCCTCTCAATTCTTTTGTCCTGCCGGGGGGAAGCCCGGCGGCGGCCCACATCCATCTGGCCCGCGCACAGGCGCGCCGCGCGGAACGTGAAATGACTCTTCTCGCCACCCAGGAGGCGGTAGGCGAACCCGCAATGCAGTTTATCAACCGGCTGTCGGATCATCTCTTTGTTCTTGCCCGGTACATCAATAAGCAGGACGGAAGCGATGTTCTGTGGAAGCCGGGGCTGAACGCCTGAGGCAAAGCAAATTACAGCGAAAGGAGTAACCGCTGATGAAAATCCTAGTACCAGTTAAACGGGTCATTGACTACAACGTCAAGGTCCGGGTCAAGGCGGATCAGACCGGGGTGGAACTGGCAAACGTCAAAATGGCCATGAATCCTTTTGACGAAATTGCCGTGGAACAAGCCATCCGGCTGAAAGAAGCCGGCACCGCAACCGAGGTTGTTGCTGTTTCCATCGGTCCGGACCAGTCACAGGAAACCATCCGCACGGCCCTTGCCATGGGTGCAGATCGCGGTATCCACGTCCCGGCCGCCCAGGAAACCGAACCGCTGGCCGTCGCCAAGGTGCTCAAAGCTCTGGTGGAAAAAGAAGAGCCCGGCCTTGTCATACTCGGCAAGCAGGCGATCGACGATGACAGCAACCAGACCGGGCAGATGCTTTCAGCGCTTCTCGGATGGCCGCAGGCAACCTTTGCCTCCGGGGTTGAGATCGACGGCAATACGCTCAAGGTTATCCGTGAAGTTGATGGCGGGCTTGAACACATCACCTCACCCATGCCGGCGATCATCACCGTGGATCTGCGCCTCAATGAGCCGCGCTATGCGTCACTGCCGAATATCATGAAGGCGAAGAAAAAGCCGCTGGATCAGATCAGCCTTGAAGACCTCGGGGTGGATGCAAGCCCGCGTCTTACCACGGTCAAAGTCGAAGAACCGCCCGCACGCGAAGCCGGTATCACCGTCGGATCTGTCAGCGAACTGGTGGAAAAACTGAAAAACGAAGCCAAGGTCATATAAGGGGAAAAGCGATGTCTATTCTTGTACTAGCAGAACACAACAACGCCGAGTTGAACCCGGCAACCCTGAACACCATCTCCGCCGCCGTAGCGGTCGGGGGGGATATCCATGTCCTTGTTGCCGGAAGTGGCTGTGCCGCGGTCGGTGAAGCCGCCGCCAAAGTGGCCGGTGTTGCCAAGGTTCTGGTGGCCGACAGCGCCGAATATGAACATGGCGTTGCAGAAAACATGCTCCCCCTTATTCTGAGCATTGTTGACGGCTACAGCCATCTGATGGCTCCTGCCACGACTTATGGCAAAAATATCCTGCCGGGTGTTGCCGCCCTCAGGGACGTCGCCCAGATCTCGGATATCATCCGGGTCGATGATGCCAATACCTTCCAGCGTCCCATCTATGCGGGCAACGCGCTGGCAACCGTCACCTCGGATGAGGCGCTCAAGGTTATCACCGTTCGCACCACCGCCTTTGAAGCCGCCGCCGAAGGCGGAAATGCTGGCATCGAGGCGGTCAGCGCAACCGGTGATGCCGGCAAGTCCGCTTTTGTCAAATCCGAGCTGTCTTCATCGGACCGTCCTGAACTGACCTCCGCCAAAATCGTCATTTCCGGTGGCCGCGGCATGCAGGATGGCTCAAACTTTGCCATGCTTGAAAAAGTTGCCGACAAACTCGGGGCGGCGGTTGGCGCGTCACGGGCGGCGGTCGATGCGGGATTTGTGCCGAACGACTATCAGGTCGGCCAGACCGGCAAGGTTGTCGCACCGGATCTTTATGTCGCGGTCGGCATTTCAGGCGCGATCCAGCACCTTGCCGGCATGAAGGACAGCAAGGTGATCGTGGCGATCAACAAGGACGAAGAAGCGCCCATCTTCCAGGTTGCCGATTACGGACTGGTGGATGATCTCTTCACCGCGGTGCCTGAACTTGAAGGCCAGCTGAACTAAGGCGGCTTTAGCCTGAATAAAAACCCCTGCAGTGCAGGGGTTTTTTTATTGGCGCAATGACGCTGCGACGGCAGAAATAACCTCCGGATCACCCCAGTCAAGCGGCCCTTCGACCTTGCCGCGGACCGTCCCGTCCGAGGCGATCAGGAAACTGGTAGGCATGACGCGGATGGCAAGCTCCCGCGCCAGCTCACCCGGCTGATCAAAAAACGAATAGGGGATGGAAATGCCGCGCTCCTCAAGAAAAGACTGGCCGAATTCCCGGCCCTTGCGATCTAGCCCGACCAGAAGCACCGCCATCCCCTCCCGTCGCAGGGCCTGATCCAGCACCTGAAGCGAAGGCAATTCATGCACACATGGCGGGCACCAGCTGGCCCAGAAATTTACCAGAAGGGGGGTCGGCCTGAAATCCGACAACCGGCGGCGAGTCCCGTCACGAAACTCCAGATCCGTATTCGGGCTTGGCAGAGCAAGGGGTTTCATTGTATCCAAGGCGGCATAGGCCTTATCGGGCACGAACATGGCACCCGATGCGAGGCTGGCGCCAGCCACGGCGGTAAGCATGGCCAGCAGTTGCCGGCGTGAAGTCATTGCAGTCGGGTAAAATGCCATAACCGGAGTATATCAGATGTCAGACAACGACAATACCACAAAGACAAGCTCAATCTGGGGTGGCCGGTTTGAAGGTGGTGTTTCCTCTGTCATGGAAAGAATCAACGCATCCATTTCCTTCGACAAGGCGCTCTTTCGCCAGGATATCACGGGCTCGAAAGCGCATGCCGCCATGCTGGCCCGGCAGGGCATCCTCACCGAAGAAGATGGTCAAGCCATCAGTGATGGTCTTGATACGATCCTCGGGGAAATCGAAAACGGGACCTTTGTTTTCTCGGCCGGGCTTGAAGATATTCATATGAATATTGAAACCAGACTGGTGGACCTGATCGGCGAGGCCGCCAAACGCCTTCACACCGCACGGTCAAGAAACGATCAGGTGGCAACAGATCTTCGGCTCTGGGTGCGTGACGCCATTGACCGGATTTCCGAAAGCATCCGCGACCTACAGCTTGCGCTTCTGGATCAGGCCGAAGCCCATGCCGGAACAGTCATGCCGGGCTACACGCATCTGCAGACAGCCCAGCCGGTCACCGTGGGCCATCACCTCATGGCCTATGTGGAAATGCTGGAACGTGATCATGGCCGGTTTCAGGACGCAAGGCGGCGGATGAACGAATCGCCCCTCGGGGCCGCCGCGCTGGCCGGAACGTCCTTTCCCATCGATCGCCGGATGACGGCACAAGCCCTCGGCTTTGACCGGCCGATGCGGAATTCGATGGACGCGGTGTCAGACCGGGATTTTGCCGTGGAATTTCTGGCAGCAGCCTCCCTTAACGCTGTCCATCTTTCACGTCTTGCCGAAGAGCTGGTGCTGTGGTCATCCGACAGATTTGGCTTCATCACCCTTTCGGACGGGTTTTCCACCGGCTCGTCAATCATGCCGCAGAAACGCAACCCTGATGCCGCCGAACTGGTGCGGGCCAAGCCCGGGCGCATCACCGGAAGCCTTATCACTCTGCTGACCATCCTCAAAGGTCTGCCGATGACCTATGGCAAGGATTTGCAGGAAGACAAGGAACCTGTTTTCGACGCGGCGGAACATCTCCTGATTGCGCTTGCTGCCACCACCGGAATGATGCGGGATCTGACCTTCCGGCCTGAAGCGATGCGTCATGCGCTCAGCACAGGCTTTCCCACAGCAACTGACCTTGCTGACTGGATGGTGCGTGAGCTGAACCTTCCTTTCCGTGAGGCGCATCACGCCACCGGAATGATCGTTGCCATGGCAGAAAGCCGCGGCTGCCGCCTTGACGAATTAAACCTTGATGAGCTGAAATCCGTCCTCCCCGCCATCACCGAAGATGTGCTGCCGATCCTCCATGTTGATCATTCCGTCAATTCGAGGACAAGCGAGGGCGGCACCGCACCGGGAGAAGTGCTCAAAGCGATCAGGGCATTTCGCAAAGAGGTTGAGTTTTAGGTCATCTGGCCTAGACTGATATTCCAAGGAGAATAGTGATGCTGGACCTGCCCCCAAATCGAGCTGCCCGAGCTGTTGTTGCTGTCATCATCTGCCTGATGCTGTCCGTCGGGATCAGCTCATGCGGCAAGCGCGGTGATCCGTATCGCCCATCTGAAGTCTCTTCTTCATCGTGAACACACCATGACCGGTTTCTCCCGCATCAACGGCACTCTTGAGGTCGACGGCATTTCTCTTGAAGACATCGCCGCACGTTTCGGCACGCCGCTCTATATCTATTCGGCCGCGGGCATCCGGGCGTCCTACACCCGGTTCACCGATGCCCTTGCGGGCACAAAAAGCCGTGTTCATTTTGCGGTGAAGTCAAACTCAAATCTTGCCATCCTTCGTCTTCTGGGCCGTCTTGGTGCCGGGGCGGATATCGTCTCAGGCGGTGAAATGCAACGGGCACTCAAAGCCGGCATCGCGCCGGAGGCCATCATCTTCTCCGGTGTCGGCAAGAGCGATGAGGAGATCACTTCTGCCCTTGAGGCTGGCATCGGCCAGATCAATGCCGAATCCGAAGCCGAAGTCAGGCGGATACTTTTCCTTGCCCAATCCTGCGGTAAGAAAAGCCGACTTGCGCTGCGGATCAATCCGGATGTGGATGCCTCCACCCATGCCAAAATCTCGACCGGCAAAAGCGATACGAAATTTGGCATAAATCGTGACTCCGCCCTTGCCCTTTATCGTGACATCGCCGAAAGCGGCGTGATGGAACCCGGGGGACTTGCAGTTCATATCGGCTCGCAGATCATGACCCTGACCCCGTTCAGGGATGCCTGGACAACACTGCTCGACATGGCAAAAGAACTGGAAGCCGAAGGCCTGCCCGTCCCGCAACTGGATCTTGGCGGCGGCATCGGTATTGATTATCAGACAGGCACACCGGCAGATATCGAAGCCTTTGGTGATCTTGTCCGTTCCGTTTTCGGCAACCAGCCCTACCATCTCGGTTTCGAGCCGGGACGGTTTCTGACCGCGGAATCCGGCATTCTCCTGACCGAAACCCTTTACACCAAGTCATCTCCGGACAAGCGGTTTATCATTGTCGATGCCGCCATGAATGATCTCATTCGCCCCACCTTGTATGAAGCGTATCATCGCATTGAAACCGTGGCAGACAAAGGCAAAGCCACCGGCCCTGCAGATATTGTCGGCCCTGTCTGCGAGACAGGTGATTATCTGGGCCTTGACCGGATTATGCCGGAGGTAGACAAAGGTGATCTGCTGGCTGTTTTCTCCGCCGGGGCCTATGGTGCGGTGATGCGGTCCGCTTACAATACACGACCTCCAGCCGCAGAAGTGCTTGTGCTTGATGGCGACGTGTATCCTGTCTCCGTCCCCCAGCGTGTTGAAGATTTGCTGGCGCTGGACTGTATTCCGTCTGTCCTGGATTAACCTTTAAATCTGACGTGCAAGATCATTCCTGCTGCGGGTCAGTTCACGGGAAGCCTGGGGAGTGGCACCACGGAAATATCGGTGGTCTCGCTTTCAGGAATATCCCGGTCAAGCTGGATCTGCGCGGTAAAGGAAAGGTACTTTTTCCCGCTGATTTTTCTCCTGTCCAGCGCGAACTCCTGCTGGTGGAGTATCTCCCCCGTACCGGATGTTACGGTCACAAGGAATACCGGCGCAAGAACAGGCAGATGACTTTGATTGAAAACCTCACCCGTAAGGCGGATGGTGTCGCGTTGGCGGTCACCGGCAAGATTATGTATCTCAAGGGATGCAATATCCGGGGTGACGGCCATTCCTGCCATTTCAAACAACGGCACGGTTGCCGGAAATCCTGCGGAAATCTGCTTGCGTAAAATTCCCGCAACGGCAGCCAGCATGATGATAACGAGGAGCAGTATCAGCACGTTGCCCAAAGCGCGGCCCGGCCCCGGCGCATCAACCTCTTTTCTTTCAGGGTTGGCCGGAGTTTGCTGATCAGATGAAGCGCCGCCCTCCGCCTGCCAGACATGGCGGCAGACCGAACATTGCACCTTGCGCCCCGATGAAGGCAGATCTTCGGGGTTGATTCTGAAAACGGTTTCGCAATTCGGGCATTCAAGCAACACTGGCGCCTCTCCTTTATGTCATTATATCAACTATTTGGCGCTATTCCAGTCAAGATCACATGACTTTGAGGCAAAGAATACGGTAAAATAAGTTTATGATAATGTCCAAGATGGTTATGGGAACAAGTGTTGTTTTGCTGGGCGTTTTTCTCGCCGGAGCCCAGCAGTTTGCCCATGAAATCAGAAAGGCTGGCAACAGCAACCCCACCATCGGCCATGTATCCGTGGCAGTATCCGAGCCATCCGTCAAGACAGGCAAACTTGCCGTAAGGCGCGGCATTGTAGTGGCTACCGGCAGTGGTGGCCGCATCGAAGCCGGAACAGCATTGATGCTGAATGGTCTGGCACAGCGGATGCTGATTTCCGGCACCGGTTCTGGCGTATCTCTTGATGATATCCGCCAACTGGCCGGCGCGAAACTGTCCGACATCGCGGCTGTAGATGCGCTTTTTAAATGTTGCGTCGACCTCGGGCCTGAGGCGCTGGACACCAGAGGCAACGCGATGGAGACACGAAACTGGGCCAGATCGCAGGATCTTGAGGAAATAGTTCTTGTCACATCGGACTTTCATATTCCGCGTGCATTGATCGAATTTCGGCGTGCCATGCCTGATCTCACCGTTCTGCCCCATGCGGTGCAGACAACCGGGCTTGGCGTTGACCAAAAGGGGCTGACCCTGTGGTGGCGCAATCCTTCGCGGATCATGACGGTCTGCCGTGAATACGGGAAATATCTCGCCAGCCTGATCAGTTAATCCAGCTGACCTATATCCTTGATACGGTTACGGATCTCACGTGTCCGGCTGAACAGCTCTTCCAGCTTTTCGCCTTCCTTCCACCGGATGGCACGTTGCAGATAGGAAAGGTCTTCATTAAAGCGGCCCAGCATTTCCAGCACCGCATCGCTGTTATTCAGAAAGACATCACGCCACATGACCGGATCAGATGCCGCGATACGGGTAAAATCCCTGAACCCTGAGGCAGAAAACCGGATCACGTCGTTACGTATCTGCTGCTCGAAATCAAAAGCCGTGCCCACGATCGTATAGGCGATCAGATGTGGCAGATGTGACGTGATGGCAAGAACCCGGTCGTGGTATTCCACCGTCATGTCTTCCACAAGCGCGCCTGTCCCGGCAAGAAAAACCCGGACACGCTCCACCACTTCAGGCGGATTGTCTTCGGGCAGCACTATCCAGTATCTGTCGCGGAACAGTGTTGAAAATCCAGCCTCCGGTCCGGAATATTCCGTTCCGGCAATGGGATGCGTCGGCACAAAATGCGTTTCGTCCGGCAGATGCGGCCTGACGTCACGCATCACCGAACCTTTGGTTGAGCCGGTATCAATGACAACCGCACCCGGCTTCAGGGCCGGGCTTATCTCTTTTGCCACCACCTCCATGGCCCCCACCGGAACAGCAAGCACCACCAGATCGGCATCTTCCACCGCTTCACGCGCCGTGGCGGCAATCCTGTCACCAAGCCCCAACCGGACGGCTTTGGCGCGGACATCTTCATTGGTGTCGGTAACACTTATCTCATCGGCGAGTTTCGCTTCCTTCACCACACGCACCAGCGATGAGCCGATAAGACCAAGGCCGATGACGGCAATCTTGCGAAAAATAATCTCACTCATGATGATACGGTCCGGCTTTGGGCAAAATCCTTGAACGCGGCGGTTACAATTTCCATTTCCTCATCATCGCCGAGCGACATCCGGAGGCAGGAAGGCAGACCATAAGGCGCCATTTGCCGCAACAGGATCCCACGCCCCTGCATAAAGGCATGTGCCGCCGCCGCCTCGGCATCCGATGCAAACCGGATCAGAAAGAAATTCGCCCGGCTTGGCAGTGGCTCAAACCCGGCCTGGCGGATGGATTCCTGTATTCTTGGCATCCAGGTGAAATTATGGGCGAGGCTTTTTTCAACAAATGCCCGGTCAAGCATGGCCGCACGGCCCGCAACAGCCGCCGCTGTATTGACACTGAACGGCCCCCGGATAGACGCCAGAACAGCAAGTATATCGGGGGGGAAATATCCCCATCCCAGCCTGAGCGATCCAAGCCCATAGATTTTGGAGAATGTACGCAACATCACCACATTATCATGTTTTTCAACGAAACTGGCGCCATCGGTGTAATCCGGGTCATCTTTTGCGATATATTCGGCATAGGCGCTGTCAAGCACGATGATCACTGACTTTGGCGTGGTGTCTATCAGCCGCTCGACGTCACTGCGGGCAATCATCGTTCCGGTGGGGTTGTTCGGATTGGCAAGGAAGATGATCCTGGTACGCGGGGAAATGGCATCGAGAATATTATCAACACTGACCGTCAGCTCATCATCATCGACGCGAACAGGTACGCCGCCGGCAATCCGGATTGCCTGGGGGAAAACAAGAAAGCCATACTGGGTGTAAATCGCCTCATCGCCATCTTCCAGATACGCCGTCGTCAAAAGCCCGATCAATTCATCTGATCCGTTGCTCGGCAGAATCCGTTCAGGATCAAGATCGTGAACCGACGCGATGGCATCGACAAGCTGACGGTCAATCTGTTCCGGATACCGGTGCAGTTTGCCGCCGATTTCCTGAAGCGCATTTACCGCGGCAGGCGAGGGGCCAAGCGCCCCCTCATTGACCGACAGGCGAATGATCCGGCCTTCCGGAAGGGCCGGGACTTCCGGCCGGTAAGATACCAGCGAACGAATGGATGTTTTGGGTTGCAGTTCCGTCATGCCCATACCTATGGCAGAAAATCAACGTTGTTGAAAGATACCCAGCAAACCGGGATGATCGGGATGATAGCCCGGCTTTTCGGTCAATGCACCATTTTGATGTATCAGGCTCACATCCCGGGCTGACGGATCCGGCAGATATGGGGCGATCACCACGCCGTCTTCGATCCCTGATGATGCGGCATGGGGGGTGACAGCAGAAATATAAATCTTGCGGCCTTCATCATGCATCCGGGCCAGATCCTGCCACCATCCGGACGATGCCCAATGGGGCAGCACCGCAAGATCAGCCTCTCCGGAAGCGAGGGCCTCAAGCACATCCGTTGCCGTGCCACAGGTTTTATACCGGGCAGCGCCGAACCGGAACCGCGCCACTTCAAGCTGTTCTGCACGTTCGGTTACCGCAACCGTCAGCGGCGCCTGCCGGTTGAGACTTGCCGCAATAATCTGCCGCCAGATAACCTCAATAGTATAGGGATCAAGATCGCTGGATCCGATGAGATTTTTAATCAGATCCGCTTCTCGGCCTGCCCGGAACACTCTTTTGCTTGATTTCACGGCTCCGACTTCACGCACCAGCCGATCACGTGCTTCAAGCGCTTCGAGGATGGTCCGGTCCAGCCCGTCAATTTCCTTTCGGAGACGGGTAAGGATCTCATCTTCGGGGCTAGGTTTGTCCATTTTTCCCTTTCCCGGTATGCCATGCCTGATGGCGTGGCAGAACATTGGTGTTGATTCCAATCAGCGCAGGACGCACATAACGCTGGCGCTTTGACGGCACTCCCCTTACGGAATAGAGCATTTTTGTTGCCTCGACAATCAGAACTCCACCCATGGGTTTGGAAAACCTCTCAACGATAGGCGCAAAACGGGGATAGAGAGGCGAATGCGACGGCGGGGCCGCAAGGGCCTGATGGATCTGTTCCACCTCAAAGTCATGACTGCGGAGAAGAGATCTGATCTGATGCGTCGAATAGGGCTGGCCGTATCCGAATGGTGTCATTTCCCGCACCGCCCATATGGTGCCCCGATGGGGAACAACGACAACAAACCTCCCCTGGCCCTTGAGGACGCGCCAGCATTCTCTCAGCAGTTGCGACGGATCGCGTGAAGTTTCAAGCCCGTGGATCAACAGCACTTCATCAAGGCTCGAATCCAGCAACGGCAGGTGAGTTTCATCCACCAGCGCCATCCGTGAAGGCTGTCGCCTTGGCCAGCGGTCAACATCCATTCCGGTGAATTGAAATCCGACCGGGCGCAACCCGCCGCGCCCTTCAACAAATCTCAGGTAAGGGCGTGGATACCCGAACGCACCCAGGGAACGGTAATCGGTCTCGCTTTTACGGGCTTCGCCGAATATCTGCTGCAGCCGGCGCACAATCAGATGGCGCGAAACCCGCCCGAGATGCGTGCCGTAATACATGGAAAAGGCATCGGTGCTTGCCATTGTCTTGTCGTTGCTCTTATGTCCGATCATGGGTAGGATAACACGGGTATTCTTATTGGCCTTCTGTTGTTTGCACTAACGGAGTATGTGATGAGCATTGCTGAATGTATCCGCATTCCTGCCCTTGATGACAATTATATCTGGATGCTTCACAACCCGTCCAGTCAGGAGCTTGCAATTATTGACCCGGGTGAAGCTGACGCTGTTTTCGATGAGCTGGAGCGACGCGGGCTGACGCCGACCGAAATCGTCAACACCCATCACCATGGGGATCACATCGGGGGCAATGCCGCTTTGCGGGAAAGGTTTGACCTGCCGCTCACAGCTCCGGACGGCGAAACAGAACGTATCGCGGATATCACCCGGCCGGTCCGCGGTGGTGATACGATAAGGATCGCCGGCTATCAGGCACAGGTTATCGAAACGCCGGGGCATACCACGGGACATGTTGCCTTCTATCTTGGCGATTGTTTCGGCGATCATGGAATTGCTTTTGTCGGTGATACGCTTTTTTCCATGGGATGCGGCCGTGTTTTTGAGGGAAGCATGGAGGAAATGTGGAAATCGCTTGCCGCTATCCGGGCATTGCCTGACCAGACACTGATCGCCTGCGGGCATGAATATTCCGCCTCTAACGCAAGATATGTGGAAAGCCTGGGCTGGTCATCGGCCCCGGCGGCCGAACGCTGCGCCGAAATACACGCCCTCAGGGCAGAAAACATCCCGACCCTGCCCGCCCTCCTTGGCACGGAAAAGAAAGCCAATCCGTTTCTGAATTGCGACAGGCAAAGCCTTGCTTCTGTCTTTGGCCTTGACGGAAGCGATCCGGTTGCGGTGTTCACCGCGCTCAGGCAGGGAAAGGACAATTTCTGAATAACCGGAAAAACGGCACCCGGAACAGCTCTCGCTAATCGATATCAGAGAGCCGATAAGCCACGGTTTTGCAGTTCGGGTAGACATCCGGCTTCTGGGTGCGGATCATCAGGCCGGTGACATCTCGCATCGCCCGTATGTGATCAAAGATGGATCGCGCGAGTGTTTCCTGAAGATCATAGTGTCGTGCCCCAGCGATACGAATAACAGCATCCCGGACATCATCATAATTCAGGGTTTCCTCCACCTTGTCAGCCGCAGGTTCACGGTCACTTGCCAGCATGACTTCCACATCAATCAGCACGCGCTGCTTTTCGGCCCGTTCAAATTCATGCAAGCCGATGGAGCAGATAACTTCGATTTCTTCAAGAAAAACGCTGCGTGTTAAAGGAGCTGTCATCATCTTCCGTTTCATCCAGAAAAGCCACATCGCGATGGTGGGGGTTAAGATGAAGCCCGCCATCCAGAACAACTGTATGGCCGGTCATGGACGGCGTGTCCAGTAGCATTATGGATGCACGGAGAATATCATCAAGCACGGCACCCTGGCCGAGGGGGTTTCGGCTGTGGGCAATGCGATATTCCTCTTCCGTCTGGTCTCCTGATCGCAGGATGATGCCGGGGGCAATGGCGTTCACACGGATCTGGGGCGCATAGGCCTGCGCGGCAAGCGTCGTCAGGCCGTCCAGCGCAATTTTAGACAGCGTATAACTGAAATAGTCAGGGTTGAGTCCGGCAAGTTTGGCATCGGTAATCGACACAACCGCCCCGTGGGTGGATGGCGTGCGCTTCCTTATCTCTTCGGCAAAAACACGTGTCATGATGGCCGGAGCTGTCAGGTTGACGGCAAAATGCTTTTCCAGCATGGCGGCGCTGACGGTTTCGGCGGTATCGTATTCAAAAAGAGACGCGTTATGCAAAAGCCCCATAATACCGTCACCATAGGGGATCTGCCGCATTAGGGCTTCGGCATCCTCAGCTTTGCTGAGATCAGCCTGATAGAGCTGGCATGACCCGCCTGCCTGACCGATCAGTCTTGCGGTATCTTCCGCCGCATCCCGGGATGAATTGTAATGCAGATGAATACCCCACCCGGCCTTGGCAAGGCCAAGCGCCAGATGCCGGCCAACCCGGCGCGATGCCCCGGTAATCAGCACCGATTTTCTCAACGCTTTTTTCATCATCTGCTTCCCGTCTCATCAGACTGTCTTCACGATGACGTCCGGCGAAATGCCACTGGTTTTCATCGCGGCTTCGACGCCACCTTCACGGAACATTCCATGGTCGGTTACCAGCACGGTTTTTAACCCCGCCGCATTGCCGCCGAGGATATCGGTATGCAGGCTGTCGCCCACCATGGCGATACGTTCTCTTTTCAAGTTGGATCTTCCTGTCCATTCTTCAAGCTTTTGCAAGGCAAGATCAAAGACCGGCGCATAGGGTTTGCCGAACCAGCGGACCTGATCACGTGGTATCGCCGTCAGGCTGGCCACCCAGTATCCCGGCTCAAAACTGAAGGCACCCGGATGCGGGGCCGCCACGTCAGGATTTGCCACCAGCAACCGCACGCCCTCCCGAACCGCATCCTCCAGAGCCGACTGCCACCGGTAATCCCAGTTCACGGCACCAAAAAAGGCGATGACATCGACCTCTGTCCATCTATCCGGGGCGTCGGGGGTAAGAGCAACAAAGTGATGGCGGTCCAGATCAGGTGTTGTGCAGAAACTGTCGGCAACGCCAATGGTCAGCCCGGGGGGTGATGCATGTCGGAGCCAGTCTTCCAGCGCATCACGGCTGGAGACAACCTGGCGATCATCAAGGGACAACCCGAGGCTTCGGTATTTCGCACCGGCAGAACGTGTCGGCCGGCTGCCGCCGTTAGTCAGGACCATCACCGCGACATCCGCTCCTTGCGCCGCCGCCAGCATTTCCTCTACCCCCGGAACAACATCAGCGCCGATATTGAGAACGCCGTATCCGTCCAGCAGCACCGCATCGAGATCATGAAAAAAATCTCTCAGCTTCTCGCCACGCACCGTGGTCTTGCTCACCGAAGGCGGCATGACTTCGCGAAGCGATTCATACACCGCAATACATCGCGCCTGGTCCATGGGCTGATCTGGTAGAAAGAGTGTTTCAGACATGACAGAAAAGGATGACGAATGATGACATGATCCGTATTGTAGCACATCCCACGCCAATGAGGAGACACAGATGGCCGAACCGGAATTTCCCGACAACAGGGCTGACGCTGAAAAAAAAGTCATCCTGATTACCGGCTGTTCCTCCGGCATCGGGCTGGATGCGGCCCTCACCCTCCATGCCCGGGGCTGGCTCGTCTTTGCCACCTGCCGCAAGGAGGAAGATTGCGCCCGTCTTCAGGCGATGGGACTCCAGAGCTTTCGTCTCGATTATGAAGACACAAACTCCATTCACGACGCTTTCAGCGAAGCGATGCGGCGAAGCGGCGGCAGGCTGGATGCCGTGTTCAATAACGGGGCATATGCCATTCCCGGAGCGGTGGAAGATCTGCCCACCGATGCGTTACGCCAGATCTTCGAAGCCAATTTCTTTGGCTGGCATGAACTGACCCGGCTGGCTGTTCCCGTCATGAGGAAGAAGGGTGAGGGCCGGATCATCCAGAATTCTTCGGTTCTGGGGTTTGCCGCCCTGCGCATGCGTGGCGCGTATAACGCCACTAAATTTGCCCTCGAAGGGTTGACCGACACCATGCGCCTTGAACTAAAGGGTTCCGGCATCAAGGTGGTGCTGATCGAGCCAGGTCCGATCCGGACAAAAATAAGGGAGAACAGCTATCCTAATTTCCAAAAATGGATTTCCTGGAAAGGCACAGCCCTTGAGGATTTCTACCGTAAAGTGCTGATCCCGAGACTTACGGCCATTGACCCGCCCCGGGACAGATTCGAGCTGATGCCGGATGCCGTCACCACGGCACTCATCCATGCTTTGGAAAGCGCTGAACCCCGTATCCGTTATCGCGTGACCACCGCAACCAAACTGATGGGAGTGCTGAAACGGCTTCTGACATCCCGCGGATTTGACCGGCTGGCCTCCCGGATCTGAGCATCAGTCCCGGTAATTCGACCCTTCCTCATCGAGGATGGCTTTCATCTCCGCCATATGCCGTTCACCCTGTTCGGGATAGTTTTCGATTTCCCGCGCCGTTTTCTCGGCAATTTCATCCGAAAGAACCCTGAGCGGCTGGCCTGTCTGCAACGCCCGGATATAGTTTTCGGCCGCACGTTCGAAATAATAGAGGCGGTTGAACGTATCCGCCGGCGATGAGCCGATAACGAGAACTCCATGATTGCCCATGATCATGGTTTTTTTCTTCGGGTCCTGAAGCATCACGGCGCAGCGTTCACCTTCATCTTCGAAAGCAAGGCCACCATAATTTTCGTCAATGACCACGCGATCAAAGAAAATAGCCGAGTTCTGGTCAATGGCTGGCAGGCGGCTGTCGGCAAGGGAGGCCAGAACCGTTGCATGGACCGAATGCACATGCATCACGCAACGCGCATGGGGGCAGTTGCGGTGTATAGATCCGTGAAGCCCCCAGGCGGTCGGATCGGGCGCATTCTCACCTTCCATGGTGGCGGGGTCATTGGCGTCCAGAAGCAGAAGATCACTTGCCCTGACGCGGGAGAAATGACGCTGATTCGGGTTCATCAGAAACCTTGAGCCATCCTCATTGACGGCAAGGCTGAAATGATTCGCCACCGCCTCATGCATATTGAGCTTCACCGCCCAGCGGAACGCACATGCAAGGTCCACCCGCTCTTCGTAATGATCGATATTGAACCTGTCTTTTGAGATGCTCGCCACACTCATCCTTGCCTCCTTCATAAACTGGCACTCCCATCAATGTGAGAGGAAATCACGATCTTGGCAAGACCGGATATTCCGCGCCTCCTGAAAGAAGACAGCAAAGCGATAAGATCAGATGAAAAAGAGGGGCCGGAAAACCGGCCCCTCGGGGGGAGGATTATCATGAAAAGCGTCTTTGCCAGAAATGTGATGCCCAAAATGGGATGGCACTATCCGTACCAGACTGAAATCATGTTTAAACGCAGGATTTGTCCATCCCGGGGCATAAAAAAGGTCATTTCAGGGCAGGTCTGCCATCACCCCGGGGGAAAGCCCTTATCCGGCAAGGGCGGCGTCCACCGCGCGGCGCATCTTATCTGAAGAGGGACGTGTCGGCGACGAAAACCAGTCACGCAATCTGCCGTCACGCCCGATCAGGTATTTGTGGAAATTCCATCTTGGTTTGGCCAGAACGCCCAACTCACCCGCCGCCCACTGATAGAAGGGATGCGCATCACTCCCTTTAACCTTTACCTTGTCTGTCATGGGAAAGGTGATGTTGAAATTAACCTCACAGAATTCTTTGATCTCCTCTGCCTGCCCCGGTTCCTGTCCACCAAAATCATTGCTGGGCACACCAAGCACCACAAGCCCCTTATCCCTGTAGGCATCGTAAAGGTCCTGCAGGTCCTGATACTGGGGCGTAAAACCGCATCTCGAGGCCGTGTTCACCACCAACACAACCTCTCCCTTGTATTTAGAAAGGGGAAGCGCACCGCCTTCGATGGCGGTGAAGGAAAAATCATGGGCGGTCTGGGCCATGGCAGAAGAAAACAGGGGCATCAGCACCAAAATAAAGCTGGATAATATACGCATCATCAACATATCGAAACATCAGGTGAATATCCAATACCTAGGATCCACAGGCCTCATGTCAATGCCGGAAAATCAGGCCAGCGCAGTTTTGCCGCCGCCTCAGTGAGCGAGGCCGCGGTCATATGCCCGAAGGCCAGCACTTCATCCGAAGGCGGCGCAAGATCAGGTATCTGCACAACACGAAGACCTGCGGCGTGCGCGGATTTCACCCCGTTATCGGAATCCTCAAAGGCAAGCGCTGTTGCCGGTTCCGCACCAAGCCGCCGCACCGCTTCAAGATAGATATCCGGGGCAGGCTTGCTGGTCTCTATCTCATCGCCGCCGACGAGTGTGTCAAAATAGTCCAGCAGCCCCGCCCGCCCCAGATAGGTGAGAGCCTTGTCACGGGCGCTGGACGTGGCCAGCCCAAGGGGAATATCTTTTCCCTTGAGATAGGCAAGCATGGTTTCGGCATCGGCCTTTACCGGAACATGTTCAGCCATCAGGTCCTGAAAACCTGCTTTCCAGTCGGTGTCAAAGGCGACAGGATCCACCCCCCCGGGGAGATATCGGGCAAAGATGCGCAGATGGTCGGCGCGGTTCCTGCCCACCAGTTTCGGAAAGATCATCTCAGCATCAGGAATGCCCCGGGCCCGGGCCAGATCATCAAGACTCCGCCAGGATAATTGCTCGGTATCCAGCAGAAGACCATCCATGTCAAAAATGACAGCAGGAGGCAGGGTGGCTTGTGGTGATAAATCCGGTGAAGACATGGCTGGGATGTACGGTATTTGCTGAGAGGTTGACTTATGGCAAGATACTACCCGAAGCTGCTGATCATCACACGGAAAAAAGGGCCTCCATGTCACATCCCTCCCTCCTTGATCGTCAAGATATCCGCTATCTCGTGGTGCATTGCTCCGACACGCCGGATGATGACCTCCTGACAGCACGGGATATTCATGCCATGCATCTCGGCTTCGGGTGGGACGGGGTCGGCTACCACCGGGTGATCACCCGTGACGGCGTGATTGAACACGGCCGTCCGGAGTATTGGGTGGGCGCACATGTCTATGGCCACAACACCGAAAGTCTGGGTGTCTGCCTGATCGGCCGGAACGTTTTCACCAGCGCCCAGATGGCTGCACTGCATGAGGTGATTTCAGGCTGGAAGGTGACCTACCCTCAGGCGCAGATTTGCGGCCATTGCGATTTTGATAATACCGAAAAAACCTGCCCGAATTTTGATGTTCGGGCCTGGGCAAGAGAGCAGGGATTGGCGTGATGCCCTCAGTCCTGCCGCCATCCACCCCCATTTACGCCGAACCTGACCATCAAAGCGGTCGTGAGACCGACGCACTCCACGGAGAGAGTATCACCCTTCTTGAAAATACCGGGGAATGGGCCCGGATCATCCTCGATACCGATGGCTATGAAGGCTGGATCAGGGCAGGTGATATCGGGGAGATGCCAGCGGCAAGCCACCGCATTATCGCTCCCCGCGGCCTTGTCACAACAACCGCTGATATAAAAAGCCCGGCTATCGGCTACCGGCCGATGGGCGCGCGGCTTTGTGTTCTTGATCAATCGGATGAGATGGCGGAAATTTCCCTGCCGGACGGCACTAGCGGTTTTATCCCCCGAAACCAGATCACACCGATGGAGAGCCGTGTTGAGGACTGGGTGAGCATAGCGGAAAGCCTGACCGGAACACCTTATCGCTGGGGCGGCCGGGACACTATCGGCATTGACTGCTCAGCACTCGTGCAACTGGCGCTGGCGGCGGGGGGATATATGGCTCCGCGCAACAGCGGCGATCAGGAAAGATCCCTTGGCCGGACACTTTTGCCGGATCAGCCCCCGATGAGGGGTGATCTGGTTTTCTGGAAAGGGCATGTGGGCGTTATGCGCGACAGCACCACTCTGCTCCACGCCAATATGCACCACACCATGACTGCGTCCGAGCCTCTCCTCACCGCAATCGAACGGCTTCAATCAGCCGGCCTGCCCGTCACCCGGATTGCCCGCCTTTAAGATGCGGCCCCAGTTTCAGCAGAATAAGAAGCGACGGGATAACCATCAGGGCTGTGATGATAAAGAATATACCCCAGTCGCCGTCAAGCCAGTCCACCAGCGCCCCGGATGAGGACGCAAGGAGCGTCTTGCCTGCCGTTCCGATGGAAGCCAGGAGCGCGTATTGCGTTGCCGTATACTTCCGGTCCACCAGGAGCGAGATAAAGGTCACGAAGGCAACGGTGGCAAAAGCCGCCGCAAGATCATCGAGCACCACGGCAAGGGCAAAAAGCCAGGTGGATTTGCCAGACCAGTACAGGACAGCAAAAAGGAGATTGGTGCTGGCCATGGCAATGCCGGAAAGCATCAGCGCACGTAAAGACCCGGCTTTGATGGCAAACCAGCCGCCAATGAGGGTAAAGGCCACGGTCGTGATCCAGCCAAGCCCTTTGGAATAAATGCCGATATCAGATTTGCTGAACCCGATCTCCCGGTAGAAGATGATCGACATCTTGCCGAGAAAAGCCTCTCCGATCTTGAAAAGAAAAATGAACCCGAGCAGACTGAGACCGATCGCAACCCCGTTATTCCGGAAAAAAGACCACAGCGGTTCAATAACCGTGTGCCGGAGCCAATCCAGCACTTCGGCAATCCCTGCTTTATCAGTCTCTGGCTTGCTTCTGTCCGGCAGAGCTTCGGGAACGAACAGGAGCCCGATATTCATCAGCACCATCATGCCTGCGGTTACGATAAAGGTCATCTGCCAGTAATCGGCATATCCGGCGGCCTCAAATCCATCGGCAACAAAGAACGTGATAAGCCCGCCGAGTTTGAACCCGCTCCACCAACCGATCACGGCCATGGCGGCGCCCGCTGCCATGACAGATTTCTCGTCGCTGCCCGCCTGTTCAATCCTGAAGGCGTCAATGGTGATATCCTGGGAGGCCGAAGCAATAGCGATGATCAGGCCGAGAAAAATAACCATCTCAAGCTGGACGGTAGGATCGAGCATCGTCCAGCCCATGAGCGAAAGCATTATCGCCGCCTGAAAGACCATGATCCAGGCCTTTCTCGCCCCTATCCGGGCGCTGAGCCAGGGCACACGTATGCGGTCGATCAGAGGAGCCCAGAGAAAGTTGAACGCATAGACCCCGAAGATCAGTCCGGCAAATCCGACCGTGCTCCGGCTGAGGCCATCCTCTTTGAGCCAAAGACTGAGGGCACTGCCTATCAGCACCCAGGGAAAACCGCTGATAGCACCGATAAGAAATATCCGGAACATCCGCCGGTCGCTATACCCATCCCAAAGCGAAGCAGTTGCCATTTCTTTATGTCCCCAACACATTTATCATGCATTCATAAGGTATCATAAATGGACAGATAATGCTTCTTGAAGTTCAGGCCGGAGAAAAAGGGTATTCCCTTTCATGCGGCGAGATACGCATCCCCTGCCGGGTCGGCCGCAACGGCATCGTCCCGGCCGGAGACAAACGCGAAGGGGACGGCCGCACACCTGCCGGGGACTGGGCTTTACGTTCGGTTTATTTCCGGGCCGACCGGGTGGACAGACCGCAAACCAAATTCGAATGTTTTCCCTTGACCCGCCAGCTGGGCTGGTGCGATGCGCCGGATCATCCCGCCTATAACACATGTGTCCGTCTGCCCTTTGATGCATCACATGAGATGTTATGGCGACAGGACGGGGCTTACGATATCATCGTCGTACTCGGGTATAACGACGCCCCTGTCCGTCCTCATCGTGGCAGTGCGATTTTCTTTCACTGCCTTGCCAGGGGCCAGACCGAAACTGCTGGCTGTGTTGCGGTTCAGCGGGAAGAGATGCTTGAAATTCTGGCCATGCTGCCGGCTGATGCCGTGATGCGGATCAGGGCTTGAGGGCAGCGTCGATCCGCAACTGACGGGCCCGGAGCTTGGCGTTGCTTGCCCGCATGGCGCTCATCATGCCGTTTCGGACACGTCCCATCCTGACCATCACCAGCGTTGACATCAGATTTAAGCAGATTTTCTGCGCCGTCCCTGCCTTGAGCCGGGTTGATCCGGCAACACTTTCTGCCCCAGTCAGAAGGGTGATCCCATGATCCGCCGTCGCCGCCAGACGGGAGGAAGGATTATTGGCAATACCTATTGTCAGCGCACCGGCCTGCCTTGCGGCGTCAACAGCGGCACAGGTAAAAGGGGTGGATCCGCTCGCCGCGATACCGATCAGCACGTCATCGGCACAGATCTTTTCTTCGGCAATCTGGTTCCGGGCATCTTCGGAATTGTCTTCGGCATTTTCCACCGACCGGAGCAGGGCCGCCGGACCACCGGCGATAATATAGGCCGAACGATCTTCGGGCCAGTCAAAGGTCGGGGTCAATTCAACGCCGTCCTGCACCCCGATACGTATCGATGTTCCCGCCCCGGCATAGATGATCCGCCCCGTCGCGCTGGCCCTGAGACGATCAAACATGGCACGGCTGGCGGCCTCAATCTCGGGCAGGGCGGCACGAACGCTTGCGGCCGCCTGCCCCTGATCTTCAACCATGACCGCGAGAGCTTCGCTGTCAGCCAGATGATCCAGCCAGCGTGCCGCCGCCGGAATTGATTCGGTAGTTTCGGCTTTTTCATTCATACTCCTGACGATACACCGCTCATAAAGGAAGGCAAGCCCACAACGTCATGCGGAAAATGTCTCTTACCCCGGTTATCGGCCTGATGACAGGCACAAGTGTTGACGGCATCGATGCCAGTCTTGTGATGACCGACGGCGAAAAGCTCATCCGGACCGGCCTGCATGCCACCACCGAAATGCGGCCAGAAACACGCAAAGCTGTTCTTGCGGCTTTTGAAAACCCTGATCCCGGCGATACCCGTCTTGCCCGTCTTGTGGCCGAAGATCACATTACAGCGGTCCGGACCCTGATAGCGCGGACAGATATCACCCCTGAACTGATAGGCTTTCATGGCCAGACGATCCTTCATGCCCCGGAAGAAGGCCGGACTGTTCAGATCGGTGATGCGGCGCATATCGCCCGAACGCTTGGGGTGGATGTGATCTATGATTTCAGGCAAAAAGATATGGAATCCGGCGGGCAGGGTGCCCCGCTTGCTCCGGTCTATCACCTCGCGCTCATCGGAGAGCTGGGGCTCGAACTCCCTGCGGCGGTGGTGAATATCGGCGGAATTACCAATGTGACCATCTGGGACGGAATTACGCTGAGCGGGTTTGATACCGGCCCGGGTAACGGGCTGATGGATGCCGAAATGCGCCATCGTACAGGCAGGAACTTTGATGAGGACGGCAACATCGCCCGATCCGGAACAAAGGATGAGGCCTGGATCAGGGCTGCACTCAGACATCCGTTTTTTAAGAAACCCCCGCCCAAATCCCTTGACCGGAAAGCCCTTGATGCCATGCTGCGGCCGGATGAGCTGAAGGGCCATTGTCTTGAAGATGCCATGGCGACGCTGACTTCGCTCACCGCCGAAAGCCTGGCAGCAGGATTACTGACAGCCGCTCCCCTTTTGAAATCGGTCATTCTTGCCGGCGGCGGTGCCGCCAACCCGACACTTGTTGAAATGATCCGGGATAAACTACCGATGGCGGTGACCACCATGGAAGATCATGGCCTTGCTTCCGGGCTTATTGAAGCGGAACTGATGGCCTTTCTTGCCATGAGATCACGTCGCGGCCTGCCTGTCAGTTTCCCGGGAACAACCGGCGTCGCCCGGCCAATGACCGGCGGCAGGCTTGCCCCGGCGGCTTCAATTTTGCCGGCAAATCGTATTAAATCCTGAGAAGGCAATATCAGGGGCAGAGATGAGCAACACCAGAAAAGACACCACCCCACCTGTCCATAAGGGCTATATCGAAGGCTATTACGGGCGTCTTCTTTCATGGCAGGAACGCAGCCAGATGCTCGAAACCCTGTCAGACCTCGGGATGAGCACCTATCTCTATGCCCCCAAAGAAGACCCGTGCCACCGCCTTGACTGGCGTCAGCCCTGGGGCAGGGACTGGGAGGCAGGTTTCAGCGAGCTGGCCCGGCAGGCGCAGGACCTCGGACTTCACCTGATGGCAGGTGTCGCGCCGGGTCTTGATTTTGATTTCGGATCCTTTACCGGCACTGGAAATGATATGGAGATTCTCTGCCGGAAAACGCACAGACTGAAAACCCTTGGCGCCTCATCTGTCATGTTGCTGATGGATGATATCGACGCAGATTTTTCCGAAAGATCAGGCCATTTCAGCACCGAAGGGGAAGCCCATGCGGCACTGGCAAATGCGATTTCATCACGCATTGGTGAGCCGGTCAGCCTGACGCCCCGTGTCTACGCCGATGAAATTCAAGACAAGGCCGAAGGCTATCTTGAAACAATGCTGAAAACCCTTGATCCCAGGCATCTGATCACCTGGTGCGGGGCTTATATCGTCGACCCTGAACCCGGGCTGGAGACTTCCGCACTGGGCCGGTTCGAACTGCCGCCGGAAAGGGTCATTTTCTGGGATAATCTCTACGCCAATGACTACTGCCCGCGCCAGCTCTGGCTCGGCCCGTGGCAAGGACGTGACAATATCAGGCAGATCATGCTCAACCCCACGGGCCTTCCTTATACCGACCGGCTTCTGCTGTCGGTGATGGCGGCAGGCCCGGACCGTCAGCGATGGGCCTCAACTTTGCGTGACCATGGCGTCCCGGAAGAATTTCATCTCCTTGCCTCATTTTTCGATCTGCCGCCGGACCTGCGCAAACCCATTGACGAAACCCCGTTTGATCAGGGCCGGATACCCGCATGGCTCGATGCGCTGGACAGGCTTTTATGGAAATGGAAATCCCCTCTGGCCCGTGAATGGTACCCGTATCTGATGGCGCTGCGTGGTGATCTCTTGCGTCTTGACGGCCAGATGAATGAACTCCGGATCAGAAAAACATACCCTCCGGCACTTGAAGCAACCATAAGATCCGGGAAAAGGTGATAGCCATGCAACCTGTCTTTGATGGTCATAACGATATTCTGCTCCGCCTGTGGCTTGCGAAAGATTTCGGCGGGCAGGGATTTATCAACGGTATGAAAGGCTCACATATCGATGCTGTCCGCGCAAGGCAGGGCGGTTTCGCCGGCGGGTTCTTTGCGATTTTCGCTCCCACCACCAACCGTGATGGCGACGCGATCATGAGCACCGCTCCGTTGAGCCGGGAAAGCGCCAGAAAAGCAACCCTTGAGATGGTTCAGATATTCCGGGACCTGACCCGCCGGAATGATACGGTCATCCGCCATTGTCTCAATACCGGTGACGTCGAAGGCGCGATGAACGACGGCGCCATTGCCGCCATTCTTCATCTCGAGGGAGCTGAGGCCATTTCGGCTGATCTGGATCTTCTTGATGAACTTTATGATGCGGGCCTGAGGTCTGTCGGCCCGCTCTGGTCACGGCCGAACATCTTCGGTGAAGGCGTGCCGTTCACTTTTCCCGGGAGCCCGGATCAGGGCGGCGGCCTCACCGAGGCTGGCCGAGACCTCATCCGGGCCTGCAACCGACGCGGCATCATGGTGGATCTGTCGCACCTGAACGAAGCCGGGTTCTGGGACGTGGCATCGTTAACCGACAAGCCGCTGGTGGCCACCCATTCCAATACCCACGCCATCTGCCCGAGCCCGCGCAACCTGACGGATCGTCAACTTACGGCTATTGCCGAAAGCGGCGGCATTGTCGGGCTCAACTACGCGGCAGGGTTTCTGCGTGAAGACGGCAAAAAGAACCCGGACACACCGTTATCCCTCCTGATACGGCATCTTGATCATCTGATCGAAAAACTCGGCGAGAAAGGTGTTGCCCTCGGCTCGGATTTTGACGGCGCCGTCATCCCTCATGAAATCGGGGATTGCGCAGGGCTGCCGCGACTTGTTGAGGCCATGGAAAACGCCGGCTATGGCCAGGCGCTGATTGACCGGATCTGCCGCCGCAACTGGCTCGATCATCTCCGGATACAGATCGGGTGAACGGCCGGGATATTAATCCGCGGTCCAGCCACCATCCACAAGAATGGATGTCCCTGTCACCATTGCCGATGCATCGGAAGCAAGATACACCACCGCCCCCATCATGTCCTCGACCCTGGCGACGCGACCAAGTTTGATCTTGCCTTCAACCCAGGCCCGGCGTTCCGGGTTATCGAAAGTGGATTGGGTCAGCGCGGTCAGCACAAACGTCGGGCAGATCGTGTTGATTCGGATCTGATGTGGCCCCCATTCGATGGCCATGGCCCGGGTGAAGCCGTCAACCGCGGCCTTGGTGGCGCAGTATACGGATCTTTCAATGCCGCCCACTTTGGCCATCTGGGATGAAATGGAGATGATCGATCCGGGCTTTCCCGCGGCAATCAGCCCTTCGGCAACCGCTCTCGCCTGGAAAAACGCGGATTTGAGATTGAGTTCGACCACCTCGTCAAATTCGTCAACCCGGGTATCCAGCGCCGGACGGTGGCGGGCCATCCCGGCGGAATTCAGCAGGATATCAACCGGGCCTGCGTCTTTTACCGCCTGAGCCACGGCATCAAGGTCCGTGACATCCAGCGCAAGCGGCGTCACATCCCATCCTTCGGCCTGGCAGGACGCCGCAAGTTCGTCCAGCCGCTCGGCACGGCGGGCAACAGCGATCACTTTGGCCCCGGCTTCGGCAAGGGCAACAGCCCCGGCTTCACCAATACCGGAAGATGCACCTGTCACAAGTGCTGTCTTGCCATCAAGGCGGAAAGAGGGCGTTCGGGGCAGGGTCATGATCATCTCCACAAATTTCAGCAATTCGTGGGTTCCTTGATATAGGGAAACGGCGGCAAGGGGAAGGGGATAGGTGATCCCGCCTTCCGGAGACGGCACAGATAGGGACTGGCGGAGAGGGGGGGATTCGAACCCCCGATGGGCTTGCACCCATACCGGTTTTCGAGACCGGCGCATTCAACCACTCTGCCACCTCTCCGTACAGAGCCCCTTTAAGGGGATATCCACTTATCTAGCCGCGATAGGCCCGGCTTGCAACCCACAATGGCGACAAACACCGCATCCCGATGAAAGCACAGGCTGACACCTCTTAGTGTGGTGTCACAGAAAACTGTGTTGCTATGGAAAGCCTGATTTTTTATCCTGATATATATAAGGTGAGAAATTCGGCCTGACTGCCGTCGAGAACGCTTGACAAGAGCCCACGACCGGCTATATTGCCACTCCATCAGCGAAAGGCATGCCTTTCGCTCGGTTTTTTATGGATTTCCGGCTGGTCTTGAATTTAAAGACAGCCTCATGCGCCGCAGCTGGTTTTGCGGGGCTTATAACACGAAGGATGACCGCCATGTATGCTGTGGTGAAAACTGGGGGCAAGCAGTATCGCGTTGCCAAGGATGACACACTCATCATAGATCACGTTGACGCCGAAGCAGGCGACAGCATTGTGCTGGATCAGGTGCTTATGATGGTAGATGGCGACAAGGTGAATGTCGGCGCTCCAACCGTCGCCGGTGCCGCGGTCGGTGCCACCGTTGTGAAACAGACACGTGGCCCGAAGATCATGGTTTTCCGCCGCAAGCGCCGCAAGAACTTCCGCCGGGTGCGTGGCCATCGTCAGGATCTTACCCTGATCAAGATCGATGATATCGCTGCTGACGGCAAGCTGAAGGCTGCGGCAAAACCAAAGGCTGAAGCAAAGCCGAAGGCGGAAAAAACAAAAAGTCCCGAAACGAACCCGGTTGCCGAAGCAGCGCCTAAAAAAGCGGCCACGAAAAATGCGGTCAAGAAAGCGGCAGCCAAAACAGCCGCCAAAACAGCTTCTGCAAAAAAGGCTGGCGCGAAAAAAGCAATCAAGGCTGCTGCTGGCAAAAAGGCCGCCACCAAGAAATCGAACTAAAATTCACGGTTTAGGAGACGCGATATGGCTCATAAAAAAGCAGGTGGTAGTTCCCGTAACGGCCGAGATTCCGCAGGACGCCGCCTTGGCGTGAAAAAATTTGGCGGGGAAAGCGTAATTCCCGGCAATATCATTGTCCGTCAGCGCGGCACCAAATTCCACCCCGGTCAGAATGTCGGCATGGGCAAGGATCATACGTTGTTTGCCCTGACCGATGGCAAGGTTGCCTTCAGCAAGTCCAGTGGCGGACGCAGTTTTGCCCATGTGGTCCCGGCAGCTGAGGCTGCGGAATAGGCCCCAGGCTCAGGTTTGACCTTGAGCACAAAACCGGGCCTGACGTGGCCTCAGGAAGCGCATCCGCAAGGTTGCGCTTTTTTTATGAAAGATCACACTCATGAAGTTCCTTGATCAGGCAAAAGTATATATCCAGAGCGGCAATGGCGGGCCGGGCTGTGTCAGTTTCCGGCGGGAAGCTCATGTGCCCCGCGGCGGGCCTGATGGCGGCGATGGTGGCCGTGGCGGCAGCGTCATTGCGGAATGCGTGAACGGGCTCAACACGCTGATCGATTACCGCTACCAGCAGCATTTCAAGGCAACCTCCGGCCGCCCTGGCGCCGGAAGAAACCGGGCCGGGCTGAGCGGCGAAGACATTATCCTGAAACTCCCCGTCGGCACCCAGATCCTGAATGAGGAAAACGATATTGTGCTGGCAGACCTGACGACGGTCGGCCAACGGATAGTTCTGGCCCGGGGCGGTGATGGCGGCCGCGGCAACGCCACCTTCAAATCCTCCACGAATCAGGCGCCGCGGCGGGCCGATAAAGGCTTTCCCGGGCTGGGTATGTGGATCTGGCTCCGGCTCAAGCTGATCGCCGATGCCGGTCTGATCGGCCTGCCCAATGCCGGGAAATCCACCTTTCTTGCCTCGAGTTCAGCGGCACGCCCGAAAATCGCCGATTATCCGTTTACCACGCTTCATCCCGGCCTTGGTGTCGTTGCCGTCGATCAGCAGAGTTTTGTTCTCGCCGACATTCCCGGATTGGTGGAAGGTGCCCATGACGGTATTGGCCTCGGGCATCGCTTTCTTGGGCATGTGGAACGCTGTTCGGTGCTGCTTCATCTGGTGGACGGCACCGCCGCAGATCCGGTCGGAGACTGGCGGATTATCCGGGACGAACTCAAAGCCTATGACAACGATCTGGCTGAAAAGCGTGAGATCACCGCCATCAGCAAAATCGATGCCATGGGTCCGGACCAGATCAGGGAGCTTTCGGGTTTGCTCAATGACGCCGGCGCCGGAGACGTGATTGCCCTCTCTGCTGTTTCCGGTGAAGGCATGACCGAAGCCCTCAGGGCCTTATGGAGAATCATCACCGCAACACGGGAAGACGATCTCAACGCCGGCACAATCCCGGAGCCCTGGCAACCATGAGCACCGATTTCCATACCATGACCGAAACCTACCTGAAGACGGCCGATACGGTTATCGTCAAGGTGGGTTCTGCTCTGCTTGTCGATGAAGAATCAGGTGAGGTCCGCACCCGGTGGCTTGAAAGTCTGGCGCATGATCTCGCATTATTTCATCTCGAAGGATGCACGCCTGTGGTGGTATCTTCAGGGGCTATTGCCCTTGGCCGTCATCAGCTTGGTCGCGGGCAGGGACGGCTGAAACTTGAAGAAAAACAGGCCGCCGCCGCCATCGGCCAGATCCGGCTGGCCAAGGAATGGCAGAACGCCTTTGCGCGGTTCGGAATTGGCACTGCCCAGATCCTGCTTTCCCCTGATGATACCGAAACCCGGCGCCGGCATCTCAATGCAAGGGCAACTATCCGGACACTTCTTAATCAGGGCATCATCCCCGTGGTCAACGAAAACGACACCGTGGCCACGATGGAAATCCGCTACGGTGACAATGATCGTCTCGCGGCCAGGGTTGCCCAGATGATCTCCGCCGATGTGCTGGTGCTGCTTTCAGATATTGACGGGCTCTACACCGCTGATCCGAGGCAGGATCCGTCAGCCCGGTTTCTGCCCGAAGTAACACGGATCGACGATGATATTGCCGCGATGGCAGGTCCGGCCCATAGCAGCGCGGCCTCAGGAGGGATGATTACCAAGATAGCCGCCGCCCGCATCGCCACCACCGCCGGTTGCCATATGGTGATTTGCAGCGGCACGGATAATAATCCCATCAATCTGCTCAAAAACGGAGGTCGCTGCACCTGGTTCAGGGCCTCCGCAAACCCGCCCCAGGCACGCAAGACATGGATTGCAGGCGGGCTGACCCCGAAGGGCCGGATCATTCTTGATGATGGCGCTGTTGACGCGTTACGGAACGGAAAAAGCCTCCTGCCCGCCGGTATTTCCCGTGTCGAGGGTGATTTTGAACGCGGCGATCTGGTGGCGCTCACAGATCAGGGTGAGACCGAAATAGCCCGCGGCCTGACCCATTACAGCGCGAAGGATGTCTCTCAGATCGCAGGTTCCAAGAGCCGTGCAATTCCCGATATCCTGGGTTATCGTGGACGGGATGAGGTTATCCACGCCGATGATCTGGTGCTGACCTATCACGCGACACGAGAGAAGGATGTCCCATGAACATGATGGTAAGCAAAGCCACCGAAATCATGGCAGGCTACACAGATAATGCCCGGGCCAGCAGCCGTAAACTGGCCGTGGCCACGCATGAAGAGAGGAACATGGCCTTAAGTCGGGCCGCCAACCATATCCGCAACAACATAAATGCCATTCTTGATGCCAATAAAGAAGATATCCGTGCGGCACAGGCGCGGGGGCTTAAACCATCCTTTATTGACCGACTCACCCTTGATGACGCCCGTGTCGGGCAGATGGCACAAGGTCTTGACGATATCAGAGCTCTTCCCGATCCTCTCGGGCGGGTGCTGGATCACCGTCAACGCCCGAACGGGCTGGATATCCGCCGTATTTCCACCCCTCTTGGCGTGATTGGCGTCATCTATGAAGCCCGGCCTAACGTGACGGTGGACGCAGCCGGACTTTCCATCAAGTCAGGTAATCCCGTTATCCTGCGGGGGGGAAGCGATAGCATTCATACGTCCAGTCTGCTGGCACGGATGATGCGCGACGGGCTCAATGATGCGGGCCTGCCGGTTGATTCGGTTCAGCTGGTGGAAAATACAGACCGGTCCCTGGTCGGCGCGATGCTGACGGCAACAGGAGGTATCGATGTGATTATTCCCCGGGGCGGACGATCCCTTGTTGAGCGTGTTCAAAACGAAGCTCGGGTCCCTGTTTTTGCCCATCTGGAAGGGATTTGCCATGTCTATATTGACCATGCGGCGGATCCGGATAAAGCACGTGATATAACGGTCAACGCCAAGATGCGGCGTGTCGGAATTTGCGGCGCGGCGGAAACACTGCTGGTGGACCGGGCAGTGGCTGACCAGATTCTGCCCGATGTGGCGGCGGCATTGATTGAAGCCGGATGCAGCCTGCGGGCCGATGCCGACGCCTTGAAACTGATTCCCGGGGCACAACCGGCCGGTGAAGACGACTGGTCAACAGAATACCTTGACAGCATTCTTTCCATTGCCGTGGTCGATGGTGTTGACGGCGCCATTGCGCATATCCGGCGCTATGGCTCAAACCACACCGAAGCGATTATCACCGAAGATGAGGCCGCAGCCGAAGCGTTTACTTCCGGTATTGATTCGGCGATTGTCATGATCAATGCCTCGACCCAGTTTGCCGATGGAGGCGAGTTTGGCATGGGGGCTGAGATCGGGATTTCAACAGGAAAGATGCACGCAAGAGGCCCGGTCGGGGCCAATGAGCTGACAAGCTTCAAATATATTGTGCGTGGGTCCGGGCAGATACGCCCCTGATTCATGCCGGTGCGGACCAACCACACAAAAATGATTATACGGCATACGGCACGCCAGCGTATCGGCCTGCTGGGCGGATCGTTCAACCCGGCCCATGACGGGCACGCCCATGTTGCGGGACTTGCGCTGAGGCATCTGAGGCTGGATGCTGTCTGGTGGCTTGTATCACCGCAGAATCCCTTCAAGACCTCCGCCGGAATGGCGTCCCTCAAGGATCGCCTGGCTTCGGCCGTCCGTACCGCCGGAACGGCAGATCAATCGAAGCGAATGGTGGTAACGGATATCGAATCACATCTCGGCACATCGCGCACGGCCGATACGGTCATGCAGATACGGCGCCGGATGCCAAGGTCACAATTTGTCTGGATCATGGGTGCCGATAACCTTGCCACTTTCTATCGCTGGCACCAGTCTGAACGTATCGCCCGTACCTTGCCGATTGCTGTTGTAAACAGGCCAGGCACAAGGCCGGGTGTGCTGAAGGGGGCCAGTGCGTCACGTATCGGACGCCGCATCAGCCCCCGAAGGATGGCGGCCAATCTGGCCCGCTCACGTCGCTGGTGCTTTATCCACGGGCCCCTCAACAGGCAGTCCGCCACCGCGATCCGGCGCCGAAAGGGAATTTAACAATGAGGCATTGTCTTTTCCGCCCTCTCTGCCTAAAATTAGATTTGTATACGGAAAGCCTAACGTGAAGGAGCGTACCATTTCCGCAGGACAGACCGCTGAAAGCAGCATTCTTCTGGACCTTGTGCTGACATCACTGGACAAGGACAAAGCACAGGATATCACCACCATTCCACTTGCCGGCAAATCCACGATAGCGGATTTTATGGTCATTGCTTCGGGCACTTCATCCCGTCAGCTCATGTCCATGGCTGATCATCTTGAGCGCAGCCTCAAGGAGGCGGGCAACCGGCCCATGGGGTCAGAGGGCGGCAATACGGGGGACTGGATCCTGATTGATGCCGGTGACGTCATCGTCCATCTGTTCCGTCCGGAAGTGCGGGAATTCTATCAGCTGGAAAAAATGTGGTCAGACCACAGCGGCGGGGAAACCGTCACCATCCAGTCTGCAACTGTCTAGGATATCCCGGGTTTTATGAAACTGACTGTAGCGGCAATCGGGCAGGGTCGCCGTCTGCCGGAACAAAATCTGGCAGAGGCCTGGTTTGGCAAACTTCCCTATCCGGGCCGTTTTCTTGAATTCACGGCCAAACATCACGGCCCGCAACGCCAGCTGGACGAATCCGCACGTATTCTTGCCGCCTGCCCGGATGGTGCATTGCTCATCGCCATGGACCCATTGGGCGAGGATATATCTTCAGAAGACCTTGCGGCGATGATCTCCCGACATCGTGACACGGGATGCAGGGAAGCTGTTTTTGCCATCGGTGGCGCCGATGGCCATCACTCCAGTCTTCTTGACCGGGCTGATCTGAAGCTGGCCTTCGGTCGCCAGACCTGGCCACATATGCTGTTTCGGGCCATGCTGACAGAACAGCTTTACCGGGCAGAAATGATTCTTGCCAATCATCCCTATCACCACGCCTGAACTGAAATCGGGCTGGCCTTGCGCCCCGGGCTGTCGTATAGAACTGCCATGAAAGATCCAAACGTGAAAAAACCTGTTGTTCTCTTTATTATGGATGGATGGGGCCATCGCGAAGACAGCCGCAACAACGCGGTCCGGCTCGCCAGAACGCCGACAATCGACCGCCTTGATAAGGAAGCACCCAAGGCGTTTCTTCTTGCGTCAGGACCGGCAGTCGGCTTACCCGAAGGCCAAGTCGGCAATTCCGAAGTCGGCCATATGACGATCGGTGCCGGACGAATTATCCGGCAAGATCTGGCCAGGATAGATGCCGCCGTCGCCGATGGCAGTATCCGGACCTTGCCTCTTCTGGATGAACTTGCCGGCACGCTCAGGGAAAATGGTGGCGCCGCGCATCTGATGGGGCTGGTTTCGCCTGGCGGTGTCCATAGTCGGGATGCCCACATCCTGGCACTGGCCGAAGCCTTGGCCATTCGCAATATCACGGTCTGGATTCATGCCTTTACCGACGGCCGGGACACCCTGCCAAAACTCGCCGGCGAAACTCTGCCGGCCTTTGCCGAATCCCTGCCGGATGGTGTCCGGATGGCAACGGTGACAGGCCGGTACTATGCGATGGACCGTGACCGGCGCTGGGACCGGACGCAACTTGCCTGGGATGCCATAACTCACGCCAGATCAGATCATCATGCCGCTTCAGCCATTGAGGCACTTGAGAAGAGTTATAACGACGGGCTGAGTGATGAATTTCTCCTGCCAACGGTGATTGACGGCTATCAGGGCATGACCGATGGAGATAGCCTAATCATGGGCAATTTCCGGGCGGACCGTGTGCGCCAGATACTGACGGGATGGATTCTTGAAGACCCTGATTTCCGGCCCCGGGAACGCCCCCGTCTGATCCGTCCCATCGGACTCGTGCCCTATTCCGATCAACTTGATCATGCCATGGATGCCCTCTTTGGCCAGTTGGATATCCCCAATACACTGGGCGAGGTCGTGGCAGCCGCAGGTCTCAGCCAGTTGCGACTGGCCGAAACGGAAAAATACCCCCACGTGACGTTCTTTCTTAATGGCGGGATGGAAGAGATGCAAAAGAAGGAGACGCGGGAACTCGTCCCCTCGCCCAAGGTTGCAACCTATGACCTGCAACCGGAGATGAGCGCAAACCATGTACGGGATATACTGGTTGATGCCATTCGCAAAGGTCAGCACGATCTGATCATTGTCAATTTTGCCAACCCGGATATGGTTGGGCATACAGGTGATCTTGATGCGGCAATCAGGGCGGTGGAAGTGGTGGACCAGGCTGTTGGGGATACGATCACCGCTCTTGATGAGAAAGGCGGGGTGATGCTCCTCACCGCTGATCATGGAAACTGTGAGATCATGTGGGATGATGACGCGAATTCACCGCACACCGCCCATAGTTACAACCCCGTACCCATTTATCTGATCGGTGGCAGTGCCTCACTTCGGGATGGCGGGTTGAGCGATCTGGCCCCGACACTGCTGACACTTCTCGGACTTGAGGTGCCACCTGAAATGACAGGCACATCGCTCTTGGTCTGACCATGTGCAACAGCAAAGAGAGACGTCTGCCGGCTGGTCCCGACGGTGGCTTGATCTTGTTATATATTCGGGGCAACATACGTAGTGTATATAGATGCCTCTTTCCAACCCCCGGAGTTGCCCGCTGATGATGAAACCTTTGCCAATACACCTCGCGCTCCTCCAGAAGTATTCACTAAGGGCGCTTGCCACCTTCGGGGGGGTGATGCTGATATTGATGGTGTTTACGCTGGTAGCGCCGAGCACATCTGTCAGCCAGTCTTCCACCAATGAGGATACCTATCGCCAGCTTTCCCTTTTTGGCGATGTCTTTCAGCGTGTCCGTGAAGAATATGTCGAAGAAGTTGACGATAAAGAATTGATCGACAACGCCATCAACGGGATGCTGAGCGCACTTGACCCGCATTCCGGTTTCCTTGGCGAAGATGATTTCGCCAAGATGCAGGTTCGGACAAGAGGGGAATTTGGCGGCCTTGGGATTGAGATCACCATGGAAGACGGCTATGTCAAAGTTGTTTCTCCGATTGATGAGACACCTGCCGCCAGGGCCGGCATCAAGGCAGGCGATTTGATCATCCGCATTTCGGATACCGACGTGCTGGGGCTGACCCTGAACGAAGCTGTTGAATTGATGCGTGGTCCCGTTGGCAGTGATATTGAAATTACTATCAAGAGAGCGAATACAGACCCTTTCGAGGTTACCCTTACACGCGACGTCATCAAAATGAGGTCTGTCCGATACGAATCTTATGGCGAAGTCGGATATATTCGAATCACAACATTCAGCGAACAGACAACCCCGGGGCTTAAAAAGGCGATACTTGCGCTGAAAGCTGAACACGGCGACAGGCTGGATGGCTTCATTCTTGATCTGCGGAACAATCCGGGTGGCCTTCTGAACGAAGCTGTCAGTGTTACCGACACTTTCCTTGAAAAAGGAGAAATTGTCTCAACCCGCGGGCGGAAGGAAAGCGAAACATCACGTTTCTATGCAAGAGATGGTGACGAAACAGATGGCGCACCGCTGGTGGTGCTGATCAATTCAGGATCAGCTTCTGCCTCTGAAATTGTGGCGGGTGCGCTCAAAGACCATGGCCGTGCGCTGATCATGGGCACACGCTCCTTCGGCAAAGGATCGGTACAGAGCGTAATTCCAATGCCGGGTCATGGCGCCATGCGGCTGACAACAGCACGATACTACACGCCTTCAGGTGTATCGATACAGGCCACCGGGATCGAGCCGGATATACTGGTTGAACTCGCCGTTGTGGAAGATATCGAAGATGGCGTGGTGCGCGAAGAGGATCTGCGGGGGGCCCTTGAGAAAAGTGATACCGCTACTACCAGCACTGATGACGAGAAGGAAACATCTCTTAACATGAGGGATTATCAACTGGCCCGGGCGATTGATCTGCTCAAGGGTGTAAACATTTTTAAATCAATAGAGTAAAGAGGCCCTGATGACACCCTACGAGATGCGGCCATATCGGCCTTGTGTCGGCATTATGCTTCTGAACATGAATAATCAGGTGTTTGTCGGCCAGCGTCTTGACCGGTCGGTTGAAGCCTGGCAGATGCCCCAGGGCGGAATTGATGAGGGGGAAGAGCCATCCCGCGCCGGTTTTCGTGAGATGATGGAGGAAATCGGCACGAACCGGGCTGAACTGATCGAAGAGCATCGTGAATGGCTGAATTACGATATCCCGCAGGATCTGGCTGACCAGCTCTGGAAAGGGCGCTTTCGGGGCCAGGCCCAAAAATGGATTGCCTTCCGTTTCACCGGCACAGACAACGACATAAACATCAACACCGATGAGCCGGAATTCCGATCATGGAAATGGGCTGATGCGTCTGAACTGCCTGAACTTGCTGTTCCCTTTAAACGTGATGTCTATCAACGCGTTCTTGCTGAATTCCGTCATCTTTTCTGAAACCCTGCGCCTGAAGTTTTGATCCTGACCGACAGGGATGGCGATCCTGATGTTTTCAGGCAAAAGTATTCAGGCTGAGCGTTGTGTCCCCGATACTGTTGTCAAGAGCGCCGGTAAAATCCTCCAGGACGGCAATGATCTCTGTCCGCAACTGATCGGTATAAATCACCGTATCCCTGGTATGAATATCGTTCGTTGTCTCACCGGTGGTAACGGAACTGCTCTGATCCACCCAGATGCTCCTGATCTCAGCAAGGATGCTCAACCCGTCCTTATCCGACAGACTGAAATCCGTGATCACATCCGCACCCGAAACAGTGCTGGCAAGAGAGGTGAGGGCAAATTGATCGGCGCCTGCACCGCCGGTATATACATTTCTGCCCTCATCTCCATATAAGTGGTCATGTCCTCCGTCCCCGATGAGAGTATCATTACCAGCGCCACCAAAAATGACGTCATCGTTGCTGCCGCCATAGATTGTATCATCTCCGTCACCCCCGAAGAGTCTGTCCTCGTTCGTGCCGCCACGGATGATATCGTCTCCGTCATTACCATAGATCCGGTCATCATCACCACCACCGCTGAGGGTATCGTCACCAGCCCGACCAACGATCGTGTTTTCCCCGTCGTCTCCGGTGATATTGTCGCCCAATTTCGAGCCATAGATATTCTCAATGCCCTTTAACCGGTCACCTTCCGCATACCCGCCACTATGTCCTGTGATATAACCATCCTTGTCTGTTTTGCCGCCAAGATCGATAATCACGCCTTCGCTTGAAAGATAGTAATCCGCATCATCATCGCCATCGCCGCCATCAATGATATCCGCCCCTTCATTTCCGGCAAGAACGTCATCACCGCCAAGGCCTTTCAGGACATCATTGCCGGCGCGCCCCAGGAGCGCATTATCTTCATTGTCACCGGTGAGATTATCGGCATGCGGAGACCCTTCGAGTTTTTCAATATGCTGAAGCTGATCCCCTTCGGCGTGGCCACCCGTATGACCCGTGCTGAAAAGGGCGCCATCCTTAACTTCAAGTGAAACCGAAACACCTTCATCGGAATCGTAATAACTTGCCCCATCCACGCCGTCACCGCCCAGTATCCAGTCGGCACCCGCACCGCCAACAAGCCAGTCATCGCCGCCCAGACCATGGATGGTATCATCTCCGTTCTTTCCCCTGATATTGTTGTCCTCATCAGAGCCCAGCAATGTGTCGTCAAAACCAGACCCGGTGAGGCGCTCGATATTTTTGAGCCGGTCCCCTTTGGCATCACCACCGGGAGTTGTGTTGCTGTGGCCAACAAGATATCCCTCGTCATCCATGGTGATCTTGAACGTGGTTGAAACGGAAAGACCAACCACCACCCCGCTTGCCGATAAGATATAACTTGCGCGGTCATCACCTTCTCCTCCGTCAAGGGTATCTGCCCCTTGTGAGCCTTCGATATAGTCATCACCATCGAGCGCCCAGATGGTGTTGTCTCCGTCATTGCCAACGAGATAATCATCTTCATCTGACGCATAGATATTTTCAATATTTCTGAGCCGGTCACCCGCGGCCGCCCCGCCTTCGTTGGAGCTTGCAAAACCATCTGCATCAAGCACATCCAGCCGGATCGTTACCCCGCTTTCGGAAAATAAATAAGAGACGATATCAACACCGCCGCGCCCATCGATGATATCTGCACCGTCACCGCCATTGATGACATTGTCCCAGGCGTCACCATAGAGAAAGTCATCAAAAGGAGAGCCCGCAAGTTCCTCAATATTTTTCAGCCGGTCTCCTTCCGCATCTCCTCCGGTAAGGCCGGTTATAAAACCTGCCGCATCCTTCGGGCCAGCCAGATCAACTGATACTGCCGCATCCGAATACCAGTACACCGCCATATCATCGCCTTCGCCGCCATCAATGATATCCGCCCCCTTACCGCCGTTGATCCTGTTATCATTGGCATCACCTGTTAACCGGTCACCGAAGTCAGACCCCCAGAGACGTTCAATATTTTTGAGCCAGTCCCCTTCGGCATCGCCGCCGCTATGTCCGGTAATGTATCCTTCGCCATCTTCAGGCCCGCTCAGCGATACGGTAACGCCGGCAGGGGAGCCCAGATAGCGGGCGTAATCAAATCCCTC
>CAZOLR010000010.1:0-62825 GCA_964580905.1 uncultured Hyphomicrobiales bacterium | reverse complement strand
TTATACCACTACACACACGGGTTTGTCTTCGCCTGGTCACAAAGATGTGAGCAGAGCGCTGATCACCAGGTCAGCCCAGCCCCTTCATGGTATTTCCCCATGGATCAGATATCGAGCGTGTTTTCCTTCTCCCAGCTGGAGAAATGAGACACATAGGAATTCCATTCCTGCATCTTTAGCTTGAGGTAAGCTGCGGAAAACTCATCCCCCATGGCGGCCTTCAGTCCTTTGTCCTTGTCATAAGCACGCAGCGCGTCCAGCAGATTGAGGGGCAGTTTCGGCGCACCTTTTATCTTGTGGCCTTCGGCATACATGTCGATATCGTATCTCCGGCCCGGGTCAGCCTTTGAACGAAGGCCGTCGAGCCCTGCCGCGATGATGACGGATTGCAGCAGATACGGGTTGGCGGCACCGTCCGGCAGGCGAAGCTCAAAACGTCCGGGGCCGGGGACACGCACCATATGTGTGCGGTTGTTGCTGGTCCAGGTTACGGTGTTCGGCGCCCATGTTGCCCCGGAAATTGTCCGCGGGGCATTGATCCGCTTGTAGCTGTTGACCGTCGGGTTGGTGATCGCCGCAAGCGCGCTTGCGTGTTTCATGATACCGCCCAGAAAGTGACGCCCCTTTTCCGACAGGCCGAGTTCCATGCTGTTATCGGCAAAGGCGTTTGTCTTGCCGTCCTTGTCCCATACCGATATATGCACATGGCATCCGTTGCCGGTGAGACCTTCGACAGGTTTCGGCATGAAGGTCGCCCGGTAGCCATGCTTTTCGGCAACGGATTTGGTCATGAATTTGAAAAAACTGTGCTTATCCGCGGTATTCATGACGTCATCGTATTCCCAGTTCATTTCAAACTGGCCATTGGCGTCTTCGTGGTCGTTCTGATACGGCCCCCAGCCAAGCGCAAGCATATGATCGCAGATCTCAGCAATGACATCATAGCGGCGCATGACCGCCTGCTGATCATAACAAGGCTTGGGGCTGGTATCGAATTCATCGGAAATCTCGTTTCCGTCCGGTGTCAGCAGAAAGAATTCAGCCTCGACACCGGTTTTCACCCTCAGCCCTTCACCGGCGGCTTCATCAATGAGTTTGCTGAGCACATTCCGCGGCGCCTGCTCAACCTTCTGGTCTTCCATCACGCAGTTAGCCGCAACCCAGGCAACTTCGGGCTTCCACGGAAGCTGGATCACCGATGCGGGATCAGGCACGGCCAGCATATCGGGATGCGCCGGGGTCATATCAAGCCAGGTGGCAAATCCGGCAAATCCGGCACCGTCCTTTTGCATATCGGCAATGGCCTGTGCGGGAACGAGTTTGGCACGCTGTCCACCAAAGAGATCGGTAAAAGAAATCATAAAATATTTAACGCCCTTTTCCCGGGCAAAAGCAGCAAGATCAATGCTCATCTTCATCTCTCCTTTGTGGTTGATGTAAGCTCAAATCCTTTTTCGTTATTCGTCCTGATACTTGTGTTGAACGGACTGCTAGAAACTACCCTGCCCCGGGATCCAGTTGGTTCCGGCAAGCGGCACCCCGGCCATGGCCGATGCTTCGATTGTAAGGGCGCAGAGATCTTCGGGCTCCAGATTGAGCACGTGGCTCTTGCCGCAGGCTCTGGCGATGGTCTGTGCTTCCAGTGTCATAACCTTAAGATAATTGCGCAAACGCCTCCCCCCTGCAATAGGGTCAAGCCTGGACATAAGTTCAGCATCCTGGGTCGTAATTCCGGCCGGGTCGCGCCCTTCGTGCCAGTCATCATAGGCGCCTGCCGTAGTGCCCAGCTTTCTGTATTCCTCTTCCCAGCGTGGGTCATTATCCCCGAGAGCGATGAGGGCCGCGCTGCCGATGGAAACCGCATCCGCGCCAAGGGCGAGTGCTTTGGCAACATCCGCCCCTGTCCTGATCCCGCCTGAGACGATCAGCTGGACTTCGCGATGCATATCCAGATCCTGCAGAGCCTTAACTGCAGGCCTGATGCAGGCAAGGGTGGGCTGGCCCACATGTTCGATAAACACATCCTGGGTTGCGGCGGTTCCACCCTGCATCCCGTCGATCACCACCACATCAGCCCCGGCCTTGACCGCAAGCGTGGTATCAAAATACGGACGCGCGCCTCCGATTTTCACGTAGATCGGCTTCTCCCAGTTCGTGATCTCACGTAGCTCCAGTATCTTGATTTCCAGATCATCGGGGCCGGTCCAGTCCGGATGACGGCACGCCGAGCGTTGATCGATGCCAGCCGGGAGATCACGCATGCCGGCGACACGATCGCTGATCTTCTGCCCCAACAGCATCCCGCCGCCGCCCGGTTTGGCCCCCTGCCCGACGACAACTTCAATCGCATCAGCACGGCGCAGATCATCAGGGTTCATCCCGTATCTTGATGGCAGATACTGATAGACAAGCAGTTTGGAATGCCCGCGTTCCTCTTCTGTCATGCCGCCATCGCCGGTGGTCGTGGATGTTCCGGCCATGGTTGCGCCCCGGCCGAGAGCTTCCTTGGCAGGACCGGAAAGCGCACCAAAGCTCATCCCGGCTATGGTGATGGGAATATCAAGTTCGATGGGGTTTTTGGCAAACCTTGTCCCGAGGGTGATGTTGGTTGCGCATTTTTCACGATACCCTTCCAGCGGATAACGTGAGATCGATGCGCCGAGGAAGAGAAGGTCATCAAAATGAGGCAGCTTCCGCTTTGCGCCGCCGCCACGTATATCGTAAATGCCCGTCGCCGCCGCGCGCCTGATCTCCGCGTTGACGGGATCGGTGAAAGTGGCGGACTTAATCGGCTCGGTTGCGGGAATGGCCTTTTTGGTAGCATCATCCATGGTGCGTCTCTCAATAGCTATCAGCGTTGTCGATATCGAAATGATACAGTTTGCGGGCAGATCCGTAGCGCCTGAATTCCTCTGGTCTGGCATCGACTCCGGCTTCGGCGAGAAGTGTGGTCAGAAGCTCAACATGCTCTGGCCGCATTTCCTTTTCGATACAGTCAGCCCCGAGGCTTTTGACCGACCCGCGAACAAAAATCTGCGCCTCATAGAGGGAATCGCCCAGAGCTTCGCCCGCATCGCCAAGAACAACCAGATTCCCTTTCTGTGCCATGAAAGCCGACATATGCCCGATATTCCCCCGGACCACGATATTGATCCCTTTCATGGATATCCCGCATCGTGACGCCGCGTTACCTTTGATCACCAGCATGCCGCCACGTCCGGTTGCACCAGCGTACTGGCTGGCATCACCTTCGACGACAACTTTCCCGGACATCATGTTTTCCGCAACCCCCGGACCGGCAGAACCGTCAACGATAATGGTCGCCTGTTTGTTCATCCCGCCGCAGTAGTATCCCGTTGATCCCCTGATCGTCACCTCAACAGGTGCATCAAGACCAACAGCGATGGCATGACTGCCGCGTGGGTTGATCACCTCCCAGGATTTCTGGTTGGTATCATCACCAAGCGCATGCAGGGTCTGGTTAAGCTTACGTAGCCCTTCGGCTTCAAGGTCAAAATGCTGCATCTTAATGTTTCCAGAAATAAACGGTTGCAGGTTCCGGCTCCCATACCCGGGCCCCTTCGATATCCGGCAGGTTAACCAGCGCCCGGTATTCTGATCCGAAGGCGACATACCGGTCGGTTTCAGCCATCACGGCAGGTTTGCAGGCAATGGGATCACGCAGGACACCAAAGCCATCCTTTGTGCCGACCACGAACGTATAAAACCCGTCAAGATCGGAAAGGCTGCTTTCCAGCGCTTCCCCGAGGCTGGCCCCTTCCTGCATGCGATAGGTGAGATAACTTGCGGCAACCTCGGTATCGTTATCTGTTTCAAACCTCATCCCCTGATGCCTTAACCTGCGCCGCAGGCTGTTATGATTGGACAGCGACCCATTATGGACAAGACACTGATCAGCGCCGGTGGAAAACGGGTGAGCGCCCATGGTGGTGACGGCGGATTCCGTCGCCATCCGCGTATGCCCTATGCCATGCGTGCCGCCCATGCCCGCAAGACCGAAACGGGATGCGACCGCCGATGGCTGGCCGACTTCCTTGTAAATCTCAATGGTTTCACCGCGACTCATCACTCTCATCTCGGGAAATTCAGCGGTGAGAAGATTATGCAGTTGCGTCTCTTCCCCTTGCGGCAGGCCGATAACGGCATGCGTATCCTTAAGCTGCATCGTCACCTTCAGACCTGCGGCATCGAGGCGTTGCGACAGGCGGGGAAATTCCGTCTGAGGCTGATGCGATTGAAGCGTGATCTTGATGAGGCCATCCCTGCCCGCACCATAGACCGCAATGCCTGCGCTGTCCGGCCCCCGATCCGACATCTTGATCAGCATATCCTCAAGAAGAGCACCCAGCCTGGGCTCAAGAGTTTTGTCTTTAAGAAACAGTCCTACGATGCCACACATCTGGTTTTCACTCCAAAAAACGAAACGATGAGACAACTATTCTTATTCAATATTTGAAAACTCTCAAGAAACTTTTATTCTTGAGGGGATAAAAATTTAAAAGGCAAATATGGCGGCCGGAACATGCCTCATTTCGATTGCCGATAGGAAATCACGGACAGATATTTTGCCGGAAGCTCGATCAGATCTTCAGGTCCGTGGGGGGCATCCGCCTCAAAAAAGAGCGTATCCCCCGCCTCAAGTCGAAAGAGGGAATCGCCATGGCGGTACTCAACCACACCTTCCAGCATGTATATCATTTCAACACCGTCATGCTGAAAGGTCGGGAACGTATCTGATTTTTCGGAAAGAGTGATCATATAGGGTTCAACCACCACCCCGCTTGCTACGGATTTAAGGTGCCCCAGAAGGTTGTATTGATGCCCGGCCCTTGTTCCCGCGCGATTGACCTCAACACTCTCACCGGCTTTTGTATGGCTGACATATCGTGTTTCTTCATAGCCGCGCAGAAAACTTGTCAGCGGCACGCCAAGCGCGGAGGCCAGGCTTTGCAATGTTGAAAGAGATGGCGAGATATTGCCGTTTTCGATTTTTGACAACATGCCCCTCGAAAGACCCGTCCTTTCGGCAAGATCAGCAACCGTAATTCCCTGCTGGCGGCGCAAGCCCCGGATGGCCCGGCCGATAGCTATCTCCAGAACCTTTTCCTTCCGGTCCCTGGCCTGATGCGGGTTTTGGCTGAGAGAAGCTTTTGTGCTCATGTGCAGTCCTGAAAGGGCATATCTTAATGCGGAAAGGTTACCATAAGGGGCCTGATACGAACAAAATCTAAATAGGATTAAACCCGAGTGCAGATCTGAACCTGTTTTTGATATAGACCCCGTCGCGGGGCGGCAGAACCCTCGGCGGATTACCCCCCTTGATTTTGATTGTCGCAAGCCTCGGGCCGTCCCGGTCATCAAGCCTGCCCCGCAGATCATCAATATCCTCCCGGGTGCGGACAATGCCGGTCCAGGCAAAACCCATGCTTTCGGCGATACGTGAAATCTCCACCCCGTGACCTGCATGGCTTTGCTGAAGTCCCGTTTCACCGAAAAGTCCGTTATCAAGCACCGCAATAGTAAGATTGGCAGGTTGTGCGACAGTTATCGTGGCAAGACCGCCAACCCCCATCATCAGCTCACCATCCCCGGTGATAACCAAAACGGAGCGGTCGGGCCGTGCCCTGGCAAGACCAAGACCGATCATCGCCGCGCTCCCCATGGCCGCCCAGAGATAATAGTTGTTGTCATGATCACCGGCGGCCATGGCATCATAGGAAGGAGACCCGAGACCCGTCACAACAAGCAGGTCCCCACGATCCTGAAGCAATCTTGCCACGGCATCACGGCGGTCGAGAGAATGCTGCTGTGTCACTTTACCCATTTTTTCTCTCCTATAAGACGCTGGCCGAGGATCAGCGCGCAGGCTGCATCACCGTTAAAAGCCATGGTCGCGGCCCCGTGCAAAAGCGGAATAACATCATCTTCTCTGTCGGCACGCCAGGTCCGCACCCCCATCATTTCCAGTGCTCTTTCCGTTGCCTGCCCCATGGGGTTCTGCCAGGCATTGAATTCAGCCCAGTCCCCCCGCATGGTGACCAGCATCAGGAGCGGAAATTTTGCGCAGGCGTTAAGTGCCAGCGTATTGATGCAATTCCCGACACCGCTCGATTGCAGGAGAAGAGCCCCCCTTTCCCCGCCAAGCCAGGCGCCGGCCAGATACCCTATCCCTTCTTCTTCCGATGTCAGGGGCAGAGATATGATATCCTTATCCTGTTCGGCCGCATGAATTGCCGCGCTGTGCCCCGCATCCGGAACATAGACAACATGCCTGATATCAAACCCTTTCAGTGTGGGCAGAATCTGTTCCTGCCAGTCTTTTGTTGCGGTATCTTCACCTGAACTCATTGACGTTATCCTCTGCTGGCCTGTCTGATTTCTCGTCAGATATAAACATTAATTAGAAGTCATCCTGAACTAAAGCGGGGGCACGCCCTATCGCATGATGAAAGGGTTGGCTGCAGTTGTGTGCTGGGCAATCCAGACAGATTTGACCTGAAGGAATTCCTTGATCGCTTCCTGCCCGCTTTCCCGCCCCTGGCCGGAGCGTTTATAGCCGCCAAAGGGTGACATGAAACTCACCGCCCGGTAGGTGTTGACCCAGACCGTACCGGCTTTCAGTTTCTCCGACATGCGGATCGCCCGGCCGATATCCGAGGTCCAGACCCCGGCGGCAAGACCGAAGACGATATCATTGCCGATACGGAGCGCGTCTTCCTCATCGTCGAACGGGATGACCGAAAGGATCGGACCGAAGACCTCCTCCTGGGCGATGCGCATATCGTTCGAAACGCCCGTGAATATCGTCGGCTCGACAAAGCGGTTGCCCCTGGCGCCTTCACCGGTATAGGGCTTGCCGCCAAGCACACAAGTCGCGCCATCTTCCCGCGCTACGTTCATGTAATGCAGGATCTTTTCATATTGCGGCTGGGTGGTCACCGGCCCGACATGGGTTTCCATCGACATCGGATCACCGATCCTGGCCGCCCCCGCCACTTCCACGAGACGCCTGACGAAATCATCGTGGATCGAGCGCTGAACAAGGAGGCGGGAGCCCGCGATGCAGGTCTGGCCCGTCGCCGCGAAAATACCTGAGATTGCCCCCATCACGGCAGCTTCGAAATCCGCGTCTTCAAATACAATATTGGGGGATTTGCCGCCAAGCTCCAGCGTCACCGGCATGATCTTTCTCGCCGCGCTTTCATAAATCTTCTGCCCCGCCACATCAGAGCCGGTGAAGGCCACCTTGGCCACATCAGGGTGATCCACCATGGGCTGGCCGACTTCCAGTCCCATGCCGGTGATACAGTTCACGACGCCATCAGGGATGCCCGCCTCTTTGATAAGTTCCATAAACTCGAGGCTGGAGGCGGAGGTGAATTCCGACGGTTTGACCACCGCCGTATTGCCTGCCGCCAGCGCCGGTGCCAGTTTCCAGGCAAGCAGAAGGAGCGGCGAGTTCCACGCCGTGATCATCCCCACCACACCGAGCGGCTCATACCGGGTGAAGTTAAAGATCCCGGGCTTATCCGAGGGCAGGACCGCGCCTTCCACCTTGTCGGCCAGCCCGCCGAAATAGCGGTACCATTCGGCAAGGTATTTTGTCTGCGCGCCCATCTCAGCGATAAGTTTTCCGTTATCCCGCACCTCAAGCTCACCAAGGCGGACAGATTCGCGCTCAATGATCTCTGCCAGCCGCACCAGCAGCTTGCCGCGTGTGGTCGGGCGCATCTCCGCCCATTCCCCCTGATCAAAAGCAGCTTTGGCGGCTTTCACTGCCCGGTCGGCGTCTTCCGCGTTGCCACGGGCAACCCGGGCCCAGACTTCGCCGGTATAGGGGTTTTCGGTGTCAAAATATGCCCCCGATGCGGGCTCAACCCACGCACCGTTGATATAGTGATTATATGTTTTCATCTTATGCTTCCCCCTTATTCATCAGACCCGATTTCATTAATGGCACCACGTCAGCCGACAATCGCCCTGATCAGCGGCGCCCGTGTCTCCATCACCTCACACAGACCCTGACGGAAAGCTTTCATCTGTTCCTGAGTGGTTTCAACCGAAAGATTGATCATCCCCCGCCGTGCGTAGAAATGTCCGCGCCCGATCATATCAAGATGCAGCAACTCCAGCAGATCCTGCGGCGGCTTTTCTGCGCCAAGGAGAGGTTTGACCGGCGCTGTTTCACGGAAATGAAACACCATCATTGTGCCGAGCCCTGCAACCGAAACCGGAATATCGATACGGCTAAGATCCGCCATGAGCGCTTCACGAAAAGCATTGCCGGTCCGGAAAAATTCATCGGCCTTCTCCGGGGTGTAGACTTTACTCAATCCGGCGTATCCCGCACTCATGGAAAGGATATTGTTGTTGAATGTCCCCGCATGCCCCCATGAATGTGCGTGCCCCGGATTGAAATGATCCATGATATCCGCACGGCCACCAAAAGCCCCGAGGGTCAGGCCGCCACCGATATACTTCCCGAAGGTGGCGAGATCAGGCGTGATTTCGTAATATCCCTGCAGCCCGCCGCCGGTATGGCGTGATGTCATCACCTCATCAAAGATGAGCATCGCCCCTGTTTTCCGGGTTGCCTCCCGCAAGGCATTGAGAAATTCAGCGGAGGCCGGCATACCGCCTCCCGCCCCTACCATCGGCTCAACAATCACGGCGGCCAGCGCGTCCCCGCGCGACAGGATGACATCAACAGCCTGATCGGTATTGTTGTAGTCAGCAAAATTATAAGGGAAAGGCGCGTTCATCTTGCCCGCCCCCTCAAAGCTCAGAAGACCGCCATGATACGCGCCGTTCATGGCCATGATTTCATCGCGCCCCGTAAATGCCCGAGACGCAGAAATCGCCATCATGTTGGATTCTGTCCCCGAATTGGTAAACCGGAGCCGTTCCACCGCATGAAAACGATCTGAGATCAGTTGCGCAAACCTGCCTTCCACAAGATTGGGCCCGCCGAGGACAATACCGTCTTCGAGTGCGTCTTTAATCGCTCTGGCAATCACCTTGTTGCTGTGCCCGTAAAGACCCGCCGTGTATTCACCGAGAAAATCCGTCAGGGCATTGCCTTCGGCATCCCAGATCACCGACCCTTCCCCACGGGCCACGGTGAAGGGAAAGGGAGAGTAATGCAGAACCGTGCGGGTATTGCCTCCCGGCATGGCATTGCAGGCTTTGTTAAAGAGATCAAAACTGACGGGATGGGCATCTTTATACGCCGCCCTTGCCTCATCAAGCGCTGTTTCAAGAGTGAGATTTCGACGTTGATCAGACATGTTCCCCCGATCCTGCTGAATTTAACGGCATGTCATCCTAACTGTTGCTGATGGCATGAGAGATCAGACAGGTCAGCTCAAACATCAGGTTGGCGGCGGTCACGCTGGTGATGCCTGTCGGATCGTAGCATGGCGCAACCTCGCATATATCTGCCCCGATAATATCAAGCCCCATCAGCCCCTGAAGGATCTTCTGCGTGTCCCGGGGTGTAATGCCTCCGATTTCAGGCACTGCCGTCCCGGGGCAAAACGATGGATCAAGGCCGTCAATATCAATGGTGATATAGACAGGCCCGCCCTCAAGTGTGCTCCTGATCGTTTCGATGGCTCTGACCCGGCCCATTTCCTCATAATCATCCATGGGGATCATGGTGAAGCCGTGATCGTAGCCGAACCGGATATCTTCCGGCACGAAACGACTGCCACGCAGACCAAGCTGAACCGTCCGCGCCGGATCAATGAGGCCTTCTTCGGTGGCCCTGCGCATGAAGGTGGCATGGTTGATCTTTGTTCCGCACATCTCATCAAGTACATCGGCGTGGCTGTCAATCTGGAGAAGCCCGACAGGGCCATCAGCCGCCAGAGCCCTCAGGATAGGCGTCGGGATCGTATGATCACCGCCGATGGCAACAGGCCGGATATCGAGAGATTTCAGGTTGGCAAAGAATTCCTGAATATTCCGGATGGATTCATCAAAATTGAGCGGATTGATCGGGGCATCGCCAAGATCAGCGATATTGCAGTTCTTGTAGGGCTCAACACCTGTTGACGGATGCGCCATCCGGATCAGGCGGGAGGCATGCCTCACCGCGCCCGGAGCTTCACGCGGGCCTGAACGGTAATTCAGGCCGATATCAAAAGGCACGCCGACAAGACCAATACCGATCTCTTCGCAAGGCTCCACCCGTCTTGTGCGCATGAAGGTGGCCACATCGGAAAAACGGGGAACCTGAGCGGCATCAACGGGCTGGTATTTAGGATCAGGCATAACCGGATTTCCTTTCTTTCAATGATCGTGGTCCAGGGCAACCGGCGGCATCAAGTCTCCAGATATGATGAAGCCAGCGTTTCAAATTCATGCAGGGTTGCGCTCAACCTTTCCAGTAATTCGTTTGTCTCATCTTCCGTGATGGTCAGCGGCGGCGCAACAATAAACCAGTCCCCGTTTTTACCGTTGGCTGTCCGCCGGGAATAGATGATCAGCCCGTGGTTCAGCCCGCAACGCCGTATATGTTCGGTTGGCGGAAAATCCGGCGGGAATTTTTCTTTTGTTCGCTGGCTCGTCACCAGTTCCACGCCGAGAAGTAGCCCCCGCCCCCGCACATCACCTATAACCCGGTGGCTGAGCGCAAGTTTTTCCAGACCAGATTTAATCTGAGCTCCGCGCAATCTGGCATTTTCCATAAGGCCGTGATCCTGATATTCCTTGAGAACAGCAACACCCACCGCGCAGGAAATAGGGTTGGCATTATAGGTATGGGAATAATTGAAACCTGTCCGCTCCGCCAGTTCATCCACCATGGCCCCCGGCATCAGCACGGCCCCGAGGGGGGCATAGCCTGACCCGAGCCCCTTGGCCAGAACCACCAGATCAGCCCGGGCATCAGGGAAACAGTGGCTTGCAAGAAAATCCCCGGACCGGCCTGTGCCACAAAGAATTTCATCATAGACCAGATAAATGCCATATCTGGTGCAGATCTGCCGGATACGGTTGAGATAATCCGGCTCCATCGGCATCGCGCCGGTAGCAAGCCCGCCGATGGGCTCAACGACAAAGCACAAAACATTTTCAGCGCCGAGTTCATGTATTTTTTCTTCAAGCGCATCAGCACATTTCATCCGGAAACCCTGTGCAGTCTCACCTTCAGGTAGCCGGTACTGCCATGGCGCCGGTATCCGTTCTGATTTTATGGCAAATCCGTCAAGAAATGTATCGAGGTCAGGGTCGCCGGTAATGCCGAGAGTTGCGATTGTCCCGCCGTGATAGGATGGCGACAGGGTGATGATCTTCTTGCGGGATGCGTTGCCTGTTGCCACAACATACTGGCGCAGGAATTTCAGCGCGATTTCCATCGCCTCAGAGCCGCCCGACGCCAGCGCGACGGACTCATACCCCTCGCCTGCCAGGGCAGAAATCATTCCGGTCAGGTCCATGTTCGGCTGATGCCGGGCAACCCGGCTATAGGCAAAATCCATGGTTCTTGCCTGCTGTGCCATGGCTTCGGCCACCCGTTCATTACCGTGGCCGATATTGCTCACCACCGGGCCTGAGGACAGATCAATATATTCCCTGCCATGCTCATCCCACATGCGCACACCTGCGGCACGAACAATCAGGGGCAGTGGCACGATATTGGAACGGGCGTAAAAATGATCCTGAGGTGAGCCGATAGTCTTTTTCATAAAAATAATCTTAACATGACCGCAGATCAAACCAGCATAATATCTTATGATATTCGCGTCATCAGCTTTCGGATGCACTAAAAATCACGCAACAACCGGCCATATCCCGTTATCACGTCACCGATACCGCATTGGCGCAAACAGTGCCAGGCCATTGCCTGATTTGAACAGATCACAGGCTTGCCCAGGTCCTGCTCCAGCCGGTCAATTATTTCGAGTGATCTTAGGGCACCGCAGGAAATAAACAGGGCATCCGCATCAGGCTGATCAACGGAAGCGGCAAATGCGGCGAGGAATTCTGGCCGGACGCGGACCATGTCGCTGTCTTTTTCAAGATTGAGCCCCCTGATGGCTGAAATCTCAAACCCGTTTTTTTCAAGATACTCCGCTTCCATCTCATTGATTTCATCAAGATAAGGGGTCGCAACGGCGAGGCGTTTCGCACCCACCGTTCGCAAGGCATCCATCACCGAGGTGATCAGCGAAGTGGGCCTGGCATAGGGTGCCCCTGCCCTCAGCGCATCAAAGATCTTTTCTTCGCCCATGACGATACTTCCCGATGTGCAGGCGTAGCAGACAACGTCAAGACTGCCATCGGGAAGCAGGGTTGAAGCGGCGCGCTCCAGATCAGGGAGCTGTTCATTGAACGTTCTGATCGTGATGCTGTCGGGATTGGCCGCGCGGGTGAAATGTATCCCCACACCCTGAGGGCACAGCCTGAACATATCGGCTTCAATCGTCTGTTCGGTTGAAAGCAGGACAAAACCGATTTTTGCCCGGTGACTGACCCCGGCATCAAACATTTCAGCATCTTCCCCTAAGGGTGTTTTCAATGACATGTTTTCCCCCTTGATGTCATGCCGCCTGCAACAAGCAGAGGGAGAGTATCCCGGTTATTTCAGCCTGCCGTTTAAGGATATGTTAACGGATAATTTCATCTAAAGGGAGGAAAACAGATCAGATAAAAAAATGAGGCATCACAATGGCAGGCCGCCCTTGTCAGCGAGAAAACCGACAAGTTGATCAACCCCTTCATTTTTCCGCATCGAGCCGAAAATAAAAGGCAGATTGCCCCTGTTGGCTTTTGTATCTGCCCGCATCTGATCAAGATCGACATCAACATAAGGGGCCAGTTCAATTTTGTTGATGACCAGCATATCCGAGCGCATAAGTGCTGGTCCTTTCTTGCGGGGGATATCGGCCCCCATTGCAACGTCGATGATGTAGATTGTCAGATCAACCAGTTCAGGGCTGAAAGTTGCCGCCAGATTATCACCTCCCGATTCAATCAGCATAAGATCGAGATCAGGAAAGCCGGATTTCAGTTCTTCCACGGCGGCGAGATTTACCGAAACATCTTCGCGGATGGCGGTATGCGGGCATCCGCCGGTTTCCACGCCACGGATACGATCTTCCGGCAATGCCTGCACACGGACCAGATAATCGGCATCCTCACGGGTGTAGATATCGTTGGTGATCACCGCCATGGAAAGCCGCGGCGACAAGGCCCGGCACAGGGCTTCGGTCAGGCTTGTCTTGCCAGCCCCGACCGGCCCGCCGATGCCAACCCTCAACGGGCCATGTTTGATCGGTGGTTTTGTCATGTCCTGTAAATCCTTATCTCATCATTTTCATGGCGCATGGACACAAGATCAGCCACAAGGGATGAGCTGCCGAGATCCCCGAGGTCTTGGCGGCACACATCTTCGGCTATTTCCTCAATTAATGGCATCAACTGAAAAAGACAGGACTGCCCTTTTGTCTGCCCGATGGGAATGCTGCGCACGCCGACTGAGATGAGATTGGAGGCCAACGCCTGAAGATAGCTTTGCACCGTCAGCCTCAGATCCAGATCAAGCCCTGAGGCGGCCATCCCGACCGCTACCGGATAAGCCATTCCGCCGGGCAAATCCAGCCCGTAAACAGAATTTGCAATCCTGGTGAACGCGGCTCCTAATTCGAGAAGTTCCTGATAACGTTCTTTGCCGGGAGCAAGACCAAGACAGAGATCATTGCACTTGTCCCCCCTGAAGGCTGCCTGAACGAAAAGCGCATCATTGCGCCCTGAACCGTTACTGAGAAGAAATGCAATCCATTCCCGTAAGGTTATATCATCGCTCACCCTGCCTGAACGGACAGCTGTTTCAAGGCCGCTCGAATAGCTGAAACCGCCAATGGGAAAAGAAGGTGAGAACCAGGACTGAAGAATGGAAATACTATGATGATCCACGGCCCTCAATTCCCCTGATGGTGTTCATGATGATCGTGGGAATGGGTGCGACCATGGCCGTAGGCACCCCCTTCCGGGGTGAACGGCAAGGTGGTCTTTTCAACTTCTGCCCCAAGTTTTTGCAACATGGCCTCCAGCACATGATCCTGCCTGATCAGCAGATGATCCGGCATGATCTGGCAGGGTGTGTGGCGGTTACCGATATGCCAGGCTATACGGGCCAGATTGTCATGGCGGATTTTCACAAGTTCTTCAGATGCCGGTCTGATGCGAAAGATCCGCCCGTCATCGAGAAGAAATCCGTCGTCAAGTGCAAGAGATCTTGTTTCCGGCAATTCCACCAGGAAGGCCTCGCCGCTGTCACTTATGAGCTTCCGGCGGCGGAGAAATCTCGCCTCATAACTGAGGGTGACCTCATCATCATACGTATCATCAGCTTCTATTTTCTTGATATCTTGTGCAATACGCATCGCAAGCCCCATATCGGTCAATAGAGAAAATACCGCTGGGCCATAGGCAGCACCTCAGCCGGTGCACAGGTCAGCAGTTCGCCATCAGCACGCACCTCGTAGGTTTCCGGGTCCACCTCAATACGGGGCAGAAGATCATTGTGGATCATACTGGCTTTTGAAATCGACCTTGTGGCTTCCACGGCAAGGGTATTTTTGGCAAGTCCGAGGGATGCCCCCACCCCGGAAGACTGCGCCGCTGCGCTGACAAAGGTTACCGCCGAAGATGAAACTGACCTGCCATAGGAGGCAAACATGGGCCGTGAATAAACAGGTTGAGGTGTCGGGATGGACGCATTCGGATCCCCCATCTGTGCCACCGCAATACTACCGCCAAGCAACACCATTTCCGGCTTAACGCCAAAGAAAGCCGGATGCCAGAGCACCAGATCCGCCCGCTTGCCGATTTCGATTGACCCGATGTGCCGGGAGATCCCGTGGCATATGGCCGGGTTGATGGTGTATTTGGCGATATATCTTTTGACCCGGACATTATCGTTATCGCCGTTTTCCTCGGCAAGCCTGCCACGCTGAACCTTCATCTTATGCGCGGTTTGCCAAGTGCGGATAATTACCTCCCCGACCCGCCCCATGGCCTGGCTGTCGGAGGCGATGATGGAAAACGCGCCCATGTCATGCAATATGTCTTCGGCCGCGATGGTTTCTTTGCGGATCCGGCTCTCAGCGAAAGCGACATCCTCCGGAATGGATTTGTCAAGGTGATGACAGACCATGAGCATATCGAGATGCTCTTCAAGGGTATTGACGGTATAGGGCCGTGTCGGATTGGTTGAAGACGGTATCACATTCGGCTCACCACATACTTTGATGATATCAGGCGCATGGCCGCCTCCGGCACCTTCGGTATGAAAAGCATGGATGACCCGTCCCTTGATGGCGGCAACCGTATTTTCAACATATCCGCTTTCGTTGAGTGTATCGGTATGGATCATCACCTGCACATCCATATCATCGGCAACGGCAAGACAATTATCGATGGCCGCCGGTGTCGTGCCCCAGTCTTCATGCAATTTAAGCGCGGCTGCTCCGGCAGATATCTGCTCTGTCAGGGCTTCAGGCAGGCTGGCATTACCCTTACCGGCAAAAGCAAGATTCATGGCAAAAGCATCCGCTGACTGAAGCATCCTTGAGATATGCCACGGGCCTGGCGTGCAGGTGGTGGCAAGTGTCCCATGGGCTGGCCCCGTGCCGCCACCAAGCATGGTGGTCAGCCCGGAATGGAGCGCATCATCGATCTGTTGCGGGCAGATAAAATGGATGTGACTGTCAAAGCCGCCGGCGGTGATGATATGCTTTTCACCGGCTATGATCTCCGTTCCCGGGCCGATTACAATATCAACACCCGGCTGGGTGTCAGGGTTACCAGCCTTGCCAAGGCCATGTATCACGCCATCCTTAAGGCCAATATCTGCCTTATAAATACCGCTTACATCGACGATCAGCGCGTTGGTGATGACCGTGTCCACCGCTCCTTCCTGCCGACCCAACTGTGACTGGCCCATGCCGTCACGTATCACCTTGCCACCACCGAATTTGACCTCTTCACCATAACTGGTCAGATCTTTTTCAACCTCAATGAAGAGATCCGTGTCGGCAAGGCGAACCTTGTCACCCGTGGTTGGCCCGTACATATCCGCATAGGCTTTTCTTGAAACAGATACCGCCATCATACGTCTCCCATTATCTTTTGGTTGAAGCCAAACACACGACGTGCGCCGCCATAGGGAATCAGGCGCACAAGACGCATCTGCCCCGGCTCAAACCGAACCGCTGTCCCCGCCGCGATATCAAGCCGCATGCCCCGCCCAGCCTCACGATCAAACTCCAGCGCCGGGTTAACTTCAAAAAAATGATAATGACTTCCTACCTGTATCGGTCTGTCGCCGATATTAGCCACTTCAATATCAATCCCTTCCCTCTCCTGATTGAGAATAATGTCCGCATCGCCAACAAGAACTTCACCTGGAATCATCTGCCTTGCTCCTTACATCAACATATCCGGGCATTACCGTATCGGGTGATGGACCGTTACCAGTTTGGTGCCATCGGGAAAGGTGGCCTCAACCTGAACGTCATGAATCATTTCCGGCACCCCTTCCATGCATTCATCACGCCGCACAACATGGGCCCCTGCCTCCATAAGATCAGCAACAGTTTTACCATCACGTGCTCCTTCCACCACATGATCCGTGATCAGCGCGACCGCTTCGGGGTAGTTTAACTTCACCCCACGCGACTGGCGTGAACGTGCAACCATCGCCGCAAGAGAAACCAGCAGTTTGTCCTTTTCTCTGGGTGTAAGTTTCATATCCTTCCTCCAATAACCTAAAGCGCCCATGCCCTGGGCAGTGGTGACGATATCATCTTTTCAAGGATTGCCCCGATACCGGATTTGATCAGGTAAAGTGAGGGGGCAAGTATACGCACGACAAGTTTGCCTTCCCATAAAGAGGTTTCAATCCATGCTCCTTCCGGAACAGGCTGGCGGCGGATTGCCGCTAAAACCGGGTTTAAATCGTCCGGGGCAATCATGAATAACGTTGCCATGACCCCGGCCTGATCCGCTCCGGCTCTGTGCCCCAGAACTGCCCGGATATCTCCTTTTATCCGAAAGGCCTCCGCATGAATGAGAACGCCATCCCTTTTGATCCGCCAATGATCCTGCATATAACCTTTTGTCATGATCTCGCCGCTTGCCTGCCGGCCAAAAACAAGAATTTCCCCGAGCACGACGGTGCTGCTTTTATCGAGTGAGACATTTATCTCGCGGGCGAAATGGCTGCCATCATAAAGAATGGTTTCATGCGGCAGCCATGAAACCTTGCTTCCGCACGTTGCATTTATGACCAGGCTGGACCTGGCCCTTTCCTGACGAAGCGCTTTATAGACGCGTTCAGCCGCCTGTGTTGTCACGGCAATATGGCTGTTTTTGTCCGCATTCAGCTCATAGGTAAAAACATCACCGTCAGCAAGGCCGCCGGCGGTATTGGCAAAAACAACCTCAATATCCTGCCCGTAAGCCGACGGAAGAAAGGCTTTTGCGGATCCGGACTGAAAGAATCGGCGCAACGACTGATCGCTGAAGGCAAGTTGCAGCGCACCGGATGCCCGTTCAAGCTCCACCGCGTTTTCCTTCAATCCACAACCTGACGGCATCACCCTGCACCTTCCGAAGGTATAATTATATTTATATAATATAATACGAATGGATCAACGGAACAGCCGTACAGAACACTAAAAAATCAGGATTGATGGCGTATGGGGCATGGCAATACCGCCGGTGGACTTTCCCTTACTAAAACGATACATATTTTATTCAGTGCCCCGAGCGGGCCCGGCCCCGGACCACCGATGATGAAAGTTAATCAAAATGCTTAAAAACGACACACTCGATCAATGGGATCGCGAGAATTTTTTTCATCCCTCAACTCATCTGGCGCAGTTTGCCCGTGGCGAGATGCCAAACCGTATCATTACACGTGGCCAGGGATGCATGATCGAAGACAGGGATGGCTCGATGCTTCTGGATGCATTTGCCGGGCTGTATTGCGTTAACGTCGGATATGGCAGGCAGGAGATTGCCGAGGCCATAGCAGAGCAGGCAAAGGAGCTTGCGTATTATCATGCCTATGTCGGGCATGGGACGGAAGCTTCGATCACGCTGGCAAAGATGGTTCTGGATCGTGCCCCGGATCATATGAGCAAGGTCTATTTCGGCCTTTCAGGCTCGGATGCCAATGAAACGAATATCAAGCTCGTCTGGTATTATAATAATATTCTTGGCCGTCCCCAGAAAAAGAAAATCATTTCGAGATGGCGTGGCTATCACGGATCCGGGCTCATCACAGGTTCTCTTACCGGTCTTGAGCTGTTTCATAAGAAGTTTGATCTGCCGCTGGCGAATATCCTGCATACCGAGGCACCCTATTATTATCGAAGGGAGAACACGGACCAGAGCGAAGAGGCATTTGTGCAGCATTGCGTTCAGTCTCTTGAAGACCTCATCTCCCGGGAAGGGGCGGATACCATTGCCGCGTTCATAGGTGAACCAGTATTGGGAACCGGCGGCATTGTACCGCCGCCCGCCGGGTACTGGCAGGCTATACAGGCGGTCCTTGATAAGCACGATATCCTGCTTATAGCGGATGAAGTTGTCACCGGCTTCGGGCGGCTTGGCCGTATGTTCGGCTCAGATCACTATGGGATGAAGCCTGATCTCATCACCATCGCCAAAGGCCTGACTTCAGCCTACGCGCCTCTGTCCGGCAGTATCGTTTCCCAAAAAATGTGGAAGGTCCTTGAAGACGGCACCGATGAGAACGGGCCTATCGGCCATGGCTGGACCTATTCTGCCCATCCGATCGGTGCGGCCAGCGGGGTTGCCAATCTCAAACTGATTGATGAGCTGGATCTCATCACCAATGCACGTGAGGTCGGCACCTATTTCAACGCCGCGCTCTCCGATGCTCTTTCCGGTCACGCGCATGTCGGCGAAGTCCGGGGAGAAGGCATGATCGCCGCCGTAGAATGCGTTGCCGATAAAGATGATCGTCAATTCTTTGATGCTGCTGAAAAGGTCGGCCCCCGTATTGCCGCCAGACTTCTTGAAGACAGCAGGATTATTGCCAGAGCCATGCCGCAAGGGGACATTCTCGGCTTTGCGCCACCATTTTGCCTGACAAAAGAAGAGGCTGACCAAATCGTCGACGGGACGGTCAGGGCAATCAAAGATATCCTCGGATGAGCAGTAAAAGCGGGATCAGTCCTTTAGGCTAAGCAGAAAATCAAGCACCACCTGATTGAAGGCCCCGGGTTGTTCGATGTTGGACAGATGACCCGCGCCGTCGATTATTTCCAGCCGGGCCTCCGGTATCTGATCTGCGATCTTGCGGGCAAGCTCCGGCGGCGTCAATCTGTCGAGCGCGCCGACCACCACCAGCGCAGGCACGTTTATCCGGCTCAGATTATCAGTCTTGTCGCTTTGAACCCATGCCTCAATGGATTTGATGTAACTTTCCTTGCGCAGTCGTGACATGGAATCCACAAGCTCATCAAAGGTTGATCTGTTGTCAGGATTGCCAATGAGCGTCCGCGCCACCACCGGGGCTATGTCTTCAGGTTCCTTTCCGGCAAGCAGAGGATCTTTTCTGAGCCGGATGAACTCATCCTGCTGCTCTTTCGAAAAATGCCTATAGCCATCATGGGTATCGCACAGGGTAAGTGAAGCTATCCGGTGGCTTTTTGTTTCATAAAAAGAGAGGGCGATGCGGCCTCCCATGGAAAGGCCAAGGAGATGCGCTTTTTCAGCTTCAAAATAATCCAGCACACGATCCAGATCATCGGCAAAATCCGAAAATTCCAGCTTGCCCGGATAATCATCACTTTCGCCATACCCCCTCGCGTCCCATGCCACCGTCTTGAAGTGGCGACCAAACTCAGTAATGTTTGAAGCCCAGTTTCGTTTATTGCCGCCAATACCGTGCATGAGGACCAGCAACTCCCCCTCGCCGCAGACATCAACAGCAATATGCGGGGCCGGACCAATGCGGCAAGTTTCCACCATCATATCAATTCTTCCTTTAGTTGCGCGGGGCCCATGTCATAGCAACACAAGCGGTGCATTGCCAGCGTCGAAATCACCTGGCATGTCCGGAAAACCGCAACGGGCTGAAAGGTTCAAGTGATATCCTTGTCTGACGTCCCTGCGCCAGATCCGCCAAAGCCTCTCCCACCGCCGGGCCGAGCTGAAATCCATGGGCGGAAAACCCGAACCCATGCACCAATCCCGGCAGTCTGCCCGCGCCGATCACCGGCAAATTATCCGGCATATAGCCTTCAATACCGGACCAGCAACGAATAACGCCGGCCACCGAAATCTCCGGGAGCAACTGGCAGGCAAGCCGGATGGACGGCGCCATTTCAGGTATCATGAGCCCGGCGCGACTGGCCGCGAGATCAGCTTTCGCCCGCACCCCTCCCCCGATCAGGAACTGGCCCGTATCAAGCTGTTTAAGGGAAAGGGTGTGGCCCAGCACCCCCAGAACCGCCGGAAGGACAAAGGGACGTCTTTCGGTTACCGTCAGCATCGGGGCATGGGCCGTTAACGGAAGATCGTAATCACCTGCCTCACGCGCCAGCCGGGCTGCCCATGCACCCGCACAGTTTATCACCAGATCCGCTTCGAAACTGCCGGCGTCGCTCAACACCGTCCAGATACCGGACGAATGTTGCCGAAGCCCGTTTACCCTGCATCCTTCAATAATTTCTGCGCCCTCTTTGCGTGCTGCTTCGGCAAAGCCGCGCACAATGCGCCACGGCACGGCCCAGCCGTCACCTTCCACCAGAATGCCCCCGAGGAGCGGGCCCTGCAGTTGAGGAAGTTTTTTCTTCAGCTCTTTCTCATTCAACCAGATCTCATGCCCGAAACCGGCTTTTTCAAGTTGGCGTATACGGTCATGGCCGGACTGGCGGCCCTTATCATCGATGGCCGCCTTGATATAGAAAGCAGGATGGAAGGCCGACGCGGCGTCATCCCCGATCATCTGAGGCAGGTCTTTCCAGATATCCATGGATGCAAGGCTCAGGGGAACTTCGGCGAGATCACGTCCAAGACGCCGGACACCCCCTGCATTAACACCCGAAGCATGACGCCCTATCGTATCTTTTTCCAGCAAGGTCACAGGCACCCCTGCCCGGGACAGAAAATACGCCGCGCTGCATCCCTGGATGCCGCCACCGATGATCAGCACATGGTGTTCAGCTTTTCTGCCCATCATTTTCCGCCAGCATGGCTAATTCTCCGACCGTGACCGGCCGGACAGGAGGGCGAAGACGGAAATATTCAATCTCACCGGCAGGTTTGCCTGAATGACCGGCAAGGATTTGCTGAACGGTCAGTCCGCACATACGTGCCTGACACCGTCCCATTCCTGCCCGGCAATAGCTTTTCAGCTGATTGGGGCCTGCTACCCCCATCCCTGCGGCCTTAAGGATAGTGTCTTTGGTCAGACCTTCGCACCGGCAGACAATGGCGTCACCTTCCCGGGGAATAATCCAGTCTTCCGGCGGCCTGAACATTGTGTCAAGAAACGGCCTGGCCGAGGTATTGACCATGTGACGAAGGCGAAGAAATGACGGCACACCACGTGGCGTTTTCCCCGCAAGCCTGATGATCTTTGCCGCCGCCATCTGGCCTGATGTGACCGCAGAGGACGCACCGGCAATGCCAGCGCCGTCACCGGCCACAAACACACCCGGCTGGCTCGTCTCACCATCCGTGTCCGTAACGGGGCACCAGCAGAGCTGACGTTCATTCCAGCGATGGTCAAGCCCGGTGGCCATGCCCAGATTAACGTTCGGCACAACACCCTGATGCAGGAACGCATGCCCGGCTTCGATTTCATGATGTTTTCCGTGCCGGTCCGTAAAGGTGATTTTTTCAAGTTTTCCGTCCCCGGCCAGCCTGACCCCGCGTACACCGATCTGGCAGGATGTCTTTTTCCTGATTTCATTCCGCCAGGCCCAGCCTTTGGCCAGTAACCCGCCCTGCAAAAGTGCCGGTGCCATCCAGAAGAAAGCCGCGAGGGGAGGCAGGACAGGTGATGTGTCCAAAACAGCCCTGATCCGGAAACCTGCGCGTAAATACTGCCAGATCGTCAGATAGAAAAGCGGGCCAGTGCCGATAAACACCGCATCATCTGCGCCTGAAGCGGAGGTTTTAAGCAAGGTCTGCGCGGCCCCGACGGTCATGACACCCGGAAGTGTCCAGCCCGACACCGGCATCGGGCGTTCCTGTGCGCCACCTGCCATCAGGATAAACCGTGCCCTCACTGATGAGGCCGCACCGCCCCTGCTGTAAAAAACGTCGTTATCTTCTGTCACCTGCCAGACATGGGCGTGATGAATACGCTCGATACCACTGGCCTCAACCTCCTCTGCCAGATCACTTCCCTTGAAATAATCCCGCCCCAGAAAGCCGAAACTTTCCCAATCATGGCGATTTTTTCCGATCTGCCGATAGACCTGCCCGCCTTTTTCGGGCTGATCATCAAGCATGACAACAGACAAACCTGACCTGTCCGCCATCACCCCTGCCGCCATCCCCGCAGGCCCGCTACCGATAATGATGAGATCATAAAGCGACGTGTCGTTCATCATTTCCCCTCACGTGACGGATCAACGCTGAGACAGATTTTCAGCCCGTCTTCAGCCGGTGTAAGGCAGGCCTGTTCGTTGCGTCCGTCTTCAAGGGTGATCATGCAGTCATAGCATACCCCCATCATACAATACGGCCCTCTCGGTTGTCCCTGGGGTGATGTATGCGTTGCGGTCATGTTTTCACGTAACAGAACTGATGCCATCATCTCCCCGTCCTGTGCGGTGAAGGGTTTGTCGTTGATATAGACCGTCACAGTTTTCGGTTCAGGAGATATGCTGCGAAACATCAAAGCGCCTTTCTGAAAACGGGGTCAGGGTTTCGTCTAACCGGCCTCTGGCAATATCTGTTGCCAGATCAAAACAATGCGCCGCCGCAAGGGTAACACCGCTGTGACAGGCGACCGCAAAAGCACCGGGGCAGGTTTCGGACTGGTCATAAACAGGATAACCGTCAGCTGACATGATCCGCAACGCCCCCCAGCTTCGTATAATTCGCGTATTGCGCAGGACCGGCATCGTCCGGCAGGCACGTTCGGCAATAGCGGCCATGATATCCGGCGTGGATGAAATATCGAAACCAACGTCCTCCTTGCTGTCCCCTATCATGATGCTTCCCTCCTGTGTCTGGCGCAAGAGTGTCATGGGCAGGTTCAGCATTGGTGCCGTTTTCTCGGTGACAAGTATCTGGCCTTTTTGCGGGCGTAGAGGCTGTCGCAGGCCAATCATCGGGGCAAGGGTTATATTGCCGAGACCTGCGGCGAGCACGATTTTATCCGAGGAGAAAACACCTTGAGTGCAATGAACTGTGAATCCGGGATTTTCATGGATAATGCGGGTAATTTCCGCGTTCGGCACAAACCTGCCCCCAAGATGTTCAAGACCATGATGCAAGGACCGCAGGAGATAAAGGGGATTAACGTGCCCGTCATGACGGGAAAAGGAGGCGCCAACCACGTCCTCACCCAGATCAGGTTGCAATTCCAGCAGATGTTTGCGGTCCAGCATCTCATACCTGAACCTGCCGTTCTGATGACCGGATAACAGATCCATCTTTTCCTGACGCCGATCGTATTCTTCCTGGCTGAGACAGATATCAATACCGCCGTCCTGCCTGAGCCCCATCTCAAGCCCGCTTATATCCTCCAGCTCGTCCCGGAGCCTGCCCCAGAGTTCGGATGAACGCATGGTCCAGTCCGCGTAAGGGGGAAAACCTGCCCCCTTTCCCTGCACCCAGACAAGACCGAAATTTCCGCGTGCTGCCCTGAAATCCCTGTCATGCGCATCCAGAACAAGACAGGATAACCCGTTGCGTGAAAGACCAAAGGCCGTGGCCATGCCCACAAGTCCGCCCCCGGCCACAATGACATCAACATTCTTTTTCATCTGAAGCGATCCATCCGGTATGGCGTCAGATCCGTATCTGGTGTCTGGCCGGAAAGGCAGTCGGCGATGATCTGGCCTGTCTTCGGTGCCTGACTCAAGCCGTAATGACTGTGCCCGAAAGCCGCATAAAGCCCCGGCAGGCCCGGGACAGGACCGATACAGGGCAGGCTGTCAGGAAAAGATGGACGCCGCCCCATCCATGGCTCTTGCTCATCAAGCCTGACAGAAGGGAAAAGGCTTTTCAGTGATGATGCGAAAACCTGCGCCCGACGGTAATCCGGCATGGCGTCGATGCCGGCAAATTCTGCTGTGCCGGCAACCCGGATACCTTTGTCCATCTGGCTTGCAACACACATCCTTTCGGTATCCATGATTGAATTATGGATGCTCACCCCGGGATTGCGAACAACAAGATGATAGCCGCGTTCGGCCTCCAGGGGCAGGGAAATGCCGAAAGGCTTCAACAGCCCTGCTGACCATACGCCCGCGGCCAGTACAACCTGTCTGGCCGTTATCTCACCGTCTCCGGTGACAACTGCCCAACCCTGATCGCATTGTTGAATGGTGTTCACCCTGGCCTGACGAAAAGATATCCCCCGGCGTTGTGCTTTACCTGCCAGCGCCTCACCTATTCCGGCCGGATCAAGCGCACGTCCCTGTTCTTGAATGACGATGGCGGCTTCGTATTCATCCGAAAGATCCGGTTCAAGACGGCTGAGTTCACGTCGCCCGATACGGCTGACCGGCACACCTCTTGACATCCGCATCCGCCAGGCAAGCATATTCAGATCAGCCTGCTCTTCTTTATTGTAAACAAAGATATAGAGCGAATCCCGCACCAGATTGACGGCATTCGTGCCTTTCAGTAAGGCACGATAACTCGCCGGAGCATCACGGCTCAGGGCAAGCATCGCATCACCATGGCGATCAACCCGATGCGGCTGGCCTGCGGTGAGAAACCTCCATGCCCAGGGAAGGAAGCGGGCCATATACCGGGGACGCACAAATACCGGACCTTCAGGATCAAGCATCCAGCGGGGAATTTTCCGCCAGATGCCGGGGGTGGATTGCGGCACACAGCTCCAGGGAGAAATCACCCCGGCGTTCCCGAAGCTTGTTTCCTGGCAGGGCTGGTTCCTGTCCACAAGTGTTACGGCGAAATCCCGCTCAGCCAGCTGAAGCGCACATGATACGCCGACAATCCCTGCCCCGATAACAATAACCTCTTTAGGGTTTTGATCAGACTTTGCCACGTCAGCCCCCCTGATCAGGTTCAGCCTTAACGCGGTCATTGCGTGTCGAAGGTGAAGAAATGACCAATAGCGAAGCCGGAACGCCGGTATCATTGGCAATCAGGTGACGGGTTCCGGGTGTGATTTCAACCGCCTCGCCTGAGGACAGCTGGTGCGTCTCATCATCCATCTCGACCCGCAGACATCCCGATAAAATATAATACACCTGGGTTGCGTTCCGGTGATAGTGACGTTCCTCGGCTGTGCCGGCCGCAAGAACCTCTTCAACAACCTGCATCTCCTGGCGATCACACAGACGCCAGCCCTGGCCACCACTGCCCCATGAATAAGGCGTGACCGTCTGCCGCGAACGAGGTTCCGCCATGTTGTTTACGCCCCGGAGCCTTCGGGTTTGAGCTGGCGACGTTCAGCAATGAACTGCCAGATCAGCACCGGCGCACAGAGCACGACCGCATATATATCCGACGTCATGCTGGGGGCAACAAAACAAAGACCGGCAAGCGCGAACAGCACGCGACTGGGCCCGTTCATATCCACCCGGAAAAACCCGGCAACCGAAGCTGAAAGGAAATAGACCCCAAGGCCGCAGGTAATTACCGTATGAAAGAATTCCTGCCAGGTGAAATAGTCTTCCAGAACAATAAGCATCGCAGGCGAGTAGACAAAGACCATCGGGACAAGCAGTTTTCCGATACCAAGCGAGAAAGCGTTGATCCCCGTCCGGAACGGATTGGCGTTGGCAATACCTGCGGCGGCATAGGCCGAAGCACAGACCGGCGGCGTAATTTCTGAGATCACACCGTAATAGAGAACAAAAAGATGTGAGGCCAGAGGAGGTATCCCCAGATTCCCGAGCGCAGGCTGCGCCACCGTGGCAAGCATCACGTAAAGCGCCGTCGTAGGCAGGCCGGCCCCCATGAGAATACAGGTCATCGCAATCAGGATGAGTGAGATCAGAAGCGTGATATCCTCAATCGAGAAATCCAGCAGGGGAATGAACGCCAATGCGGCCTGTATTTCCTCACCGATACCGAGTGCGCTCTGAGCCACCATGAAGCCAAGCCTGAAGCCGAGACCGGTTGAATTCACCACCCCGACAACAATACCAATCGCCGCACAGACCGCGCCCACGGAAAGCGTGTATTTCACGCCAAGCACGCAAGCGTCAACCAGATCGGAAAGCCCGATCCGGCCACGCGGATTGAGAAGGCCAACCACAAGAGTGCCGGTAATGCCCCAGAAAGCCGCCATGTGGGGTGAATATCCCGAAAACAGGACGTAGATAAGGATTATCAGGGGAAGAACCGTAAGCCAGCCTTCCCTGATAACTTTCCAGGCGCTCGGGATTTCTTCAGGCGGCAGACCTTTAAGGCCGAGTTTTCTGGCCTGAAAATGAACTATCGACATCACCCCGAGATAATGCATCAGGGCCGGAACCGCCGCGGCTATCACGACCGTGCTGTAGGGTATCTCCAGAAATTCTGCCATCACAAATGCGGCCGCACCCATGATAGGCGGCGTGATCTGGCCCCCGGCACTCGCCGCGGCCTCGACCCCGCCTGCCAGATGTCCCGGATACCCCATTCTCTTCATGTTCGGGATGGTAAGCGAACCTGTTGATACCGTATTGGCAATCGAAGACCCGGAAATTGTCCCGAAAAACGCCGAGGAAACCACGCTGACCTTTGCAAGCCCGCCTGTATAGCGTCCGGCAAACACGGTGGCGATATCGACAAAGAACTGACCAAGACCGATCCGCTGGGCAAGAACCCCGAAAAGCACAAAATGAAAGACAACGGTTGAAACGATCCACAAGGTCAGCCCGTAGATACCGATATCAGGGAAATACATATTGTTGATATAGCTGGCCCAGCTTATCCCGGGATGCATGAGGATCTGAACCGGGATATGCGGGCCGAAAATCGCGTAGGCCGTAAAGATAAGAATGATGATGGGCACAACAATGCCGATGGTTCTGCGGACGGCTTCAAGCAGAACAACGATCAGCATCGTGCCGAAAAACACGTCAATCGGCAGTGGAGCCCCCTGGCGCATGACCTGTTCAGGCAGGAAGAAATCTATCCCGAGGAAAGTGAAATTAATCTCATACCACGTGATGCCTATGTAAAGTGAAGACGCGACACCGCCCAGGATCAGCAGCCAGTCCCAGATCGGCACATGCGCCAGAACCCAGAACCTCTTTTCATGTTCAAGGGATGACATCCTCCCGTTGAAGGCCGGAAACCCGACGAAAACAAGAAAGATCACGCCGGACAGGTGAATGCCCATATGCCAGTAATCCACCGGTACACCTATCCCGGATGTCACGTAGTGATAGATGGCAAACACAACACTGAAGGCAATAACAAAACCGAACAGCCATTTGGGCAGGGGGCGGGTTGTCAGCCCCTTATCGTATTTTTCTTCCAGCGCGAGAGCGTCTTTGAGTTCAAATCGTTGCATGACCATGCCCCCGTCACTTTTGCTGATTTGTGTTGTCTTAAGTTAAGAATTTTCAAGTATTCATCAAAAGAAGGAAAGACAGCCCGCGCTGTCTTTCCCCGATGTGTGATAAGGCCTAATTCATCAGGCCAGCTTCTTTATAGAAACGCTCTGCACCCGGATGCAGAGGAATAAGCACACCCTTAAGGGCGGTTTCTGCCTTGATGGCTTTACCTTTGGAATGGCCTTTATCAAGCAGTTTACGGGTGTTCTTGTTCCACAATGCCTTGGTGACTTCGTAGATCAGATCATCAGGCTGCTTGGCAGATGTGATCAACTGGCCGTTAACCGCAACCGTGTTGACATCATAGCCGATGTTTTCATATTCACCGGCCGGAATGGTGCTTTCAACATAGAACGGAATGATACCGTTGATTGTCTTCTGCTCTTCTGCGCTGAAACTGTACAGCTCAAACCCCTTGGAGGCACCAAGCTGAATAAGCGCCGCCAGAGGCGTGCCCGCGGCGTAGAAGAACGCATCGATCTGGCCGTCGGCAAGACGCTGGGCAGACTGCGTTACGTTCAGCTCATACTCTTCGGCCTTAATGCCGTAGTGGTTGAGGATCATCCGCACGGATACCTGCGTGCCGGAACCGGCAGCGGCCACACCAACCTTCATGCCGTTAAGGTCCATCAGGCTGCTGAGCTTCTTACCCTTGGGCAGGACAAGGTGCATATCTTCCGGATAAAGGTTGGCGATAACCCGCAGATCCGGACGAGGGTTGCCGGTGAACTTGCCTTCACCCTTATACCCCTGAACAACAGACTGAGCGCCAGCAAGACCGGCATCCAGCTCACCGGCATGAATAGCATTCACGTTGGCAACAGAAGCGTTGGTGGAAACCGCGATGGCAACAAGCCCGGGCACGCCACAGCTCCCGCCTTTGTCGCAAGGACGCGAACCCGGAGGGTTGGAAATCGCATTAGCAATCAGACCACCGATAGGATAATAGGTGCCGCCAGTGCCCCCTGTACCAATTTTCCAGAACTTCATTTCCTGGGCCGAGGCAACCCCTGCAAAGGCGAAACTGGCCGCCAGCAAGGTAATTGCTGCTTTCATCCATCTGTTCATTGTATCTACTCCCTGTAGTTAATATTCAATTGTTTGGATTATTCCGGGCAAATGAGGTGAGGAATGTGCACATCATCTGGCCATGACCGGACCGTTTCAAAAAGTAAGCTGAAAAGACCCCCCTTAATCCAACCTGTTATTATCTATTCAAGACATCAAAATCCATTTACTCAAGTAATAAATTCTGTTTATTCTATAAAAAAAACAAATAGCATTATCATATTCTCATATTTTACTAATATTCGGGGGCCGGATGCTCAAGTTATGGCATTTAAGAGTTATCAGGGAAGTCATCAAGACCGGATCGATTTCAAAGGCTGCCTCTGCGCTTTCAAGGTCACAACCTGCGCTGAGTCTGGTTATCGCAGATCTCGAGGCCCAGATAGGTTACAAGCTTTTTGAACGTGTGAACGGCCGCCTTCGTCCTGTGCCTGAAGCTCATTTCTTTCTTGAAAGATCTGAAGAAATTCTGGAGCAGATGAACAGCCTTGAGCGATCCATGCAGCATGGTGGGGGGCGGGTTTTTGAAATCCGGATCGCCTGTATGCCTGTCCTGTCGGAATTCTTCATGCCGCATCAGATCGCCTTATTTGCTGAAAAGCATCCGGGTGTCCGGTTTTATATGCGTGCCCAGCCATCCGAGCGAGTCCTTGAAAGCCTGGCATCACAGCGGTTTGACCTTGGCTTTGCCGAACGGCCTGCGGCATCTGAACTTTATGATGTTCAGAATTTTGTGTCTGAAACAGTCATTGCCCTGCCACGGAATGATCCCCTCGCCGATGAGGCGGTGCTTACACCTGAATTGCTTGCCGGCCGTGCTTTTACCGGGTTTTTGCCGGATCATTTTCTGATGCAGTCGCTGCAAAGGGCGTTTGAGCAGGAAAATGTTGAGCTGAACATCCCCTTTGCCCTTCAGAACGGTGCCGCGCAATACGCGCTGGTGGAAAGAGGGCATGCGCTCGGTTTCATGTCTTTACTGAATGTCTGGCTGTATCATCAGCTCAGGCATACGTCCGGAACCGGCGAAGATCCTAAAATCGTCTTCCGCCCGTTCCGTCCGGTGATAAAGCAGACCATCAGCCTTGTCCGGCCGCGTCACCGTACGCTTTCGCAAATCAGCCATCTTTTCGCCGGTCAGATCGAAGACGGGATCGCGGCAATTCTCAAAGACGCGGAAAAATTGATTTCAGCGTAAGCTTCTATCGTAACAACTGCCGCATCAGAAGATTGAGAAGAAGCCGGCCAGCCCCGATCATGGAAAGCTGATTGACATCATTCGCCGGCGAAAGTTCCACAATATTAAGTCCGATGATCCGGCCCTTTTTGGCCATGCCTTCAAAAAGATCAATCATATGCCACCAGTTCAGCCCGCCGGGGGCAAGCGCAACCACCCCCGGCATGACCGAAGGATCAAGGCCGTCGGCATCCAGGGTAACAAAAAAACGACCGCCATCAGGCAACGCATCAATGACCGGGTCGATGCCGTTCCGGGCGATATCACGAGCCAGATGAATACGGGCCCCCCATTGTGTTGCCGCACGGATTTCCTCTTCTCTGGCACTGCCGAAAGAACGGATACCGACCTGATGAATGCCGGTGATATGGGCAAGTTCAGAAGCGCGCCGCATGGGGCTTGAATATCCGTCCCTTTCGCCATACCGTTCATCCCGCCAGTCCATATGCGCATCAATCTGCACAAGCGTGATATCATCGATCCCATCAAGCCCCCTGATGACAGGGTTGGTGATCCCGTCGTCTCCACCAACAGAAACCGGAATGATGCCCCGGCTTATCGCAAAGCGGACCGCCGCCTCAGCCTGCTGATAATGGCTGTCCACATCACCATCCGGCAGGGGAATATCGCCACCATCGACAAGATGAAGATTTTCAAGACCGCGCGGCGGAACACAATCCATGTTCACCATCTCAGGCCCTATCAGAATCCGTGATGACGCCGCCCGCAATGCCTGAGGGGCCCGGCTTTGATCATTGAATGTATCCTGCGGCATATAGGGCTTGCCGTAGGGCACCCCGAACATAACCGCATCCGCCTTGAGATCTGTCCACTCCGTACAAATCGGCCAGTTGAGAAAACTTCCCCCCTCGGGTTTCTGTGTTTGGGGTGCCTTCATTTTCCTGTCTGCTCCTCAGGGGTCTCGCCTGATATCATGGCCGCCAGATCTGTCTGGTAGGCAAAAAGGCCACCCAGACCACCGGTATTGACAAAAAGAACCCGGCTGCCCCTGCTGATCCGGCCGGCCCTGATAAGTTCAGGCACCGCGGCAAAGGATTTGGCGGTATAGACAGGATCGAGAATGTAGCCTTCGTTGCGGGCCATAAGCATCATGGCGTCACGTGCAATCGGCCCGAGTTTGCCATAGCCCGGCGCAAGCGCACCATCCCAGAGATGAAAATCATCATCGGCAAGAAAATCCGAAGAGCCGACAAGCTCGTTAAATTTTTCTGTCAGATTGGCAAGCCTGACCTGCTGTAACGGCAGACTCCGCCTGACACATGAGCCGATAACACTGGTTGAAGGGAAGTAAATTTTCATTCCCGCCACGGTGCCGATATGGGTTGCGGCACTTCCAGATGCAACAACAACCGTATCAAAGGGCTTTGGCATCTGTTCGGCAAGTTCACCCGCCGCCCGCACATAACCGCAAGCCCCTATGGGAGGTTTGTTTTCACCAAGAGGAATAACATAAGGTTTCCGCCCCGCCGATCGCAGCTCTTCCACCCTGGCATAGAGCGCATCATCGGCGCCGGATTCGTCTTCACCCTCAGGATAGGAGATGATTTCAGCGCCAAGTATCCTGTTCAGCAGAACATTTCCCGATTGATGATAGAGCGCGTCAGCCGTGGCAACGCGCTGTTCAAGCTGAAGGATCGCCTGCATGCCGAAGCGGACTGCAACCGCCGCCGCCAGACGCACGAAATTTGACTGCACCGCGCCGGTGATGAGAATAGTATCAGCCCCTTCGGCAACGGCAGCACCGAAATAAAATTCAAGCTGACGTGCCTTGTTGCCGCCAAAACTCGGACCGGCCAGATCGTCCCGCTTCATCCACAGATCAACGTCCAGTACGTCGGAAAGCTGCTTCAGCGGCACCAGAGGTGTTGTACTGTCGAGAATATCAACCCTCGGCATGGCATTAATGGCATTAAGCACGTGGTGATGTTGCGGCAAAATAAGAATCCATTTTCAAAAGGGTTTATGATCTGATGAACATAATCCAGCTCACCGGTGGGAGAAAGGGTTTTCATTGCCTTCTGTTTGTGCTGGAAAAGATAAGGAAGATATCTTCCGGGAAAGAGAAAGGAGGAGCGATGCCAAACACCTCAGCCCGCCGGGCACATGCTGACGATTTACCTGCCATCCTTGACCTGCTTGCCGATGATGTTCTCGGCCGGGAACGCGAGAATATCGGCCCTCCCCCGCATCCTGATTATCTGGACGCGTTTCAGGCCATCAGCGATGATCCCAATCAGTTTTTGGCCGTCTTCGAGGTTGATGGTGAGATTGCTGGCTGCCTTCAGCTCAGCTTTATTCCTGGCCTGTCCCGGCAAGGGGCATGGCGCGGCCAGATTGAAAGTGTTCGCATATCCTCCGGCATGCGCGGGGCCGGGCTGGGTCGGGAAATGATCACCTGGGCTGTTGATATGTGCCGTGAGCGCGGATGCCGTCTGGTTCAGCTGGCATCGGACAAAACAAGGCGGGAGGCGGCGGAATTTTATCGCTCGCTCGGGTTTGTTGCTTCCCATGAAGGGTTCAAGCGGTCAATCTGAGAAATTCGGATTCCTTCAGGCCCGCCTGTAGGGGATTTTATTTAACCAAATAATTGTTTAACCTTTCATCATATGGGTTGATATTAATCTTCAGGATGCGGAGAGATATGTTTTGAATTACGTTTTCATAGCAGGCTACAGCGATAAACTATCCGCACGACCCGGCGAAACATTACGCTTCCATGTATCCAGTAAAGCCAATACGGATTTTTCAGCACGTTTGCATCGTTCTATCTGTGCGGACCCCAACCCGGAAGGCCCTGGCATCATCGAAGAAGATGCCAGCCGGTATTTTCCGGCAGCTGATTTCCCCTCGCGTGTGCAACATATCCATCCCGGCTCCTATGCTGAGACAGAAACCGCGGTCAAAGCCGCCGCCTCAGCTGAGACTGAGATAAATTTCTGGTTCATGCCAGGCCTGATAACACCAAGAAATCAGGTCATGTTTTCATGGGGGGAGCTGTCCGTTCTGCTTAATCAAAACGGGCAGGTATCCGTCCAGATCGCGGATCAGCTGGTGTTGACTATGGCGGCGCCGGTGCGTATCCGGCGTTGGTATGGCTGCCATCTGCACATATCCGCAGATGGCGGGCTGAGGCTGGACGTCACCAGCAATGCTGACCATAACGCCAGGAGCGAGAGCGTTTCAGGGCAGATGGACAAGCGCCATCTCTCAACACTCTATGAGCAGGGTGCCCCTGTCCGCATTGCCGCTTATTTTGGTGATGACCGCCAGTGTTTCAACGGCAAAATCGAAGCCCCGCAGATTCTCGGGAACGGAAAAGCCATCGCAGGCTGGGATTTTGCCGGGAATATACCTTCACTTACCGTCCGTGCCTCAACGGGCCCTGATCTGATATTGAAAAACGCGCCGACCCGCGGTGTTACAGGCCGGAAATGGGATGCCACCGAATTCTGCTGGAAACACAAACCGGATCATTATGCCGCCATTCATTTCCACGATGATGACATCTATGACTTTGGGTGGGAAAGCGATTTCGAATTCACCATCCCTAATGATATGCCATCAGGCGTCTACGTGATGCGAATTGAAGCCGAAGGGCATTACGATGCGATGCCGTTTTTTGTGTGCCCGCCCCTGAACAAACCAAAATCGGATTTATGCCTGCTGGTTTCAACATTCACTTACACCATCTATGGCAACCATGCACGGCCCGACTTTGCCCCGTCCTGGATTGACCGGATCAGGGCATGGAACGCCTATCCTCATAATCCGGCAGAATATCCCCAATACGGGTTATCGACCTATAACACCCATCCCGACGGCTCCGGCATATGCCATGCTTCAAACAAACGGGTCTTGTTTAATCTGCGGCCGGGATACCTGACCTTTGGCCAGTCGGGCTGTTCGGGATTGCGGCATTTTCAGGCCGACAGTCATCTGGTTGCCTGGCTTCATCATCAGGGAATTGATGTTGATATCATCACCGATGATCAGCTTGACCGCGACGGATTAGCTTCGATTTCATCCTACAAGACTGTGCTGACCGGCAGTCACCCCGAATACCACACCGCCAATATGCTTGATGCGCTCAAGCAATACAGGGACACGGGCGGTGGGATAATCTACCTTGGCGGCAACGGGTTTTACTGGCGGATTGTCCGTCATGGTGAAGACCCGTCGCTGATTGAAATCAGACGTTCCGAAGACGGATTACGTGCCTGGGCCGCCGAACCCGGTGAGTATTACAACGCTTTTGACGGCAGTTATGGCGGGCTCTGGCGCCGCAACGGCAAACCTCCCCAACAGCTGGTTGGTATCGGCTTTACCGCCCAGGGCAATTTTGTCGGGATGCCATATAAGAGAATATGCTTTGATCCCCGTTTTGACTGGGTTTTCGAAGGTATTGATACAGATACCCTGGGGGATTTCGGTTTCAGTGGTCATGGCGCCGCCGGATTTGAACTCGACAGATGTGACAGCAAACTCGATGAAGGTGAGGATATTACCATTCTTGCCCAATCCTTTGACAGGGATAACCAGTTTATCCTTGTCCCCGAAGAAATCCTCACGCATCTGACCAACCTTTCGGGCGGCCCGGAAGATCTGGTTAAACGCGCGGATATGGTCTATTTCGAAACCGCCTCAGGGGGGCGGGTTTTTGCGGTTGGATCCATCACCTTCTGCGGCTCCCTACCCTGGAACAATTTTGATAACAACATATCAACATTGCTGGCAAACGTTATCCGAAAATTCAGGTCCGCCTGAGAAGGCCGGGAGAACGGCCTCAGGCTAAAACCGGCCGTCCGACAGAAGGAAGATCCCTCTCAAGGGCGGCACCGATACGCAAGGTCATGGCTTCGTCATGTGCACGGCCGATAATCTGCAGACTTGTCGGCAACCCCGCCGGATTGAGGCTTATCGGCAGGGAGAGGCCACACATTTCCAGAAAATTGAAGGGCCGGGTGAAATATCCCGGGGAGATATCCTGATCTACATCTGCAAGAGCCGGAGCGGCGGTGGTGATACTCGGGGTCAAAAGGGCATCAAACCCCTGCATGGCAGTTCTGAAATCACAGATCAGGCGCTGCCGGTTTTCCAGTTTATTTGCGTATTCATGGGCCGGATATGTTTTACCTGTGAGCATCCTTTTACGGACATCCTCATCCATGGGAAGTGTCAGGTCCTCGTAATAGGAGCCATGATTGTTATAGGCTTCGACCGCCGTGATCAGGCCGTTATCATCAGCCAGATCACCATAAGCGACCGGATTATCAAAAACCTCAATACGGGCCCCTAAGGCCATAAGACGTTCCAGTGACATATCATAGGCATCAAGGATATCCGGTGTGCATTGGTCACGCTCACGCTGAGACATGCTTCCCAGTCGCAAACCCGCAACGCCCTTTTCCAATTCGCCGTAAAGACCGGTACCTGCCGTAAGATCGCGGGCAATCTTCCAGCCTTCACGCCCGTCCATTGCCTCAAACATGATCAGCGTATCCAGAACAGTCTGCGCGATCGGCCCGGGGGTATCCAGCGTTTGCGACAGGGGCATAATCCCGTGAAGCGGCAGGCGTCCGGCCGTCACCTTAAGCCCGACGAGGCCGCAAAAGGCCGCAGGCAGACGGACCGATCCGCCGGTATCACTGCCAACGCCGCAGACAGCCATCCCTGATGCGACCGCCACCGCAGAGCCCGATGATGAGCCGCCGGGAATACGGTGCGTTTCCATATCCCACGGGTTCTGCGGCGTCCCCATTTTCTGGTTCGTCCCCCAACCGCCAAAAGCACATTCAACGGTTTTTGTCTTGCCGAGAATGATACCACCGGCTTCGATCAGTCGGCTGACAATGGTTGATGTAGTATCGGCCACATTTCCGGTCATCGCCGCAGAGCCGCAGGTCGTGACCTTGCCCGTGACGTGAAAAAGATCCTTCAGCGCAAAGGGAATACCGTGGAACGGGCCAAAATCATAACCTGAGGCCAGCGCCTTTTCCGTGGCCCGGGCCATTTCCATCGCCGTCCCCGACCATATCTCCTGATACGCACCAACGCGGGGATCTATGCGGGAGATCGCATCCAGATAATCCTGAACAACCTGAACAGGGGACAACCTACCGTTACGGTACGCAAAAAAGAGACCGGAAATGGTATGGAAGTCTTCAAGCTGTTTTATTTCTGGCATGGTAAGCCAACCCGGATGAATAAATGACTACTTAACCTGACTGAAATGCCAGTCCTTGCCCGGCACCGCCGCCAATAACGCTTTGGTATATTCGTGTTTCGGATTGGCAAAAAGCTTCGCCGTGGGACCCGTTTCAACAACCTGCCCGTATTGCATCACCGCCACGTTATCACAGACCTGGGCCGCAACCCTCAGATCATGGGTGATGAAGAGCATGGAAAGATCCATCTGTTTGCGGATCTTATCAAGAAGTTCGAGAATTTGCGCCTGAATGGAAACATCAAGGGCGGATACAGGCTCATCTGCCACCAGAATGTCAGGCTTTAATGCAAGGGCGCGGGCAATGCCGATACGCTGACGCTGCCCCCCGGAAAATTCATGGGGAAACCGGTCAAAGGAGCGGGGGTCAAGGCCTACAATGTCAAGCAGCTCGCGGGTGTTTTCATGGGCATCTTCCTTGCTTGCGCCTTGCAGGATCGGGCCTTGTGAAATGATATCACCGATGCGTGAACGCGGGTTGAGCGAGGCAAACGGATCCTGAAAAACCATTTGAATCCGTTTCCGGTGAGAGCGCATGTTCTTACGGTCAAATTTAGAGATATCAATCCCGTCAAGTTCAATGCGGCCATCATCGCTTTCCATGAGCTTGATGATACATCTTGCCAGGGTCGATTTACCTGAACCGCTTTCCCCTACGATGCCGAGGGTCTCCCCTTTGCGAAGCTCAATATTGACCTTCTGAACCGCTTTAACCTCACGCCCGCCCTTGCCAAGGCCAAAAAAGCTTATGCCGGAACCAAAGGACTTGCTGATATCATCGGTGCGGAGAACGATATTCTCGGAACGCTTGCGTGCCTGCCGTGGCTTCAGCCTCGGGATCGCCGCAATCAGGGACTGCGTATAGGCGTGCTTGGGTTTGTTCAGCACCTGCCTGGCCGTGCCCGTTTCAACGATTTTGCCTTCCTGCATCACGATAACCCGGTCCGCGATATCCGCGACGACACCAAAATCATGGGTGATGAACAACACACCTGTATCAAGCCTTTTCTGCATATTCTTGATCAATTCAAGAATCTGGGCCTGGGTAGTCACGTCAAGGGCGGTTGTCGGCTCATCCGCGATCAGTATCTTCGGGCCGAGCGCCAGCGCCATGGCAATCATTGATCTCTGTCGCTGGCCGCCGGATAATTCATGGGGATAAGCATTGATGATACGGGACGGATCCGGCAGATTGACATCTTCCAAAAGCTTGATCGATTTTTCCACACGTTCTTTCTTGTTCATGGAAACGTGGTAGCGAAAGATTTCATCAATCTGGTCGCCAATCGACATCACCGGATTGAGCGCGGTCATGGGTTCCTGAAATATCATGGATATTTCACTGCCCCTCATCTCACGCAGCCGTTCATTGCTGACCTTGGTGATATCCTGCCCGCCAAACATGATTTCGCCGGATCCCACCCGGACATGCGGAGCAGGCAACAGCCCCATCACCGCACGTGCCGTAAGCGACTTGCCTGAGCCGCTTTCACCGACCACACAGACGGTTTCACCGGCATGAAGTTTGAGATCGGCATTCTGCACCGCGTATTGACGGTCTGAGCCCTCAGGCAACAGAATGGAAAGATCATTGATGGATAGCAGCAGATTTTTCATTGGCGTTCCTTCAGGCGAGGATTAAGCGCATCATTAAGCCCTTCACCAATCAGGTTGATCGCCAGAACGGTGACAAGAATGGCAATCCCGGGGAAGGTGCACACCCACCATGCGGAACGCAACATGGTTCGACCTGCCCCGATCTGGAACCCCCAGCTCATGATATTCGGATCACCCAGCCCCAGAAAGGCAAGACCGCTCTCAATAAGGATGGCGGTGGCCACCATCAGCGAGCCGATAACGATGATGGGGCTGAGGCAGTTGGGCAGGATCTCCCTAAGCATGATGCTCATATCTCCCATACCAAGGGTATGGCAGGCCTGAACAAACTCACGATTTTTCAGCGACAGAAATTCACCACGCACCAATCGCGCGACCCCGGGCCAGGACACCACCGCGATGGCAATCACGATGCTGGAAATAGAAGGCTTCATGATGGCCACCAGCAGGATGGCAAACACAAAAGACGGGATCGTCTGAAAGATTTCGGTCACCCGCATCAGAAAATCATCAAGCCTACCGCCATAATATCCGGCAAATGCCCCGAAAAAGATGCCGATGAAAATCGAAACAAGTGTCGCGATCAGGCCGATCAGCAGTGAGGTTTTTGCGCCATGCACGATCCCTGATGCCACATCACGGCCAAGTGAGTCACTGCCGAGAAGGAAGCCGTTTTCAAGAGGCCCTGAAAGAGGCTTGCCGACAAGACGGAACGGATCATCAGGGTAAAACAGGCTGGCCGTTGACGCCATAATGAGGATCAGGACAATGATGAACAGGCCTAAAACAGCCATCCGGTTTCTTTTATATCTGTTCCAGAAATCAGCCATTTCAGTCCACCTCAATTCTGGGATCAAGGAAGCAGTAAATAATATCAACGATGAGATTAACCGCCACAACAAGGATGGATGAAAGCAGGAAAATGCCCAACAAGAGGTTCAGATCTCTTGCAAACAGGGATTCAAAAGCCAGCATGCCGAGGCCGGGCCAGGCAAATACCGATTCCACAATAACCGACCCGCCGATGAGCGCGCCAACCTGAACCCCGGCCATCGTAACCACGGGCAGCAACGCGTTCCGGAGAACATGAACAAAGGTGATCCGTCGTTCGGTCAGCCCCTTGGCCCGGGCGGTGACAACATAATCCTGGCCATATTGTTCGAGCATTGATGCCCGCATCATCCGTGTGTAGAGCGCCAGATAGAAAAGAGAAAGGGTGATCGTCGGCAGGACAAGGTGATGCGCTATATCAACAACACGGTCCCATCCTTCATAGAAGGCGGCGACGTTTTCCATTCCGCTTGTGGGGAACCACCCCAGATTGAGCGAGAACACAACAATCATCATCAGCCCGACCCAGAATAGCGGGGTCGCATAAGTGATAAGGGCAAAAACCGTGATCACCGCATCTTTCCAGGTATTAAGGCGCATGGCTGCCAGCAGGCCAAGAAGAATGCCAAATCCGACGGCAAGGATGATGGTGCTGGTCATCAGGAGGGCTGTCGCGCCAAAGCGATCAAATATCAGCTGGTTAACAGGCATGTCATGGCGGAAGGAATAGCCCATATCCAGCATCACGACATTTTTCAGATAAACCATCAGCTGGACAGGCAGAGGCTGATCAAGCCCGAATTTTTTCCGTAGTTCGGCCATATATTCAGGTGTCGCCGAACCGGCTTCGCCCGCCAGCACATCGACCGCATCACCTTCCGCGAGATTAAGCAGGAAGAAGTTGATGACAACGATGGCCAGAATGATGGGAACACCCTGAAGCAAGCGTTTGAATACGTATCTGAAAATCTTGTTTGATCTTGCCATTTAAGGAAATTCTGTCTGTCGAGAGTGAAAATTTTTCAAATGATGCATATTGGGCCGGGAGTTATCCCGGCCCAATATTGTTTTGGATTAGTCCAGATACGCTTCCCTGAAGGACCCGTAAGCGCCCATAGCGGAGCCATATGCGCCTTTCAGCTTGGTGTTATAAACTGTCAGGAACTGAAGCTCGAACAGGTTTACAACCGGCATGTCATTGGCAAGGATTGACTGGATTTCCTTGTATGTTGCCGTCCGCTTGGCTGCATCAGGTTCTTTGGAACCGGAATCAAGCAGCGCATCAAGGGTCGGGTTGCTGTAACGTGAAGAGTTCACGAAATGTGTGCCCTGACGGATCTGGTTGGTGCCGTAGTGACGATGCACACCCAGAACAGGATCAGGCAACTGGTAGAAGTAGTTCACGTTCATCTCAAAGTCATAATTGTGATAAACACGCTTCAGCCAGGTCGGCACGTCTTCGTAACGAAGATCAAGCTGGATGCCGATATCGCCCATCGCCTGCTTGAGGTATTCGCCAGCACGACGCCAGTCTTCACCGTATGGGATGATATCAAGAACAGCTTTCATGCGGACACCGCTGCCGTCCTTTTTATATCCGGCCTTATCAAGGATTGCATTGGCCGCGGCAACATCACCCTTTTCAGGATAGTTCGGCATCTTCGCATGAAGATTTGTCGCACTGAAGTTGCTGCTCAACGCGCTTGTAGCCGGCTTGCCATAGCCGAAAAAGATCGTGTCGATCATGAAACGGCGATTGATGGCTGTTGAAATCGCACGACGAATTTCCGGATCAACAAAAGGACCTTCCTTGGTGTTGAACTCAATCAGCGCCATCGGGTTGATCATGGAATACCCGTCGGTCGTCACGTCAATGTCATTGCGTTCCTTGAGCCGGACAGCATCAATGTTCGGAATGGCGTTATAGGCCGCATAGAGCACCTCGCCGTTTTCCATCGCCGCTGTACGGGTGGACGCATCCGGAATGAACCGGCCGACAATCCGGTCAAGATACGGCAAGCCTTCCTGCCAGTAATCTTCGTTCTTATCAAGGCGGATATACTGCCCTTTCTTCCATTCAACGAATTTGAATGGTCCGGTGCCGACAGGGTTGTTTGCCAGCGGTGCTGATTTGACATCCTGCCCTTCAAGAAGGTGCTTCGGAACAATCGGGGATTCATACGCGGAGAAAGACCGCATCATATACGGCGCCGGATTATTCAGGTTGAAAATAGCCGTATGATCATCCGGAGTGTCAATACTGCTCACTTCCCTGAACGAGTTTGGCCCGCGCGGGTGCACTTTTTTCAGCACTTCAAGGATGGTGAATTTCACGTCGGCTGAGGTAAAGGGTTTACCGTCATGCCATTTCACGCCCTTGCGCAGTTTGAACGTCACCGTCTTGCCGTCTGCGCTCATGGTGTAGCTTTCGGCAAGCATCGGGACCATCTTGCCGTCATTGTCATAATCAAAAAGACCTTCATAAACCTTTGGCATGACAAGACCGATTGGTCCAGAAGTGGAAACATAAGATGCCAGCGTTGGTGGCTCAGGCTGAACGAGGAAAGCAAGCGTGCCCCCGTAATTTTCAGCTTTCGCCGCCATAGAGCTCAGCATCAACGATCCTGCCATCAGGACCGTTGCCATAATTTTTTTCATGATTTTCCTCCAAAATTACTTATTCTTATTTTGCCGCCATATTGGGGACGTGTATTACGTTACACTACATATTTTAGAATTAATATAGTTATGTTGTGTAAAATTTCCCTCCTGTGGCTTTGCCTTCAGGCATTGATGATTTCAGCCATTTCCAATACCGCATGATACAACACATTGGTACTTGACGCTGCCCATTCCGGGCTGATTTCTTCGGCTTCGTTATGCGACAGACCATCCACGCAAGGGCACATGATCATCGCCGTAGGGGCAACCCTGTTGATCCAGAAAGCATCATGCCCCGCACCCGACACAATCTCCAGATACTCATAATTCAGTGATTTGGCTGCGTCGGACAGGCAACGCACACATTCGGGATCAAAAGAAACCGGTGCGACATTGCTGAGTTGTTCAAACTCAATTCCAAGGCCGATTTCACGGGCAATTTCAGTGCTCCTTTTTTCCAGTTCTTCCTGCATCGCGTTCAGCTTGGCCTGATCAGGGCTTCTGAAATCGATGGTGAAGACAGCTTTCCCCGGAATGATATTGATAGAATTCGGGAAAATTTCACAACTGCCGACAGCGCCTACGGCGTTGGGTGCATGGCTGTGCGCAATTTCATCCACCACGGTGGTGATGCGCGCCATGCCAAGGCCGGCATTGACACGGCGGTCCATCGGCGTTGATCCGGTATGCGCCTCTTTTCCGGTGAGGGTGATCCGTGTCCAGATCGATCCTTGCCCGTGGGTGACAACCCCGATGGGAACACCGGCATCTTCAAGGATAGGACCTTGCTCGATGTGAAGCTCAAAATACGCCTTGAGGGGATGATGGCCCGGTTTTTCATCTCCGACCCAGCCGATACGCCTGATTTCATCCCCGAACCGGGCGCCCGCGCTATCGGTGCGGTCATAGGCCCAGTCCTTGTCATAAATGCCTGCAAAGACGCCGGATGACATCATGGGCGGGGAAAATCGGCATCCCTCTTCGTTTGTCCAGTTCACCACTTCGATAGGGTGACGTGTTTTTATGCCCGATTCTTTGAGACTTCTGATGATTTCCAGTCCGGCCAGCACCCCGAGAACACCATCGTATTTTCCGCCGGTCGGCTGGGTGTCAAGGTGACTGCCGACCATGACCGGCAATGCTTCCGGGTCTTCTCCCTCCTGGCGGGCAAACATATTGCCCATCTGGTCAACCTTCACGGACATGCCCGCAGCCTCGCACCATTTCTTGAATAGATGCCGGGCGTCGCTGTCTGCATCCGTCAGAGTCTGCCTGTTGTTGCCACCGGCAACACCGGGGCCGATCTTTGCCATATCCATCAGGCTTTCCCACAACCGGTCCCCGTTTACGGAAGTATTCGAAAGTATGTCATTCATCTGGCTGCACCTGTTCAACGCTGATTTATTGCCTAAAGACTAACTTAAGATTTTGACTATTGCACAGAAAATCATGCGTTCTTTCCTGTTCCGGGCTGAACGAAACAAAACCGCACTTCATCTGAGCCGGATTGACATTGTCCTGATAAAGGCGCATGAAGCGCCTACGTTATGGTGCCCTTTTAGTGGCGATACCTATACAGCCACAAGAAGCCGCCGCGCTGGAAAACAAATTCATGACCAAAATTGATCACGACCCTCGGCCAACATCAGCCGGGGTTCCGTCTTCTGATGATGCCAATGCCCCTGCATTCGCTGATTTCGGACTTTCAGACCAACTCCTTGAAACGCTGACAAAGGAAGCGTTTGTCAGGCCCACCCCTATTCAGGCGATGGCTATTCCTGTCCTGCTTGAAGGGCGGGACCTGGTCGGGTTGGCCCAGACAGGGACAGGCAAGACCGCGGCTTTTCTTCTGCCGCTTATCACCCATCTCATGGCTGGCGCGCCGGTGCGCTCCGGCCAGCCGCCCCGGGCGCTGATCCTTGCCCCCACGCGTGAACTGGCCAACCAGCTGCGCGACAATATCCGCAAACTTGTGATCGATCTCAACCTGCGCCACCTCGCGGTTTTCGGGGGCGCCCGATACGACGATCAGATTCGCGGCCTGCGGCGCGGGGCTGATATCGTCATCGCCACCCCGGGCCGGCTTGAAGATCTGATGAAACGCGGCGTTATCCAGCTTGACGGGATAACGCATTTCATTCTGGATGAAGCGGATCACATGCTTGATCTCGGGTTTTATCCGGCCATGAAACGGATCGCCGCCGCCCTGGCCTCTGATCACCAGACCATGCTGTTTTCAGCGACAATGCCCCCTGAAATCAAGAAACTGACCACGGAATTTCTCACCAATCCGGTGGAAGTCACCGCGCCGCAATCCGGGAATATCGCCGACAAGATCAATCAGCGCACCACCCTGATGCCGGAAAAACACAAGAGCGAAGCCCTGGCTGAATTGCTTGCTGAACGTCCTGATGAGCAGATCCTTGTTTTTGTCCGCACCAAACGCCGTGCCGACACGCTCGCCAGCAATATGGCAACCCGCGGTTTTGCTATTGACGCCCTCCATGGAGACATGAACCAGCGCATCCGCCAGAAAGTTCTCAACAAGTTTCGCCGCGGCGACCTTAAAGCCCTGATCGCAACAGACGTGGCGGCCCGGGGTATTGACGTTGCCGGGATAGGCCTTGTGATCAATTATGATCTGAGCGACACACCGGAGGCGTATGTTCACCGCATCGGGCGGACAGGACGTGCCGGGCTTGCCGGGCTTGCCATATCTTTCTGTTCACCGGATGAAATCCGGAAACTGCGCCCCATCCTCGCCATCGCAGGAGACCGGATGACGATCACCGACGCTGAAGGCAGGCCCGTCGAGGACCTCGGCAAAAGCAAGGCCGGAGCAAAGCCCCGCGCGCGGCCTCCGGCAAGACAGCGACGGAAACCCGGAGATGCCGCACCCTCCGGCCGGGAAAAGTCAAAACATAAACGTGTCGGCGCACCGGCCAAATCCCGGGGAAATCGCCGTGATGACAAGACCAGGGACCGGGCATCCCGGCTTGAGGCAGAGGATATGCTGGCCCGGGTGATGGCCGAAGTCCAGCCGAGACGCAAAAAGCCGCCTAAGTCAAAAGACCGGGCGGGGAAACCTCAACGGCCAGCACGACCAGCCCATTCCAAAAAGCCCGCAAACAAAAACCGTTCTGCCGGCAAGGCGGGCAGGCAAGGCGGATTTGGCCGCCTCAAACGGTCCGGAAAATCCGCCCGAAGCTGAGGACAATATCAGATATTGAAGTGCCGTTTTTCACCGGCCTCAGCATGACCTTTGATCTCAGCCGGGCGGAATATCAATAAGGCGTACAGGATCCCCTGCCACAAACGCCTCGACGCCTTCGAGCATCTGGCCGTAGAACACCTGCATCGTTTCCCGGGTGACATAGCCTATATGCGGGGTAAGCAGAAGATTAGGCACCTGCCTGAGCGGATCACTTTCCGCCAGCGGTTCGGTTTCATACACATCAAGAGCCGCCCCGGCGATCCGGCCTTCCTTCAGCGCGGCGATCAGCGCGGGCTGGTCGAGTATCGGTGCACGTGACGTGTTGATCAGAAAGGATGTCGGCTTCATCAGGGCAAGTTCAGGCGCACCCACCAGCCCGACCACCCGGTCCGAAAGCTTGAGATGGACGGAGATAAAATCCGATGTCCCGAAGAACTCGTCCTTTTCACAATATTTCACCCCTTCTTCCCCTGCCCTATCACGGGTCAGGTTCTGTGACCAGGCCTGCACCTCCATCCCGTAAGCCTGCCCGAGTTTGGCCACCGCCGTGCCGAGACGGCCGAGGCCGAGTATCCCGAGCCTTGCGCCCTTCAGGTCACGTCCCGCTGAAATCTGCCAGCCACCATTTGTCATCGAATTGGCGTTGGGCACGATCTGGCGGGCCAGCGCACCTATCAGCGTCATGGCCAGTTCCGCGGTGGCATGACCGGGAGATTCCGTGCCGCTGACAACGATGCCAGCCTCCTTGCAGGCGTTGAGATCAATCGCCGCGTTGCGCATCCCGCTGGTGATAATGGCCCTGAGCCCGGGAAGACGGGCAATAACGTCACGCGAAAGGGTGGTTCGCTCACGCATGGCGCAGATGATCTCCACTCCCTCAAGCCGGTCAATCAGGGCCTGGCCTGTCACCGTGTCCGTATAGATGGTGACGTCATGTTCAGGGCCAAGGCGATGCCATCCGGCGGATGCCGCGGCGTCATGTGTCCAGTCATCAAGGATGGCGATTTTCATGGGGTTCTCTCGTTTCTGTATCTGCTGTCGGCACATTATTCATAATTTTTTTACCTTAAGCCGGGCTTTGTGCAATAGTATTTATCCGTAATATGTCAGGTACCATATGCAGGGAGAGGTTGAAATGGGCATCAGCACATCATTCAAGGTAACCGAAGGTGATATGCTGGTATCACAGGACTGGACTTTTCCCGTGCCGATTGCCTACGGGCCGGGCCGGCTTGCCGAAATAGGTGAGCAATGTATCAGGCTTGGTATCGCAAACCCGCTGATCGTCACCGACCGGGGAAGCCGTGATCTGCCCTTTATTTCGCAAACCTGTAAATACCTTGCGGATCAGGGGCTTACATCTGCTGTTTTTTCAGAGATTTCGCCAAACCCCAGAGGAGAAGAGATCAGCGGCGGCAAGGCGGCGTTTCTGGCTGGCGGCCATGACGCGGTGATTGCAATCGGTGGCGGCAGTGCCATGGATGGCGGCAAATCCATCGGGCTTACCGCCCGCAACGATATTGATCTGTGGGATTTTGAATGGGAACGCCCCGCCCCGGAAATCAGCCCGGAACAAGCGTTCCCCAAACTCATCACCATCCCCACCACAGCAGGAACAGGGGCCGAGACCGAAGGCACGGCAATGGTGACGCATACCGGAAAGGGCATGAAATTTTGTGTATGTCATCCGGAATACAGCCCTTCGCTTGCCCTGCTTGACCCTGAACTTACACTGGGCCTGCCCCCTCACCTGACCGCCTGGACCGGCGCAGATGCCATGACCCATGCGATTGAGGCCTATATCGTTCCCGGGTTTCATCCCCTGTGCGATGGCATGGCGCTGGAAGGGCTTGAGCTGATCCGGAAATGGCTCCCTGTTGCGGTGAAAGAGCCCGGCAATCTGGCGGCGCGTGGTGGCATGCTGGTCGGCTCCTGCCTTGCCGGTATCGCCTTTCTCAAGGGGCTCGGCATGGTTCATGCCATCTCACATATGGTGGGGGCGGAATACGACACCCAGCACGGGCTGACCAATGCGATTGTTCTGCCGGTGGTTCTGCGGTTCAACCTGCCGGGGCTTGAATACAAAACGAGACGCATGGCGCAGGCGATGGGGATGGAGGATCATTCCGCCGGGGCCTTCATCGCCGAGATTGAGCGCCTGCTTGACGAGATCGGGATCCCGAAGGGACTTTCAGAGATCAATGTGCCGCTGGATTGCGCGGAACGCATCTCGCATAAGGCACTGCTTGACAGTGCCGCCGGGACAAATCCGCGCAAAGCCACCGCGGCCGAAGTCAAAGAGATGATAGAAACGTCTATCACCGGAGCCAGATAATCAGGAAGACCGGCACAGCATCCTGAGGGAGATAAGGAGCAAGATCATGGACAACCTGCAGAAATTCTATATCAACGGCGAATGGGTCAGCCCGGTTTCAACCCAGACCATGCCAGTCATCAACCCTGCCACCGAAGAGGTGATCGGTACCGTCGCGCTCGGCAATGAGGCCGATGTCGACCGGGCTGTCGCCGCCGCCAATGCCGCGTTTGAGCATTTCTCCCGGACCAGCAAGACTGAACGGCTTGAGCTTTTGCAACAGGTGAAGGCGATCACAGAACGACGCTTTGAAGACCTGGCCCAGGCCATGCGGATGGAGATGGGCGCACCGATCACCATGTCACGGGGTGCGCAGGCTGATGCTGCCATCGGCCATCTGCAGGGGTTTATCGATGCGCTTGAAGAGCATGAAGAACGGATCAGGCTTAAAAATGGCGATACCATGGTGCGGGAACCCATCGGCGTCTGCGGGCTGATCACGCCATGGAACTGGCCGATGAACCAGATTACGCTCAAGGTACTGCCGGCGCTGGCCACAGGTTGCACCTGCATCCTGAAACCAAGTGAACACACACCCATTTCGGCCATGATCTACGCCGAAATCCTGGATGAGGCCGGGTATCCTGCCGGTGTCTTCAACCTCGTGCAGGGCGAAGGTCCGGTGGTGGGGGCGGCCATGTCACGCCATCCCGATATCCAGATGATGTCCTTTACCGGCTCCACCCGGGCAGGCACGGCGGTCACCCGTGATGCGGCCGAAACCGTCAAGCGGGTGACGCTGGAATTGGGCGGCAAATCCCCCAATCTTGTGTTTGCCGATTGCGATCTTGAAGAACGTGTCACCGCGTCGGTCGGGGAATGCATGTTCAATACCGGCCAGTCCTGCGATGCGCCGACCCGGCTTCTGGTGGAACGGTCCTGTTATGATGAGGTGCTGAAAATCGCCAGAAAAGCCGCTGAAGAAACCGGCGTCGGCAACCCGGCCGAAGAAGGTGATCATATCGGCCCGTTATTCGACAAGATCCAGTTTGACCGTGTTCAAAACATGATCAAGGTTGGTATTGACGAAGGCGCAACCCTGCTGGTGGGAGGGCTTGGCCGGCCGGACGGAATGGAAAAAGGCTGGTTCGTCAAACCCACCATCTTTGCCGATGTTTCCAACGATATGCGCATCGCCCGGGAAGAAATTTTCGGCCCCGTTCTTGTCATTATCCCGTTTGAAGACGAAGCGGAAGCCATATCCATCGCCAACGATACGCCTTATGGCCTCGCCGCCTACCTGCAGACAGGCGACGCCGACCGCGCCGAACGTGTGGCCGCGAGGCTGAAGGCAGGCGCTGTGCATATCAATGGTGGCGGCATTGAATATGGCACGCCGTTTGGTGGCTACAAGCAATCGGGGAATGGCCGTGAGGGCGGCATGATGGGTATTGAGGATTACCTTGAGACCAAAACACTCCATGGCCTCGGTTCACCCTCGGTTTGAGGGAAATTTCTGGTGCCGGGGGGATATATTCGGTTTATGATCAGGAGTCGGCGGATTTGACAAAATCTATATTTTGTTCTATTTTCGCCCGAATGTCGCAAACAGGATAAATAATGCCCATAAAAACACACCCTTCAAACGTCCTTTCGGATGGCAACCTTGAAACAACACTGGGTGGCCGGATTTTTCAATGCCGACAACAGGCCGGGATGAGCCTGCAAATGCTGGCAAATCTCACCGGTGTGCAACCATCAACCCTGAAGTCCTGGGAAAATGACCGGAGCGAGCCACGGGTTAACAAACTTGTTGCCATGGCCGGAATTCTCGGCGTAAGCCCCACCTATTTTATTGCGGAAGAAGGCAATAGCGGCGTTGCAATGCCCCGCCCCCGTGGCCGTGGTGGTAAACTGATATCCCAGCTCAAGGCTGAAATGGCCGAAATTGACGAGCAACAGAAAATTCTCACCAAACGCCTGCGAAAAATAAATACGATCATCCAGAAACTTTAACCTTTATCTCACGCGGCATTCTTTGCATATAAAGGCAGGATAGCCTGTCCCTGCCGGGGTTTGAGGCTGATCAGGCGATTACACCAACATTCATAAATTCAATACTATCCGTGTGCGGGAACCCTTTGTATTCTGTGTCTGTACAGCATTTGCGTGGGGGCCGTTTTCAGCTTATTTTTTTCTACATATTACCCAGATTGTATACAATATGAAGATTCTTGTTGCATATGTGACGCGAATCCTTTTCAATTTTTTAAGAATAATAATAAAGTTGAACTGTCACCGGCATTTCACCAACAAAAGGGAGATGAAAATGCGCCAACACTTCAGAAAACTGACAACTCTGGCTGGGGCAGCAACGCTGGCCGCCGGCGTTGCCTTGAGTGCCATGACGGCACAAGCCGCCAATGAAGTCCTTAAAATCGGCTTCGTCGGCGTGACCAGCGGGCCCGCAGCGGCATGGGGGACATCAAATGTCCGTTCCATGCAGACACGTGCCGAGTGGATTAATGAAATGGGCGGCATCAAAATCGGCAACACCACGTATGATGTGGAAATTGTCACCTTTGATGACCAGAAAGACCCGAAGCGGGCCATTGCCGGCATGGAAAAAATGGCCAAGGAAGGTATTCATTATGTTGTCGGGCCGAACGTCGATGATGGCGCGGCCGCTGTCCGTCCAGTAGCGGAACAGAACGATATTATCTATTTCCCATATGCTTTCCCGAAAGAGCTTTACACCGCACCGGCATCAAACGCTGTTCTCGGGATGATTGCAAACTACCAGTCAGGACCTGCGATCTACAAATATCTCCGTGATAACAAAGGCGTGAAAAAAGTTGCTTTCGTTGCGGCCAATGAATCCGATCCGCTGAGCCAGCGTGACGGTGGTGTTGCCGCGGCAAAGGCACTTGGCCTTAATGTTGTATCCAGCAACGTGACCTATCAGGTGGACACAACCGATTTTACCCCGGTGCTGACCCCGGTTCTGCAGAAACGTCCTGATCTGCTGGTTCTTTCCGGTGTGGCACCTGCCAATGCACCGCAACTGATCCGTTCCGCGCGTGAGCTTGGCTACAAGGGCCTGATTTCTACTGAAACAGCCCAGGATGCCACCGTTCTCAAAGAAGGCGCTGGTGACCTCGCAAACGGGTTCATTTCCGTCGGGGGTGCGTCAACACCTGAAATCGCATCGGACAAGATGAAGGAATTCGTCAAGCGTTACGTCAAGATGTTCGGCGAATATAACGACGAGTCCAACACCAAGGTCTATGCGCTGGAATATATCCTCGAAACCATGAAGGCAAACCCGAAAGCCATCAATGACGTCAACGAATTCAAGAAGACTATTGATACGCTTGCCGTGCCAAACATCTACATGAAGGGCGACAGTATGCTGAAGTACGTTGGAAACAGCTCCTTTGGCCAGAAACGCCAGATCTTCGTGCCGATGGTTGTCAACGAATACCGGAACGGTGCTTTTGAAACACTGTTCATTGCCGAAGTCGACTAAATCCTCCCAAAGTTGATCCCGGCCAGTGTTATGCATTGGCCGGGATTTTCCACGAAACAGAGAATATCATCTGTTTCAACCCCATGTTTTCGGGAGCCTTATGATGGAACAGATCATCGTCAACGGGTTATATCTAGGCGCACAATACGCGCTCATCGCACTAGGCCTGACCTTGATTTTCTCCTTGATGAACGTGCTGAATTTCGCCCATGGCCAGCTTTATGTCATCGGCGGCTTTGTGACCTACACGGTTTCGGTGAAACTGGGCATGCCTTATATCGTGGCACTGATCAGCGCTGGCGTATCCCTTGCCATCATCGGGGCCATACTTGAAAAATTCCTGTTCCGGCCGGTTATCAAAAAATCTGTCCGGGAAGAAAGCACGATGTTGCTTGCCGCGGGGGTTGCCTTCTTTCTCGATGCGCTGATCCTCTTGCTGTTTGGCGAAAAACAGCGCGGCATTCCCAAGATCGTCAATGGCGTCTTTAACTGGGATTTCCGGATTATCATGCCATATGACCGGATGCTGATCGGTTTTCTTGCCATACTTATAATCGTTTTGTTCATCACTTACATGCAGTATTCCAAAACCGGCCGGGCCATGCGTGCCCTTGCCCAGGACAAGGTGGCCGCACAGCTGATGGGCGTTAATGTCGAACTCTATTCCATGATCGGGTTTGCCCTTGCCGCCATGCTGGCCGGGACTGTGGGCGGGCTGCTTGTCAGCATTACCGGGATTAATCTCGGGATGGGCGGGCCAACGTCTATCAAGGCTTTCATGATGGTCATGATCGGTGGTGCGGGTGTCATTTCAGGCGCTATTGCGGGCGGTTTCATCCTTGGCATGCTGGAATCCATCGGCCTCACCGTTCTTTCAGATTTCGGCGATATTACGTATCTGGTCATTTTTGCCAGTCTCATGGTCTTCCTTGCGATCAGACCGCAAGGGCTCATGGGCAAACCATGGGGTTAGACATGACGGCAGGGCACAGCATGTTCCGGCGGTATATTTGGCGGGAGGGTGATAAATGTTAACAGCACAGGCTAAGATTGCGGCAATCGGCTTTTCGCTTCTGCTTCTTTTCGGCGTGCCTTTTGTGATTGAGCTGACGGGGCGGTGGGATCTCTACTATACGCTGACCTCTGTTGCTCTTCTGTCGATCGCCAGCGCGGGCGTTTGGCTGACCTTTTATATCGGGCGTATCAATATCGGCCAGGGGGCCTTTGCGCTTGTCGGCGGCTACACCTCCGCGATCCTGGTGGTGAAATATGGTTTCTCTTTCTGGCTGACCATTCCGCTTGCCGGGCTGATGTGCATACTGGTTGCGATACTGGTGGGACTGCCCATCCTGCGTCTGCGCGGGGTGTATTTTGCGATGGTCACGCTGGTGATGACCGAAGTGGCCCGCCTCACCGCGCTCGCCCTGCCGATCACCAATGGCGCCAAGGGGATCTCCTCAATCCCGCTACCCGGCGGGATCAGCTTTTTCGGGCTGACCCTGATCCCCGATTTTGCTGAACTTGAAAACGTCAAGCGCGGATTTTTCTATGTCGCGGTTGTGCTGATGCTGATCACCTTTGCGGGGATGTACAGGCTGGTGAATTCAAGAATTGGTCATCTCTGCCGGTCTCTGCAACAGAACGAGGAACTGGCCTCATCGATTGGTGTCAACATAGCCAAACTTCGGCTGATTGCCTTTTCCATCTCCTCCTTTCTGGGCGGGGTCGCCGGGGCCATTTTTGTGGGGATATCGCAATCCATTTACCCGGCCAGTTTTCCCGTCAAGGATTCCGTTGATTTCATGCTGAACTGTTTTCTTGGCGGGCTGGGCTATGTGTTCGGGCCGATGCTGGGCACACTGGTCAATTACTTTGGCTGGGATCTTCTTTTCAGCGCCGGCGAATACCAGTTGCTGATCTACTCCTCTCTTCTCATTTTCCTGATGCTGGCCCTGCCCAACGGCATCCTGAGCATCTTCAGCAGATTGAAGAATTAGGAGCCGTCATGACCACCATTCTCCAAGTCAGAAATCTTACCAAGAAATTCGGCGGGCTTACCGCGGTTTCGGATGTCAGTTTCGATGTTCAGGCAAATGAGATATTGTCGGTTATCGGGCCGAACGGGGCGGGTAAATCCACCCTTTTCAAGCTGATATCGTCCTTTTTACGCACCACTTCAGGTGAGGTGACTTTCGAAGGGCGGAAAATCTCCAACATGTCGCCGCATCAGGCCGCCAAACTGGGCGTGGTCCGGACATTTCAGGAAACAACGATCTTCAAGAGCATGACGGTGCGCGACAATATCATCGTCTCACATCATCTGAGCTCAAAGGCAGGCCTTTTCGGGTTTTTCCTCGGCACCCCTACAGCGGTAGCCGACGAAGCCGACTTTGGCAGATCAGCTGATGATATCATCTCATTCCTCGGCATGGAGGATATCCGTGATGAGCTGGCCAGCAATCTGCCCCAGGGGCATCTTCGTGCGCTCGGCATGGCCATCGGCCTTGCTACGAAACCAAAGCTCCTCCTTCTGGATGAACCTTTTGCCGGAATGAACCATGATGAAACCATGCATATGGTTGAACTTGTTCGTGGTGTGCGTGATCGTGGCGTGACCGTGCTTCTGGTTGAACATGATATGGCGGCCGTGATGAAAATTTCGGACCGCCTGGTCGTTCTCAATTTCGGTGAGAAGATCGCCGAAGGAAGCCCGGTTGAAATTCAGAACAACCCCAAGGTTATCGAAGCGTACCTTGGCAGTGAAGATGATGCGGTAGGATTTTAGAGATGGAACCATTGTTGAATTTTAATGATGTGGAACTCTACTACGACCATGTCTACGCCCTCAAAGGTATTTCCATACGGCTGGATGTGGGCGAGACGGTTGCCCTGATCGGCGCCAATGGTGCCGGCAAATCGTCTATTCTGCGCGCCATTACGGGCCTTGCCAAACCTCGCTCAGGAACCATCACCTATAAGGGAGACAGCCTCCTTGAATACGATGCGGCGTCCATCGTCAGAAAGGGCATCGCCATGGTCCCCGAAGGGCGGAGAGTGTTCCCTTATATGAGCGTCAAAGACAACCTTTTGATGGGGGCCTTCACCCGTTCCGATAAAAACGGGATCAGGGAAACCCTGGACAGCGTTCTTGCCCGCTTTCCCCGTTTGCGTGAACGCTACGGGCAGATGGCCGGAACATTAAGCGGGGGCGAACAACAGATGATGGTGATCGGCCGGGCCCTGATGGCCAAACCCAACCTGTTGCTTCTTGATGAGCCGTCCCTCGGCATCGCCCCCAAACTGGTGCAGGAAATCGCGCGCTCCATTATCTCAATCAATCGTGAGGAAAATGTCTCTGTTCTGCTGGTGGAACAGAACTCGAAAATGGCGCTCAGCATTTCCAATCGCGCTTATGCACTGACAACGGGCACCATCGCGGTTGAGGGAAAATCCGCCGATCTGCTTGACGATCCGCGGATCAAGGCGGCCTATCTCGGGGGAGATATCTGATCATGAGCGGCAAACCTGAAATCGTCATCATCAACCCGAATACCACCGCCTCGATGACCGACAGGATACGTGCCGTCGCCGCCGAAACCGCCGGGGACCGCCTTGATCTTACCGTACTTAACCCGGATCACGGACCTGCCAGTATCGAAGGCTTTTATGATGAGGCGATGTCGATGGCAGGTCTTCTTGAAGTTATCGGCGCTCACCCGCAGGCAGATGGCTTTATCATTGCCTGTTTTGACGATACCGGCCTCGATGCCGCGCGCTGCCTGACCGCAGCTCCTGTCATAGGCATCGGGGAGGCGGCGTATCATATGGCCTCAATGATTGCCAATAAATTCGGGGTGGTGACCACTCTTTCCCGGTCCGTTCCTGCGCTTGAGCACAACCTGATGCGCTACGGGCTTGCCGCAAGATGTTCCGGCGTAAGGGCGAGCGATATTCCTGTGCTTGAACTCGAAGCCGGAAATAGTGATGCTATGGCGCGTATCAATACCGAAGTGAGCCAGGCTATTGCTGTCGATAAGGCTGAAGCTATTGTTCTGGGGTGTGCCGGCATGTCTGATCTTCAGGCGCAGTTAGCCCGGGAACATCAGGTGCCTGTACTGGAGGGAATTTCCTGTGCTGTGCGACTTATTGAATCCATGATTGCCTTAGGGCTTGAAAATAGCAAGACAGGAGGTTATGCATGGCCTCGGAAGAAATCTTCGTCATAATAAGTTGAGGTATCAGAGGGTTTTTGATCATGACAGCAGCACAAAAACAAGACCCTTCTTGGCTGTCTGTAATGGAAAACCTCAAAGAGGCGATCATCTCTCACCGCCTTACTCCGGGTACCCGGCTGGCAGAAGATGAATTGTGCAAAATATATGGCCTGAGTCGTACCGTTATACGCACCGCGCTCAGGGCCCTGACCCATGAAGGCTTGCTTACCCACCTTCCCAATCGTGGTGTCCACGTCTCCAAGCCAACAAAAAGGGAAGCCCGGGATGTGTTCGAAGCACGCTCTCTGGTGGAACCTTATATTGCCAGCCTGGCATCGGAAAAGGCGACCGGCGAGGATGTTTCCAAACTGTCACGCCACCTGTTGAAAGAGAGCAAAGCCCTTGAGGCGGACAATAACAGTGAAGCCATTTCCCTGTCTGCGGGTTTTCATATCAAAATAGCACGTATCGCCAATCATTCGGTCCTGACCCATACGGTTGAGGAGCTGGTCTCGCGATCCTCCCTGATCATTTCGCTCTACTGGCAACGTCAGGATACCATGTGCGAGTGCAATGCTCATGAAGCGCTGGTGCAGGCTATTGCCTCCCATGACGGGGAAAGAGCACGTGAGCTGATGGAAGAACACCTTGATGATCTCGTCTCAGGTCTCGATCTGAACGAACGACCTGACAGAAACCCGCTTCCTCTTCATGAGACACTTGGTTTCTGACCTCTAACTCTGTGGATATGTGTCATGAATGATATTGACCTTAACAAAAACTACCCGAGAGACCTGATCGGGTATGGACAGGATCTGCCCCGGGCAAACTGGCCGGGCGGTGCCCGCGTCGCGGTACAATTCGTGCTGAATTACGAAGAAGGCGGGGAAAATTCCATCCTCCACGGTGACCCGGCTTCCGAAGCCTTTCTTTCTGAGATTATCGGCGCGTTGCCGTTTGAGGGTGCACGCCATATGTCGATGGAATCGATTTACGAATATGGCTCCCGCGCCGGTGTCTGGCGGATCCTTGATCTGTTCCGCTCCCGGGGGGTGCCGCTCACCGTTTTCGGGGTTGCCATGGCTATGAAGCGCCACCCGGCTGTCATTGAACAGGCCCTGAAAGACGGACATGAAATCGCCTCCCACGGGCTGAGATGGATCAATTATCACGGTATGGATATGGCGGATGAACGCGCCCATATGCAGGAAGCTATTGCCATTCATACCTCTGTCTGCGGGGAACGCCCCCTTGGCTGGTACACCGGCCGGACAAGCGCAAACACACGGAAGCTGGTGGCTGAAGACGGTGGCTTTATTTACGACGCGGATGATTATTCGGATGATCTGCCCTTCTGGTCACGGATGGAAGACCGCCCGCATCTTGTCGTGCCTTATACACTGGACACAAACGATATGAGATTTGCCACCGCCCAGGGGTTTCATACAGGTGAGCAGTTTGCCCGCTACCTGACCGATGCCTTTGATGTCCTTTATGAAGAAGGGGCTGAGGTGCCAAAGATGATGTCTGTTGGCCTTCATTGCCGTCTTATCGGCCGTCCGGGGCGTTTTCGCGGACTGGTGAAGTTTCTGGATCATATCATGTCGCATGACCATGTCTGGATTGCCCGCAGGATTGATATCGCCAACCACTGGATCAAGACCCATCCCCACCCCGGAAAGGCATAGCCTGAAAGTCCCGGGAAAGGCCCCCGACGCTTAAGTCTTCTGCCGCAGTATCCTGTTATCAGGATCATAAGGGCCTGGCGCGATAACAACAGCCTTCTCAGGCAACCCGAGAACATCAACCTCAAGCCGCGTTCCTGGTTCCGCCATATCAGGTTCAACAAAGCCATAGGCAAGGTTTTTACCCACACGATAACCCCAGCCCGCCGACGTGACTGTCCCGATCACATTCCCGTCCCGGCTGACCGAAGCGCCGCCGTGGCTCGGCGCATGGGTGCAATCAATCTCAAGCGTGACAAGCTTTTTGCGCGGTCCCCCGGATATCATCTTTTCAAGGGCCGGCTTGCCGATAAAATCCTTCGTCATATCAACAAAACGGCCAAGCCCGGTTTCTTCCGGATTGAACTCGGTAAGAAGATCAGCCTTCCAGTGCAAGTAACCTTTTTCAAGGCGCATCGATTCGATGGCCATCGATCCGAAGAGACGCAAGCCATGGGCCTCCCCTGCCCTCCGAAGCGCAAGGTAGCCGGCATAAAGCTGATTATTCGGAAGATGGATTTCAAAAGCCTCCTCACCGGAAAAACTCACCGACATGATCACCGCAGGGGCGATGCCGACAAACCCCTGCCTGACCTGAAGCCAGCCAAATCCTTCCTTTGAGCAATCAAGCCTCGTGACCTCGCCAAGAACGGCCCGCGCCATCGGCCCGGCCAGCACCAGCGTTGTAAATGCGTTGGTCAGACTCCTCAGCGTGATCGAACCATCCTCCGGAAGATGCGCCTTGAGCCATTCCATATCGTGATATTCCGCCGCCGCCGCTGACCCGTACCAGATACGGTTATCGTCAATATTGGCGATGGTGGCGTCGGCTTTCACACAGCCGAGGTGGTTGAGCATATAGCCGAGCCCCACCTTTGATGTCTGGCGCCTCACCCGGCCGCAGAAGAGCCCTTCCAGCCAGTCATGTATCCCTGTGCCGGTGATTTCAATACGGTTGAACCCGCTGATTTCGCTGAGGCCGACCGATGTTGTAACGGCTTTGACCTCATCTCCCACCAGATCAAATGTCTCATTGAAACGGAAACTGTGCGTTTCCCTGAAATCGGCTGAAGGCTTGATATAGGCCATACGCTCCCAGCCATTGACCACAGCAAATTCAGCACCTTCTGATGCAAGAACCGGGGTCAGCGGCGTGGTTTTGATCGGCCGCCCTGCCGGCCTGTACTCATGGGGAAAATGAAACCGGAATTCATTCTGATAATCTTCGATGGCTTTGAGGGCCGTAAGCTCGACATTCCCGTGGCCCGTGAATCTTCGCGGATCAAGGCACCAGGTATCATAGCAGGCTTCGCCATGGACGATCATCTGGGCAAGAAGCCAGCCATGGCCACCGCCTTCACCCAGACCGGCACGAAGGCCTATAATGCAGAAGGCATTGCGTTTACCGGGAACAGGCCCTACCAGCGGGGTGCCATCAATCGTGTAGGTAATAGGGCCGTTTACAACGGTATGTATCCCCGCTTCCATCAGGGCAGGCATCCGGGCAAAAGCCCCTTCCAGCACATCGGTCACCCGGTCAAGATCATCAGGGCAGAGCGCGTTTGCGAAATCAGGATCAATGCCATCCATCCCCCAGGTCTTGCAATCCTGTTCGTAGAAACCGAGCAGAAGACCCTGCTTTTCCTGGCGGCAGTAATAATCTGAAATCGGGCAGCGCAAGAGCGGCATCCGGTGGCCGGCATCCATAATCTGCCGGATCGGTTCAGTGACAAAATACTGATGTTCCATGGACATGACCGGATGATGCACCCCCATCATGGCGCCGACTTCATTGACGCGATATCCGCATGCGTTGATCACCACCTCACAATCGATATCTCCCTTTGTTGTGTGAACGGTCCAGCTCAGGTCTTTATGCTGGGTCAGGGCGGTGACCTGTGTATGCCGATACACTTCAGCCCCTGCTTTTCGGGCACGACGCGCCAGTGCCTGACAGAGCTGGGCGGGATCGATATCACCATCCAGCGGATCCCAGAGCCCGCCCAGAAGATTATCCGTGGAGATCAGCGGATGACGTCTGGCGCATTCGGCGGCGTCAATCACCTCAAAATTCACCCCCATCCCGCGTGCCATGGAGGCGAAATGGCGATACCCTTCCATCTGGGCTTCGGTATTGGCCAGCCTTATACCACCATCGGCATGATGATAGTTGATCGGGTAGTCGGGATCTTCCGCAAGACTTTTGTAAAGGGCAATGGAATGACTTTTCAGCCCCACCATGGTCTGGTTCATGCCGAAATTGGTCACCTGGGCGGCCGAATGCCAGGTGGTGCCCGATGTCAGCTCATCCCGTTCAACCAGCACCACATCCGCCCAGCCTTCCTGTGTCAGATGATACAAGGTGGAACAGCCTGCGATACCGCCGCCGATAACCACCGCCCGTGTTGTTGATTTCATCTGTGCCTCCCTCTTCCCCCGACCCTCTTCCCCCGGCAAGTTTGGCCTTAATCGTGGCATGAGTTCAAGGCCTATTGCACGCTTGATTTTCATTAAGCTGGCAGGTTTTTGTTTTCCTATTTTCCTGAAAGCACGCTAGGTTTTTATCATGAACACCAGACCTCAGCGAAGCGGTGGACGAAGCTCAAGACAAAAGCTCCGCTCCACCAAAGGCTCCACACCCAACCCGGCACCTCCGGGGCAGGCGGGAGGACAATATAAGCCGCTTGCAGATGCCGATACACAACGCATCATTTCAGCCGCGTTTAATCTCCTGAATACGCTCGGCATGGGGGACGTGCCGCCAAGACTTGCGAAACTTTTTCTCAGCAAAGGGGCGGAAAGACGGGCAGACGGGCGGATCACCTTCCCTGTATCCCTGACAGAAGACGTGATTACGATGGCGGCCAGGAAGTTTGTTCTGCATGGCCGCGATCCTGAAAGATCTATTGAGATTGGCGGCGATAGCGTGCATTTCGGCACCGGGGGTGCAGCCGTGCAGACGCTTGATCTTGAGAGCGGCACATACCGGCCGTCGACCCTTAAGGATCTCTATGATTTTACCAGGCTGCAGGATCAGCTTGAAAATGTCAGCTGGTTCACGCGCTGCTGTGTTGCAACGGATATACCCGACAATTTCGATCTTGATGTGAATACGGTCTTTGCCCTTCTCAGCGGAACAACCAAACCGGTGGCAACCTCATTTACGCTGGCGGAACATGTTGCCCCTATCGTCACTATGCTGGATATTGCAGAAGGCGGAGCGGGAAAGTTTTCCGCACGGCCTTATATCAAAGCTCATATAAGCCCGGTAATTTCCCCCCTGCGGTTTGGTGAGGATGCGGTGGATGTGACCTATGCCTGCATTGAGCATAACATCCCTGTTTCCTGCATCACCGCCGCACAGGCCGGGGCCACGGCACCAGCCACCCCGGCCGGGTTTCTGGTCCAGTCCCTTGCCGAAACACTGGCCAGTCTGCTGATGGTGAATTTGATCAGCCCCGGCTACCCGATGATCTTTTCAAACTGGCCTCTTGTGATTGACTTAAGGACCGGCGCCTTTTCCGGCGGCGGCGGCGAAACAGCCTTGCTCAATGCCGCTTCAGCCCAACTCAGCAACGCACTCGGCCTTCCATCGGGTATTGCCTCATCCATGACGGATGCCAAAGCCATCGATGCCCAATACGGGGCGGAAAAAGGTATAACAGCCCTTGCCGCCGCCCTGGCAGGCGGAAACCTTGTTTATGAAAGCTCGGGCATGACCGCGTCCCTCCTTGGCGCATCTTTCGAAGCGTTCCTCCTTGATAATGAAATGCATGGCGCCATTTACCGCACCCTCAGGGGGATTGAGGTTAATGACGAAACCCTCGATCTTGAGAAGATTGAACAAGCCGTCACCGGTGAGGGGCATTTCCTGGGTCAGGACGAAACCATCGCCGCCATGGAACGAGATTACATCTATCCCCTACTTGCGGATCGCGACCCGCCTGTCACATGGGCGGAAAAAGGCCATGCCACGAGCTGGCAGAAAGCCAACCGGCAGGCAAAAGAAATTCTGGCAAATTATCATCCGCAGTATCTTGATCCGGCATGTGAAGCGGAAATTAAAGAAAAGTTCAGAATCTATCTCTGATTATTCCGTGGAATGATTATTAAAATTCATCAAATTTTAATTTTTAAAGGCGCAATGTTATCTTCCAGCGAAAGACAAAATACAGGGTATTGAGTAAATCGTTATTGAAATTAATGACTTGTAGAATGTTTTGAAACGTGGATATGATTAGCCTATCAAAAATGGGAGGAACTCAATGATTAAAAAAATTTCCAAAAATATTCTCGCCGGAGCCGTATGCTCTGCACTTCTGGCGCCTGCAGCTTTTGCGGCGGATGTGGTTATCGGTGTGCCGAACTGGCCATCTGTCCGCGTGACCGCGCATGTGCTGAAAGTGGCGCTTGAAGACAACCTCGGCCTTGAAGTTGAATTGCAGAACGGCACCAACCCGGTGGTATTCGAAGCCATGGACGCAGGTTCAATGCATGTGCATCCTGAAGTCTGGCTGCCTAACCAGACCAACCTGCATAACAAATACGTGAAAGAGAACAAATCCGTCCGGATCAACCCGAACGGTGTTGCCGGTGATCAGGCCATGTGTGTGACCAAAGGAACGGCAGACCGTACCGGTATCAAAGAGCTGGCCGAACTCTCAAACCCGGACATGGCCAAGAATTTTGACACGGACGGCGACGGTAAAGGTGAAATCTGGATCGGTGCCGCTGGTTGGGCGTCCACTAATGTTGAGAAGATCCGCGCCAAATCCTATGGCTATACTGAAACGATGCAGCTCAAGGAAATGGATGAGTCGCTGGCACTTGCTGAAGTGGACAGCGCTGTTGCCGGCAATAAAAACATTGTGTTCTTCTGCTACACCCCGCACCACATGTTTGCCCTTCATGATCTGGTGATCCTGAAAGAGCCGAAGCATGATGCCGCCAAGTGGAATGTCAAACAGCCTACCGACGGGGCAGACTGGCTTGAAGTTTCCGAGGCAGGCGTGGCATGGGATACGGCATATCTGCATATCCATTATGCCGCCAGCCTTGAATCCAGCCACCCGGAAGCCGCCAAACTGCTGGGAAGCGCAAAGTTTGACACGGATACGATTTCCCAGATGACCTATGCGGTTGTGGTGGAAAAACAGGATCCGGCAGCCTTTGCCAAGGACTGGGTCAGCAAGAACGGCGATGCCGTCGACAGCTGGCTGAAATAAACTCTCATTCTTGAGAAATAATGGCAGCGTTCCCTGTAACGCTGCCATTTTATCAGATAAAGAACGCATCAAAAATCCGTGGCACCCTGTTGGCACGAACTGTCCATAACGGGAAGCCTGGGGGGATCAGAAATGCAGTCAACATCATCACAAGACATGATCGTCCTTGAAAACGTCTGGAAGATATTCGGCCATAACGCCAATGAAGCCATGGCGGCAATCAAGGAACGCAACCTTTCCAAAAATGATGTATTGGCTGAATTTGGTTGTGTTGTCGGCATTGCGGATTGCTCCTTTTCTGTCAGGAAAGGCGAAGTGTTCTGTGTCATGGGGCTTTCGGGCTCCGGCAAGTCGACCATGGTCCGGCACCTCAACCGGTTGATTGAACCGACGGCGGGGAATATCAATGTGCTCGGACGTGATATGCTCGCGCTCAATGATGCTGACCTTCGCGCCATGCGGGCACGGGAGATCGGCATGGTGTTTCAGCATATGGCCCTGCTTCCCCATCGCACGGTGCGGGACAACGTTGCGTTTCCCCTTCAGATCAGGGGAGAGTCCAAGGCCAAACGCTGGGAGGTCTCGCAGCGTTGTCTTGCCATGGTCAATCTCGAAGGATACGAAGACCGTTTCCCGAATGAGCTTTCCGGCGGCATGCAGCAACGTGTCGGCCTCGCCCGGGCGCTGGCATCTGATCCCGATGTCCTCCTGATGGATGAACCTTTTTCGGCCCTTGATCCGCTGATCCGCCGCCAGTTGCAGGACCAGTTCATGGAGCTTTCGCAGAAACTCCACAAAACCACGGTTTTTATCACCCATGATCTCGACGAAGCCATCCGCATCGGCGACCGCATTGCCATCATGAAGGATGGACGTATCGTGCAGATCGGCACACCGGAAGAAATCGTCACCCGGCCCGCCGATGATTATGTGCGGGATTTTGTCGAAGGTATTTCCAAGCTCAAACTTGTCTTTGCCCATTCGATCATGGTGCCCATTTCCGAATTCAAACCAGATCGCGGCCAGAAACTCGATAAAGCTCCGCGGGCAAGCCACGCGGCAAGCCTGGATGAGCTCATTGATATTTCCGCGACCACCACACAGCCCATCGTCATCCATGATGATGACGGCAAGGATATCGGTGTTGTGGACAAGACAACCCTGCTCAAAGGGATTCAGG
>CAZOLR010000009.1:22277-67580 GCA_964580905.1 uncultured Hyphomicrobiales bacterium | reverse complement strand
AGGTTACCCTTGATGGTGAGTTTCTGGGTGTGATCTTCAAAGATCGCGAAGATGGTGAAGTTTGCTATCACTTGCAATGGACCATAATCGAAGAAGATCTCGACTAAGCCTGCAGTTCTCTTACAAAGAAGTGATTGTCAGATGAATACAACGAATTAATCCTTTTAAAGCCACTTTCTGACAACAAATTGAAGACTTCATTATTATTCCTGCTAACCTCGACCATTAAAGCATTAACATTAGCAAGAGTTGTTTTAGCCCCCTTCAATACATCAAGCTCAGCACCCTCAACATCAATTTTGATAAAGTCAGGTTCAAATCCGATTTCTTTACAGATGTTATCCAAAGTATCCGCTTGTACCTTAATAGAATTGACCGATGACGAGAAATACCGAGACTTTTGCTGCGACTCATTTTGAGACTGCGTAAATTCAGAAATCAATGAATTCGTGAAGCCACCAAATTCTTCTGTATGCAACTCAACATCACCGGAAAAGTTAGATGCTGCTTTTTCTATAATTTTAGTTTTGGGCAAGACATTTTTTTTCAGGTAAAAAAGACTTTGCGGCGTTGGCTCCAGCACAACAACCGTGCCATCATCACTCACCATACTTTCAAAAACCTGAGTCAAATAACCTATATGGGATCCAACCTCTAAAACGGAATCACCTTTTTTTATGAATTTATAAAAATAAGACAGCTCCCCTTCCTCTCTTTTTCTCCCGTAATACCAATATCCTTTATGGCTGAATGTTTGCAGATAAAAATCTCTCCCGGTGATGTCATGCTTCCATTTGAACGGAAAATTTAAAGTTTTTAGAAGCGGGATGAAGAGTGATCTTAAAATTGAGTTTTTCGCCAGAAACTTTTTCAAAATTAAGTCCTTATATATCGTTTCAAAAACTGAACCAATTATAAGCCTGAAACTATGCGTCTTGCGATTTTCACCACCATCTTTCCCTGAATTAACTTTGCCACATGAAAAAAGCTCAGTTTAAACTGGCTTCAGTACATTCAGGTTTTGCCATTGCATTATATATAACAATCACTAACAAAGAATGAACTACTCCCACTCAATCGTGCCAGGTGGTTTGGACGTAATATCATAGACAACGCGGTTGATCCCGCGGACCTCATTAACGATACGGGTTGAAACACGCATAAGAAAATCATGCGGAAATGCATAGCAATCCGCAGTCATGCCATCTGTCGACGTGACAGCCCTCAGGCCGCAAACATGCTCATATGACCTGGCATCGCCCATAACACCCACCGTTTTCACTGGCAGAAGGACGGCGAAGGCTTGCCAGATCTCATCATAAAGGCCGGCTTTTCGGATTTCTTCAAGATAGATTGCATCTGCCTCGCGCAGAATATCACATTTTTCTGCGCTCACCTCACCAGGGATGCGGATGGCAAGGCCAGGCCCGGGAAATGGATGCCGCCCGACAAGGTTTTCAGGCATGCCAAGCTCCCGTCCCAGCGACCGGACTTCATCCTTGAAAAGCTCACGCAGTGGTTCAACCAGGGTAAAGGCCATATCTTCGGGCAGGCCGCCGACATTATGATGTGATTTGATGGTCACGCTCGGCCCGCCTGAAGCCGAGACGCTTTCAATGACATCAGGGTAAAGTGTCCCCTGGGCCAGAAATTCAGCCCCCTCGATGGCTGAGGCTGCTTTGTCAAAGACATCGATGAACGTTGCGCCGATGATCTTTCTCTTTTCTTCAGGATCAGTCACGCCTTTGAGCCTGCCAAGAAAAAGTTCAGCTGCGTTTTCATGAACAAGAGGAATATTGTACTGGCCGCCGAAAAGCTGAAGAACCTCTTTGGCCTCCCCTTTGCGCATCAACCCGTGATCAACAAAAACACAGGTCAATCTTTCGCCGATGGCTTCGTGGATCAGTACGGCCGTCACTGATGAATCAACACCGCCGGAAAGCCCGCATATCACCCGGCCTTCATCCCCGACCTGCGCACGTATAGCCGCGATGGCACGTTGCCTGTATGCCGCCATGGACCAGTCCCCGGACACACCACATACAGTCTTTGCAAAACGTGAAAGCAACGCCGCTCCATCCGGCGTATGCACCACTTCAGGGTGGAACTGAACCCCATAATAGCCGCGCTCTTCATCAGCGATAGCGGCAAAGGGCGCACCGGATGAGGATGCGACGACCTCAAACCCCGCAGGTAATTCAACCACCCTGTCGCCATGGCTCATCCAGACGGGATAGGAGTTGCCTGCATTCCAGATACCGTCAAACAAGGGGCAGGCCGCGGCCACGGTTACATCAGCACGGCCAAATTCACGATCCTCCCCTGGTTCGACCTTGCCGCCGAGTTGCTGGCACATCGTCTGCTGGCCATAACAGATACCGAGCACCGGGACACCAGAGGAAAAAACGATATCAGGGGCGCGGGGAGTATCCGCAAGCGCGACGGAATTAGGTCCTCCGGAAAGAATTATACCTTTGGGAGCAAGTGCCGAAATACGATCAGGGTCGGCTGTACAGGGCAATATCTCAGTATAAACGCCATCTTCACGCAGACGACGGGCAATCAGCTGGGTGACCTGACTGCCGAAATCAAGAATCAGAATTGTATCGGTCATTATGCAGCCTAAAAATCAGGACGGTAGTTGGGAGCTTCTCTTGTAATCGTGACATCATGAACATGGCTTTCCTTCAACCCTGCCCCGGTGATGCGAACGAATTTCGCGTTCCTGCTCATTTCAGTGATTGTGGCGTTACCTGTATACCCCATGGCCGCTTTCAGCCCGCCCAGCATCTGGTGGATAACAGCGCTGGCTTCGCCTTTGTAAGGAACCTGACCTTCGATACCTTCCGGCACAAGCTTGAGTGGCTGGGAGATCTCCGCCTGAAAATACCGGTCAGCAGAGCCGCGCGCCATCGCCCCCAGTGACCCCATCCCGCGATAGGCTTTATACGAGCGCCCCTGATAGAGATAGACCTCACCCGGAGTTTCCTCCGTTCCGGCAAGCATGGACCCGATCATTGCACAATCCGCCCCAGCCGCGATGGCTTTTGCAAGATCACCGGAATATTTTATCCCGCCATCAGCGATTGCGGGAACACCAGCCTTCCGGCAGACAGCCGAGGCTTCCATGATCGCGGTCAGTTGCGGCACACCGACACCGGCAACCATTCGTGTTGTGCAGATTGACCCCGGGCCGATACCTATCTTAACAGCATCGGCACCCGCCTTAATAAGAGCCTCCGCACCTTCAGCCGTGGCGATATTCCCGGCGATGATCTGAACCTCATTGGCCATTTTACGCACATTAGCAACCGCATTGAGCACCCCTTCGGAATGACCATGGGCGGTATCGACGACAAGAACATCCACGCCTGCTGCCATCAGGGCTTCTGCCCGCTCAATTCCATCCTGTCCGGCCCCGATCGCCGCACCTACGCGCAATCGCCCTGAACTGTCCTTGGCCGCATTGGGATAGGTTTCCGCCTTTTCCATGTCCTTTACGGTTATCAAACCGATGCAGCGATTTTTATCATCGACAACCACCAGTTTTTCGATGCGGTGGGCGTGGAGAAGTTTTCGCGCTTCGCCATGACTGATATTTTCAGGTGCAGTGACAACATTGCGCGTCATCAGCGCGGAAACTTTTTCATTCGGATCAAGAGCAAACCGCACATCTCTGTTGGTCAGAATGCCGACAAGAACATCTGATCCTGCGGCGACAACAGGAATACCACTGATACCTTGCTTCTGCATTAACGCGAGCGCGTCACCAAGAGTCTTGTCATCTTCTATGGTGAGAGGATTAACCACCATCCCGGCCTCAAATCTCTTGACCATGGCAACCTCACGCGCCTGATCCTCAGGAGACATGTTTTTATGAATTATCCCGATACCGCCAAGCTGGGCCATGGTAATCGCCAGCCGGTTTTCCGTGATCGTATCCATGGCCGCGGAGACCAGCGGGATATTAATGGCAATATCCCGCGTCAGGCGAGTCTGCACATTGGCGTCAGCCGGAAGAATGGATGATGCAGCCGGTTGAAGCAGTACATCATCAAAAGTAAGCGCTTCTGAAATTGGCATAATGCCTCCATATGGTGGAAGCGTCGCATTATATCCAAACACCGTTCAACTGGGAAGAGCCAAGAACAGCGTTTTGAGCAAAATATGGAGATCAGTTCTGAGAAATATCATCATCTTGTGGCTGGCCACGAAATCCCATGGCCAGAACATAGCTTTCCACTGATTCCTGCCGACTGGCTGCAGGCTTCACATGTCTGACCGAGGCAAAATCTTGCCGCATGACCTCAAGCGCGGACCTTTCCGCACCACCGCGGAAACATTTGGCGAGGAAAATTCCGCCGGGGGCAAGTATCCGCTGCGCCATATCAAGCGCGATATCAAGAAGCGCGGTGGTGCGCAAATGGTCCGTTGCCCGGTGGCCGGTTGTGTCAGCCGCCATATCTGAGAGGACAACGTCGGCTTTACCATCCATAGCCTCAATAAGGGCATGCATCATGGCATCATCGTTGATATCACCTTTGAAAATGATCGCTCCCGGAACCGGATCACAATTAAGAAGATCGATACCGGCGAGCACCCCATGCCCCTGGGTCAATCCGATTTTCTGACTTGCATATTGCAGCCATCCCCCCGGGGCACATCCGAGATCAAGAACCTTGTCATGCGGTTTTAAAAGAGAGAATTTCTGGTCAATCTGTTCGAGTTTAAGTGCAGCGCGGGAACGAAAGCCTCGTGACTTTGCCTCAGCCACAAACGGATCATTAAGCTGCCGCTGTATCCATCGGCGGGAAGATTCTGTCCGGCCACGTGATTTTTTAGGGGTTTTCGTAATTCCTGCTGAGCCACGATAACTCCTGCCACTGGCTCCCTTTTTCTGATCAGGCCCTGGCATAATTATTCCCCGGCAAACGCCCTGAAAAAACAGCTTCTCTCCCCGGTGTGACATGCTGCGCCCACCTGCTCCACCTTCAGGAGAATTGTATCGCCGTCACAATCGAGACAGGCGTCAACGAGTTGCTGGGTATGGCCGGAAGTTCCCCCCTTTTCCCACAATTCCTGTCTTGATCTCGAATAGTAGGTCACTTTTCCTGTGCGCAAGGTGATATCAAGGGATACAGCATTCATCCAGGCCATCATCAGCACGTCACCCGAAGCCGCGCATTGTGCTATTGCCGGAACCAGACCATCGGAATTAAAGCGAACATTTTCAATCGTGGCGAGTTCCATTCCTTACTCCGCAACAGATGTTGTGCCTGAAACCATACGACGGATACCATTATATAGTGACCTGATATCACCACCAATGGCCAGCGTTGATGGCACAACAAATAATACAAGGAGGGTGGTAATCCCGAGACCGAAGACAATCGTTGTTGCCATCGGGATCAGAAACTGCGCCTGCAGGGATTTTTCAAACATCAGCGTTGACAGGCCGCAAATCGTGGTGATTGAGGTCAGGAGAACAGGCCTCAGCCTGTCGGTGGCGCCGGAGATGATGGCCAGCATGCGATCTCCGTCCACTTCTTCCATCCGCCGTTCAATAGTGGCGACAAGAATGATCGAGTTATTGACCACAATCCCTGCCAGGGCAATCAGCGCGAACATGGAAAGAATAGTCATCGTCAGCCCCATCAGATAGTGCCCGACCACCGCCCCTATCAACGCAAAAGGGATCATGATCATCACCGCAAGCGGCAGAACCCACGATGAAAACACCCAGGCAAGAATCACATAGATGCAAATCAGTGCGATCATCCCGCCTGTCTGCATGTCGGCAAAAGCCTCAGTCCTTTCAGTATCCCTGCCGTCGAACCGATAGCGCAGATCATATTTTTCAGCAAGTTCAGGGAGCCCTGCTTCCATAACCTTTTCCAGTGCTTCAGGTGTGGAAATCACGGTGGCATCCAAATCACTTGTAACCGACACTTCACGGAAGCCATCCTGACGCCGGACAACAGAAAAGCCGAGTCGGTTTTCAACCGTGGCAATGTCAGCGAGCCGGACAAAGCTTCCATCCGGAGCAATCAGGCGCAAAGCACCAATATTATCTGTAAGCGTCTCATCTTCCGGAAGAGAGAGCCGAACCGTAACTTCTTCATCACCTCGAGGAAAGCGTCGCACCACGGCACCGTCAAGAGCAGATCTTAGCTGCTGGCCCACGGAAGAAACACTGAACCCGAGTGACTTGCCCAGCGGGGTCAGACGAATAATGCGTTCTTCAGCCCCATATGAAAGATTTTCGGCCACCGAATTGGCGGATGGTATTGTCTTGATAATCTCGACAAGTTCGGTAGCCGCCATCTTCAGAATATCAAGGTCATTTCCCATCAGCCGGATATCAATATCACGTCCCGGAGGTCCGCCTGTCGGAGCGCGTATGGTCAACCTGTCCATCCCCGGCATCGGAGTGATCTCATCCCGCCATGCCTTGACGAAATCACGCATCCGCACCTGCCGCTGATCTGCGGTGATAAGTTCGACCTCTACTCCGGCCTGGATATCCGAAGCCCCACCATCACTTTCCTGATCATCGTTCTGGCGATTTGTTCCAAGCGAGGCCACCGCGACCCGGATCAGTCCACCCTCACCGCCGGTAACATTCTTCTCCGCCACTTTGAGGGCACGTTCCACCTCACGCAGCATATCCTCGGTCTGGCTCCTCGAAGATCCCGGCGCCATCACGACATTGCCAAAGGCAACATCAGCTTCAGGAGATGTGAAGAAAACGAAATTCACCCTCCCCCCGGCCATCATGCCGATGGAGAGGATAAGGAGAGCAAATGCAATCGCCAGCGTCGAATATCTCCAGCGCACCGACAAGGTGACCAGCTTGTTGAACGGCCCGTCCCTGAAGGCGTTGAAACCCTCATCAAAAAACCGTCGGAAAGAGCTTTTCCGGGAAGCGGAACTGCCAAAATGCGCAAGATGTGCCGGCAGGATGAAAAATACTTCAATCAAACTGGCGATCAGCACCGCCACAACCACCATCGGAATGGCTGAGATTATTTCGCCAATAATGCCTTTTACCGTGAACAGGGGCAGAAAAGCAGCCACCGTGGTGAGCATGGCGCTTACCACGGGTGGTCCCATACGGGTTGCCGCAAGACCAGCCGCCTGATCCAGAGGCAGATTCCGACGTTGGCTGAGGTATTCCGAATGCTCACCGATCACAATAGCATCATCCACCACGATGCCTAAGGCCATGATCAGGCCAAAAAGGGAAATCATGTTGATCGTCTGCCCCATGGCAAGCATGACACCGAATGTGGCGAGGAAGGCGACAGGGATTCCTGCCGCGACCCAAAACGCAACCCGTGTTGATAAAAACAGGAACAGGACAAGTACCACCAGCACAAGACCGCTGGCACCATTTTTCAGCAGAAGGTTAATACGTTCCTGAATGAGATTGGCCTGAATATTATACTGCTCGATAATCAGCGTTTCCGGTGCCTTGGTGCGGTAATCCAGAAGCCAGTCCTGAATAACCTGATTGATTTCCAGGGAATCGTTTGTCTTGCCGCGCCTGAATTCCAACTCAACCGCCGGCAGCCCGTTGCGCGTTATTTCTACGTAGGGTTCATCAAAAGATTCCGTAATCGTGGCTATATCACCTAAGAGAACACGGCTACCATCAGGACGGATCACCACTTCCACATCTTCGTATTCACCAGCTGTCCGGAGAAGCCCTAACGACCGCACCCGCAGGGCACCATCGGCAAAGCGTCCTGCCGGAACATCAAGTGATGACCGTGCAATGGCATTAGCCACATCATCAAGCGGCATCCCCAGCCTTGCCAGTTCTGCTTCGCTTACCTCAATCCGGATCACTTCATCCGGAAGACCGGAGATAATCACCTTGTCAACACCAAGCCGCTGAAGGTCTTCCTTGATTGATTTCGAAATACTGCGCAAGGCTTCGATACTGAAGGGACCGGACAATACAAGTTTGCTTATTGTATCCGTGAATTCTGCCCGGATGACTTTGGGTTGATCCGCTTCTTCAGGAAAGTCGATCTGACCGACAGCTGTTTCCACATCAGCCAGCCCCTGCTTCATATCAGCGCCGAATTCAAACTCCACCTGGACAGAAGCAAGACCTTCATAACTGTTTGAGACGACTTTCTTCACATTGGTTATCGTGCGAAGCTCCGGTTCAAGAAGCTGGATAATGTTGGCATCAATGTCTTCAGCCGTTGCCCCGGACCAGCCGACATTGACAATCACAAGCTCGACTTCAAAACTTGGAAAAAATTGCCTGTTCAGCCTGTCAAGAGAGACAAGGCCTACCACCAGCATCAATATCATCAAAAGGTTTGCCGCAGTCTTGTGATTGATAAAGAACTGCAGAAATGGTGACGCCTTCATCTTTGTTCCGCCTCAACCCGCACCCCTTCACCAAGGCCGGGAATTCGTGTCGTCACGATCTCATCATTGGCATTGAGCCCGCTTGAGACATAAATCTGCCCGTCCGTCTTTGCCTCGATTGTCACCATGCGGGCTTCAGCGCGTCCCTCAACAATTACGAAAACCGTATCGTTGTCAAAGAGTGCGGCTTCGGGAATGATCGCTATATCCTCAAGAAGAACCGATGCAAACTTGACTTCAACAAAAGCCCCAGCGGGGATCGGCGCATGCTGATCCGTCCCGGGCCCGGGCAATACGGCGTAAAACCTCCCGCCTCCCTCGCTTGCCGACACATTGCTTTCGGCACGAACAATGCGGCCATCCACCGTTTTGACGCTTTTGCCTCCGGTCTTCCATGAAATCTCAACATTCTGGCCAAGGACATCACCATAGGCCGCATAGACGTTGGCAGGAACGACAAAGGAGACTTCAAGGCTGGAAAGATCGGTAATCGTGCCAAGGCTGGTTGCGGAAGACAGCACTCTCCCCTCGCCGATTTCAACATCAGAGAGAACTCCGGTAAATGGTGCTCTCAGAACGGAGTCACTCAGTTTCTTTTCCGCGCGTTTCAGGGCGATTTTCAACTGGAGAACCTTTGAGCGGGACTGGCTGAGCGAATTTTTTGCCATGGAAAGCGCAAGACGTGATTCTTCCAGAACGGCTTCACTCGCTACAGAAGCCGCCTTCATCTGGGTTATCCGCTCAAATTGACGCTGCCTCAGATCAAGCTGAATTTCCAGCTCGGCGACATTGACCTCTTCCGCGCTCAACTGCAGTTTAATTTCGTTCCGGTCAAGTTCGAGCAATTCGGTATCAAGACGGGCAAGTTCTTCGCCTTCGGAAACAAAAGACCCGTTCCTCATCAACTCGGACACCTGATCGACTTCACCTGCTATGTTGAAGCTAAGATTTGCCGTTCGTGTTGCACGGACAGACCCGAAAGCCCTCAAGACAGGGCGGGCATCTTCAATTCTGACAATATGTGATGTCACCTGACGGACAACTTCCTGTCTCGGCTGGGGAGCAACCTCAGGTTTTGTGGCAACAAGGGCGCGATATCCGATCACTCCCAGAGACAAGATGGCCACGGCAAGAAGAAACCTGGAAAAGACTGCCGCAAATCGTCCAAGTCGAAATTTAATCATTGTTGATATTCCAGTATCGGTTTCAGCATCATCCTGCTGGTCCAAAAAGAAACCGGGGAAATATATATATGCCAGCTCGGAACAGGTGCACTCTTACCACAGGAGATAGGATGATGGAAATGATCTTCAAGAAAAATCATCCATCTGCGACACGATACAGCAGTATGAAGGTCAGGTTTTACAAATGTGGTGGTCAATTCACTGCCAAAGGCTTATTGTCAATTCAATTAGGATGAAGGAATTACATGACTGCTCCCGCCTCCTGGCAGCATCACTCCAAAGCGACCTTGTTTCTGTCATTGCCGCTGATTGTCGGACAGATTGCCATGATCGGTATCTGGACGGTAGATATTCTCATGATGGGGTGGATCAGCACCGAAGCACTCGCCGCCGGAACCCAGGCAAACCGGCTTTATCAGCCCTTTTATTTCATCGCGCTGGGATTGACCATTGCCGTCAGCCCGCTAACCGCCCAGGCTTTAGGGGCGTTCAGACGCCGTGAAGCCCGGCGCGTCATGCGTCAGGGTATCTGGCTTGCCACGATTTACGGCGCCATCACTATGATCCCGATGTGGTATGGCGAAATCCTGCTTCTGGCTCTGCAACAAGACCCTGAGATGGCCCGCGATGCCGGCCCGTTTCTGCGGATGCTCGCCCCGGGTATGATCCCGACTTACATCTATTTCGTTTTGAGACATTACGTTTCCGCCCATAACCGGCCCATGCCACCGGTAGTCATCAATCTGATAGGTGTGGGGATCAATCTGCTGCTCAATAAGATACTTGCCGATGGCTGGTTTGGATTGCCGGCTCTCGGCATTGCCGGAATTGGTCTCGGCACATCGATAACCTTTACAATGATGGCGGTAATGCTGTCGGTTTATGTTGCCACTCAAAAGCCGTTTCGCTTCACCCGTCCTTTTGCCCGTATGTTCAGGCTGGATCCCTTTATCATGAAACGCTTGCTGCTGGTCGGTTTCCCCATCGGGATAACTCTTCTTGCAGAAACAGGAATGTTTATTTTTGCCGGGCTTTACATTGGTATTTTCGGGACACTTGCGGTTGCTGCTTCTGGTATAGCAAACCAGATCGCGGCGGTGGCGTTCATGGTGCCGCTTGCCATAAGTCAGGCTTCAACCATTCGCGTTGGCCATGCCGCAGGACGCCGGCATATCGGGGATCTCTTCAGGGCTGCTGTCACCGCGCTGATGCTGACAATAATCATCTGCCTTGCGCTGACCATACTTCTGATTGCTGATCTGGAGGTGTTTATCGGCGTATTTCTGAATTCCGAAGACGGACAATATGATCAGGTGATGTCCATTGCCATTCCCATGGTCATGATTGTAGCCCTGTTCCAGCTGGTGGATGGTTTGCAGGCTGTTTTCACCTCTATCCTCCGGGGGATAAATGACACCCGTATCCCTGCTCTGGCCTCAACCTTAAGCTACTGGGGTGTTGGTGTTGCAAGTGGTATATGGCTTGCCAGCGGTCTCGGCTGGGGGCCTATTGGCATGTGGTGGGGATTATTCCTCGGCCTTATGGCAGGGAGTCTGCTGCTGGGCTGGCGCTGCGTGGTTTCCTGGAGGCGCATTCTTGCCGGAGGAAGAATTGTCCAGGTTTAATCGTGTGGTATGGTAAAACATGAATACATCAAAGATCGATTTGCCAATCTTCAGCTCTACACCACGCTGGCCGGAAACCCATCCTTCATTCAACGAAGGCAGGCCGACCGACACATCGGACATCGTTGCCGCCAGCACCGCAATCGCACCATATCTGCATCGGGTTCAGCAACGCTTCGGTGATGATCTGAGCCGCATACTTGAAGGTCAAGGTGAGGCGATATTTATCGAAGCGGTGGCCCTCTTTCATGAGCGGCTTGGCCAAACAACGCAGGATGAAGAGATAATGGCGGCCATACGCCGGTTTCGCGGGCGCGTGAATCATCTGGTCGCAATGAGTGATATTTTCGGAATTTCCCCCCTGCCGGAGCAGATTTCCTGGTTAAGTCGGTGCGCGGGCATCACAGTCGAATCTGTGTCCAGATGGATTTGTGGTCCCGGCCCCGATGGCGAAGTTGCACATCAGGGATGGTTTATTCTTGGAATGGGAAAGCTCGGTGCCGGAGAGTTGAATTTTTCATCCGACATTGATCTCATCATTATTACCCTGCCAAATGAAGATGAAAACGCCAATGCCAACTATGTTCGCAAGGCACGCCGATTAACATCACTGCTCAGCACGCCGACGGCTGACGGCATTGGCTGGCGGGTTGACCTCAGACTTCGCCCGGATCCGGGGGCAACACCCATTGCGATCCCGCGTGATGCTGCCATCAGTTATTACGAATCTCTTGCCAGAACATGGGAAAGGGCCGCTTTCATCCGGGCAAGACCAATTGCCGGCAACTTACGTGCCGGCGAAGACTTTCTCAAATCCATCCAGCCTTTCATCTGGCGGCGCCATCTTGATTATACCGTGCTTGAAGATATGCGTGTCATGCTGCGCCGTGATGCACGGGACGATCACCTTCTCGGTTTCAACATCAAGACAGGTATTGGCGGTATCAGGGGGATTGAATTTTTTGTGCATGTGCATCAGCTGATCGTCGGCGGAAGAGAACCGGCACTCAGAGAAAAAGAAACAACCAAGGCTCTCTTCAGGCTTGGCGAAGGGAGTTGGATCACAAGGGAGGAAGCAACACGCTTGAGCGAAGCCTATTATATCTGGCGGCGGCTGGAACATCGTCTGCAGATGATCGGAGACGCACAGACGCATCAGCTCCCCAAAAGCGCGGAAGCCTTGCAGGCAATAGCTGCCTTTTGCGGACATGAGACCTCAGAAACCTTCCGTGAAGCTGTTATCCGGCTCAGTGATCAGGTTGTTGCCGACACGGCAGCGTTGATCAAAGCAATCGGTGATGATGACAAAGAGGATCAGGACGCATTTCAGAACTGGCTCTATGGCAATACAGAAAGCAGGGATGATGCCGCGATGCATCTGACCTCACTCGGATTTCAGGATCCTGTAAGTCTTTTTGCCGTATGCGAGGGATGGATGGCCGGACGCGCACCAGCAACCCGGTCCGATCAGTCAAGGGAAAAGCTACGGCGTATTCTTCCCAGATTGATCCGCCGGTTTGCAGAAACCGATAACCCTGATCAGGGGTTCAGTAGCTTTGCCGTTCTTGTGGACCAACTCCCCGCAGGCTTACAGCTCTTTTCCCTGCTTGAGAGCAACGACGGACTGGCCACGACACTTGGAGCGATTGTGACAGGCGCACCATCACTACGGGAACAGTTGATCCGTCATCCCATGGTGGTGGATCGCCTGATGTATGAAGATTTCTGGGATGCAAATATTCCATGGGATGCCCGGCGGGCTGAACTGAATGCCGCGCTTGAAGACGCGCGAGATTACCAGGATGTTCTCGATATTCTGCGTCGGATACAGCGAGACTGGTCATTTCAGATTGGTGTTCAGATGATGCATCAGGTGCTGGATCCTGTCGCCGCCGGAAAAGCTTTTTCAACAATCGCAAACATATCCATACAGGCTGTACTGCCGGTTGTTCATCGCCAGATGATCGAACGTTATGGCGATATTGAGGGCGGCTCAATGGTGGTGCTTGCCCTTGGTCGTCTCGGTGCTGAGGAAATGACCATACTGTCGGATCTTGATCTCATCTGCATTTACGACTGTGCCGAAAATGCAATCTCCTCCGGGCCCAGATCATTAAGCGCAAGCCAGTGGTTCACACGATTTGTCCAGCAACTTATCAACGCCCTGACGGCCCCTACCGCCGAAGGCAGATGCTATAACGTTGATATGCGACTTCGCCCAAGCGGCAACGCCGGGCCAGTGGCGGTACATATTGACAGTTTCCGGCAATATCAGATGGAAGAAGCCTGGTTATGGGAACATTTCGCCCTGCTCAAAGCTCGTGTTGTCGGAAATACAGGCTCAGCAACGCTAAGCTGTGATGTTGAGGATATAATCCGTAAAGCCCTCTTAAAGCCCCGCAAAAGTGATGAGATCAGCGCTGAGGTTATCACCATGCGTGAGCGCATACGCAAAGCCATGCCGGCAAAATCCGCCCATGATCTTCGCCACCGGGATGGCGGCCTTCTTGATCTGGATTTTCTTATCCAGATGCTTCAGCTTATGCCTTCATCCGATGATATTAAATTTTTCCGCTCAACCCGTCTTGCCGTGCCCGAACTTGCCCGCAGGGGACTTCTTGATGAAGAACAGGCCGGTTTTCTTAACATAGCCGTGGATCGTCTGACGGCCCTGCACCAATGGATACGCCTTATCTTTCCCGAAAACAGATCAAAACCCAAGGGCGAGATGATCTTGCCCGAGATATTTGCAACACTCACCGGGCATGTGGATTATGAGACGCTGGATGCTGAAATTGATGATATTTGCGGCAGGATAAGTGCCCTTCTTGAACAATGCCTTATTCCCGACAACCCGGGAAATAGTCCGGGGTGACAGGAAATCTGCATTTGAGAGATTTTACGTTTGCAAATTATCCATCAAGAGAGTAGAGAGCAGGACTAAAGCAGACCAGATCTGCACTATTTTTCAACACTAAAGGCTAAACAGGAGCTTGGAGAATGCAGGCAGCGTTGCTCTCTTCATGGACCTTGTTTTTTGGCATTTTCCTGTTTATGGCCGGAAATGGTCTACAGGGCGTTCTGCTCGGCACAAGGGCGGAACAGCTTGCCTTTGGTGACCTGACCACCGGCTTTGTCATGTCCGGTTACTTCTTTGGATTTCTGCTTGGTTCAAATCTTGTGCCGCGAATGGTGAGTCGTGTCGGTCATGTCCGGGTTTTTGGTGCTCTGGCCGGACTTGCTTCATCTTCCATTCTCGTTCACGCCCTTTTCGAGCTTGCATCGCTGTGGCTGTTGATGCGTATCATCACCGGTTTTGCCTATTCCGGCATGTATATTGTCGCCGAAAGCTGGATCAACGACAAAGCTGATAACAAGACACGAGGCAGTCTCCTTTCGATTTATATGATTGTATCCATGCTCGGGTTGATAATGGGTCAGCTCCTGCTTTCGGCAGGAGAACCGGAAGACGTTGGTCTGTTTCTGATCGTATCCATTCTGGTTTCGATTGCTGTCATCCCTATTCTGATGACGGCCGCAAAAGTACCGGACATTTCTGAACCAGAGAAAATCTCTCTCTTCCGTGTCTATAACGTCTCTCCGCTGGCGGTGATCGGCATGGGTTTCAACGGCATGTCTTCGGCGGTGATTTTCGGCATGGGGGCGGTCTATGCCAATAAGCTTCATTTCAGCCTGAATGAGGTTGCGGTGTTTATGTCGTCGATCATGGTCGGCGCGCTGATACTGCAATATCCTATCGGCAAGCTTTCCGACATATTTGACCGGCGGACAGTTATTCTCGTTGTCCAGATACTCGCCACCCTTACCGCTCTGTTCGGATTTATCGCCCAAAGCATAAGCTATCCAATGCTACTTGTTGCCGGCGTGATTTATGGCGGTGTTCATACGCCGCTATATTCGCTCTACATTGCCCATGCGAACGATTACCTGACCCCAAAACAGATTATCGCCACGTCTTCGATGCTGGTGATGATCAATGGAGTCGGGGCTGTTCTCGGCGCCCCGATTGTTGGGTATTGCATGAAAGTCTTCGGGCCGTCCGCATTCTTTCCAACCATGGCAGTCATGCACTTCATCATGACGGTGATTGTCATCATTCGGATGCAGATACGCGATGCCATGCCAAACGAAGCTCAGGCACCTTTTGTTGCCATGCCGCAACGCGCAACAGGTATTGCGACCAGTTTGCTGCCTGAAGCGGAATGGCAAGATACAGCTGCGGCATCCAAGGAAAACTGATATTCACCGAACAAATATGCTTCTTTGGCATACTTTATCTCTGGTTCAGAGAAGGCCCAGATCTCTCAGTTCTTCGGCCATTTCCTGCGGCATGACATCATCAGGGGACTCCCCCACCGGAAGATCAATCGGGGCATCAGTCTCTTCAAGGTAGCGCCAGCCTTGGAAAGGACGGTGACGTCGCTCAACCACGCGAACCAACCCTGGCTTCATGACAATGCCGCAGGAAACGCCGCCATCTTCCCGTTCAATTTCAACGAATTCTTCGATCAGTTGACGGACACACATTCGCCCTTTGATAATCCAGAACATGCTGCCACCCGGAAGAATTTCTGCGGCACGTCTCGGGAAGGATCGTGTTGTATGCATGATACGTCCGCGGCGCTCCAGCACCTCATCATGCCATGCGGTGAGGCTTTCTATACTAGTTGATCCAACGGATAACTTTTTAAGATGAAGTGGCATTGCTATCCCGTTATTGCATCAGACAAGGAACATCGCCGCAAGGCCAAGGAATGTCAGGAAACCGACCACATCGGTGACTGTTGTGATGAAAACCGATGATGCTACGGCCGGATCAATTCCAAAACGTTCCAGTGCGAGGGGAATCAGCGTTCCTGTCAGCCCCGCAATGATGAGGTTGGCAAGCATCGCCATGCCCATGATCAGGGCAATTTCCGCCTGACCAAACCAGAACCATGAAATGGCACCGGCAGTGACCGCAAAAACCATGCCATTGATAAAGCCGACGCTCAGTTCACGAAGAACGAAACCTGTGGCTGTCTGCCTTGAAAGCTGCCTCAGGGCCAGCGCACGGACCGCAACCGTCACCGTCTGGGTGCCAGCATTCCCGCCCATAGATGCAACAATCGGCATTAAAACGGCAAGAGCGACAAGTTTTTCAATCGTTCCTTCAAAGAAACCGATAACCACGGAGGCGACTATGGCCGTCAAGAGGTTGACAAAAAGCCAGGAAAACCGGGAGCGGATCGTTTCCAGAAGGGTCGAACGGATGCTGACATCACTGATCCCGCCAAGCGCCATAAGATCTTCTTCGGCTTCTTCTTCGATCACATCAACCACGTCATCAACTGTGATCATGCCAACAAGCCTGTTCTGGTCATCCACCACGGAAGCAGAGACCAGACCATACCGTTTGAACAGAAGCGCCACCTCCTCCTGATCCATGGAGACAGGTATCTGATAGGGCGTGTTTGTCATGATTTCAGACATGCGAACCGGACGTTGCGAGGCCAACAGTCTTGAAAGCATCACCTGCCCAAGCACACGGCGCGCCGGATCAATAACGACAATGGCGTAAAAATCTTCTGGCAGACCATCCTGGCTACGCATGAAATCAATCGTCTGGCCTACTGTCCAGTGGGATGGGCAGACCACCACCTCCCTTTGCATCAGGCGTCCGGCGCTGTCTTCAGGAAAGGCAAGCCCCTCTTCTACAATCAGTCTTTCCGCAACCGGCATAGCCGCCAGAATAGAATCACGTTCTTCGGGATCAAATTCTTCAAGAATATCCACCGCGTCATCACTGTCGAGTTCCGGCAGAGCCTTTGCCACCCCTTCTGCACCCATGATTTTGAGCGCCACATCAAGGAGATCATCGTCCAGAAAAGCCAGGGTTTCAGGGTCCAGCCCTGACCCCATGTAAGTGAAAAGGCGCTTTCGCTGCGGCATATTCAGCCGCTCAATAAGATCAGCCTGATCCGCCGGATGCAAAGGTGATACGAGGGCGCGAACACGCGATATCTGCCCTTCGGCAAGTGCGTTGATCACCGCAGCTTCAACCTTCGGCGTCATGCCATAGAGGCTGAACAACGCTGTCTGGTCTTCACGTCCGATCTGTGAGTTTGCTTTCTGCTCTGACACGCCGGCCTCCTGACGAGGTTCTATCAAAATCGTGGATTTCGTCAATCCTGGAGGTTTGGCACCTAGCTTTCTATATCAAACAGGCCAAGGCGGCGACGATAAGGGTCAAAGCGAATATTATAGCCTAGAGGTGGCTGTGACCGCTGGGCACATTCCATGCGTTCACAGACATGGCAACCTATTCCAATTTGATCAGGTTTTCTGTTCTTTCCAAGATCATGGGTGTCCGCATAGACAATATCCCTAGCCTGATTGACATTGCAACCCAGCCCAACAGCAAATTCAGGTTCCGGCTGATCCTTCGGAGTCCATTGCGGGGAGACCGTACGTGCCATGGTAAAAACCTGCTGACCTTCTTCAATTTCCGCTACCTGGGTCAGTATCTTGCTGGGAACACGGAAAGCCTTATGCACTACCCAGCGCGCACATGTACCACCATGATTGGCAAACTGCATTTTGCCTGCTGAAAGACGCTTTGAGACATTCCCGGCAGGGTCAACACGGATAAAGAAGAAGGAAATCCCCCGGTCCCCCGGCCTGTTCAGCGTGGTCAGACGATGGCAGACCTGCTCAAAACTGACCCCGAAGCGACGACCAATCAGATCAATATCGTATCTCAATTTTCGTGCCGCATCAGCAAAGGACGTGTAGGGCATCATAACCGCACCTGCAAAATATCCGGCAAGGGTGTTTCTCAACATCCCGGCAATGTGCGGCTGATCCGCTTCTTTTACCATTTTCTCGATGAGGTCATGCTGGGTGAGCGCAGCCACCTGCAGCAGCAACTGGAAAACACGTCTCGGACGCCGCAACCCTTCTGAAAGAAGTATCCGCCCTCTATGGGGATCATACTGACGCAAATTTATGCCCATGACATCAGCTGGCACAACCTGAACTTCAATTCCCCTCTCATTAAGGAACCAGCGGCACAGATCAGAATAAAGCGTTTCCTGACCCAAGGATGCCTGCTGCCAAAAATCTTCCGCCGAAGCTTCAAGTTCAGCAAAATAGTTTCCGTTTTCCTGAAGATATATCCGCAGATCTTCCGCAAGAGATGAGGAGGACAGTGGTGATCTCTGGCCTTGTCCTGCTGCAGCCACATTCTGCATCTCAGCCTTGACGATACGATAATTGTTAAAAAACCGGGAAAGTGCGCTTGCTATATTTGGCTGACTGTTAACAAAATCCCGCATTTCGCGCTTAGATACCGAATGCCCTGACATCGCCGGATCAGCGAACATTTCAGTTATATCTGCCATCAGGCGTGTTGTGTCATCCGCCGCGAAATCCTTGAGATCAATATCAAAACTCTGCCCAAGTTTGAACAGAAGCGGCACCGTCACCGGTCGTTGGTTATGCTCAATCAGATTAAGGTAACTTGCGCTGATGCCGATGGCTGCGGCCATATCCGACTGGGTCAGCCCGAGATCCCCCCTGAGTTTGCGGATCTTATGCCCGATCATGGGCTTTTCTCCCATTTCCAGCATCCTGAGCCTCATCCAATTATTCCACTATCACACCTTAAGGCCGAACAGATGATTTGTAAATTAATATAATTTACAATTTTCACTATTTCACATTTTTACTTCAGCCCTAATGATGATCCCGTTATCATAAGGATATTAATATTCCCCATGGTGTAATCTTCTCTCTCTCCCTCCGGGTTACACCGCTCTTTACGTTTCCTGTAGGTCTGTGGGGGACTTAACAGGACATGAAGCCCGGCTTAGCCGGGCTTCATAGCATCAGGGCATAAGTCATAGAGAAAATTGGTGCAAATGTAATAATTACTCTTTACCTGGCAGGCAAAGAAGATCACCATTCCATAAAACCGACTGAGGCGGGAAATGAAACTTGATCAGATTGAAACCTTTGTTGTAGGCAACCCTCCCCCGGGGCATGGCGGGCAATATTTTCTTTTCATAAAACTGACAACAGCCTGTGGAATCATCGGCTATGGTGAGATGTATTCCGCCAGTTTTGGCCCCCGGACAATGACCACAATGGCTGAAGATGTCTTTGCCCGTGACCTGGCAGGGGAAGATCCGTTCAATATCGAACGTATGTGGCGGCGGGTTTACAGCCGCGGGTATTCTTCACGCCCTGATATCTCTCTTATGGGAGTGATGAGCGGGCTTGAAATGGCGTGCTGGGATATTATCGGCAAGGCGGTTGAAAAACCGGTGCATGCCCTGATAGGCGGCAAACTGCATGAACGTCTCAGAAGCTATACCTATATCTATCCGGGTGAAGGCATGGACCCGACACGCTTTTACCGTGATGCCGATGCGTCGGCGGAAATGGCGGCAACCTACATCAAAGAAGGATTTACCGCACTCAAATTTGATCCGGCCGGTGCGTATACAATACTGGACCCGCATATGCCGGAACTTGAAGACATCGAAAGATCCGAAGAGTTTTTAAGAAAACTTAGGCAGGCAGTCGGGAACAAAGCTGATCTTCTTTTTGGAACCCATGGGCAGTTTTCTCCATCGGGTGCCAAGCGCATGGCACGTATGATGGAGGCCTATGACCCGCTCTGGTTTGAGGAACCCACCCCACCGGAAAGACCTGAGATGATGGCTGAAGTTGCTCGCGCCACCTCTGTCCCCGTGGCCACCGGCGAAAGGCTGACAACAAAATATGAATTTGCACGGGTGCTTGAACTGGGGGCGGCCAATATCCTTCAGATGAATCTCGGCCGGGTCGGGGGTATCCTTGAAGCCAAGAAAATCGCCTCAATGGCTGAAGCTTTCTATGCGCATATTGCCCCCCATCTCTACTGCGGGCCAATCGTTGGCGCCGCCAATATCCAGATATCAGCAGCGTCACCGAATTTCCTGATCCTTGAATCCATCCGGAAATGGGAAGGCTTTCACAGCGACATACTGAAAACACCGATCAAATGGGAAGACGGATACGTGATCGTGCCAGATACACCCGGCCTCGGGGTCGAGATTAATGAAGACGTCGCGCGGGCCCATCCTTACGAAGGAGACCGTCTGCATCTCACGTCCACTGAAGAGAATGATCCGAGGAAAGCCTAACTTCTCATCCGGCTCGCATTCGCATCGAACAATGGCGTTGGCTGGATGCGGGCGCTGAGCTCTTCGCCAAGCAGTTCAATCGTCCATCCATCATGCGTATCTGCCATCTCCTTGGGCACATATCCCATAGCGACTGACACACCGGAAGCATGGGCAAATCCGCCTGAAGTCACCCAGCCGCAAACCTCCCCATTATGGGCTATCGGCTCATCACCGATGGCATCAGCATCACGCGCATCAACCACAAAGGCCCTGAGCCGCATCTTGCCGCCGTGTTCCTTTTCAGCCACAGCGCCAGCCTTGCCAATGAACCCGGCCTTTTTGTCATAAGCGACAAATCGGGAAAGCCCGCATTCAAGCGGTCCGTAGACCGGCCGGAATTCACGCGCCCATGAGCCGAAATTCTTTTCAAGGCGGAGGGCGTTGAGTGCCCGCGCACCAATCGGACGTATTCCGTATCCGGCACCAGCCTCCATGATCAGATCAAAAAGATATCGCTGATATTCCGGCGTAACCCAGATTTCGTAGCCGAGATCACCAGTATAACTGACACGCCCCATGATTACCGGCGCCATCCCGAGGTGAAACTCCCGCACATCCATGAAACGGAAACCATCGTTTGAAACATCTTCGCGTGTCAGCGAGGTCAGCACCTCCCTTGCCATCGGCCCGGCGATCGACAGCCCGGTAAGGCTCAACCCCATAGCCTGAACCTCAACGGAATCATCATCCGGAAGATGATCCGTAAACCATCTCATATGATAGCTTTCGGCCGCACCCGAGCCTATGATAAGGAAGGTCTCCTCATCAAGCCGGGCCAGCGTGAAATCACCAATCACTTTGCCATCTTCCTTCAACATGGGGGCGAGAGTCATCCGGCCCTGTGCAGGAATACGGCAGGCGAGCATATGGTCAAGCCAGGCTTCTGCTCCTGTTCCCGTCACCATATATTTGGCAAAATTTGAAATCTCCAAAAGGCCGACATTCTCCCGGACAGCCCTGGCCTCATCGCCGACATGATCAAAATCAACACTGCGGCGCCAACTGAAAACATCCTTAAGTCCTTCAGGGGCAAACCAGAGCGCGTGTTCAAGACCGCGACTTTCGCCGAACTGCGCCCCGGCATCCTTGAGCCGGTCGTAGATCGGTGTCGTCATAAGAGGGCGTGCCGCCGTCAGTTCTTCATTGGGGTAACGAATGGAAAAGCGGCGCGAGTAATTCTCTCTTACCTTGGCATTGGTGTACTGCATGGAAGCGTAATCACCAAACCGGCTTATATCCATCGCCCAAACATCAAATTCAGGATCACCATTGACCATCCAATTCGACAAGGCAAGGCCAACCCCACCCCCCTGGCTGAAACCAGCCATTACACCGCAGGCACACCAGAAATTGGTCAACCCTTCAACTGGTCCTATCAGCGGGTTGCCATCCGGCGCAAAGGTGAAGGGTCCGTTGATAATCTGCCTGATCCCGGCGTTTTCAAATGCGGGAAAATGTTTGAAGCCAACTTCGAGAGACGGCGCGATCCGATCAATATCCGGCTCAAGCAACTCATGCCCAAATTCCCACGGCGTGGTGTGCTCTGACCATGGGCGGCAGGCTTTTTCGTATGTGCCCATGAGCATCCCGCCCCGTTCCTGCCGGAGATAGAGCTCACCGTCAAAATCAACCGCATGGATAACTTCCTTGCCCGTGCTTGCGTTGATCTCCGCAACTTCAGGCATGTCTTCGGTCAGAAGATACATATGCTCCATTGCCAGAACCGGCAATTCAAGCCCTACCATCCGGCCCACTTCACGTGCCCAGAGCCCGCCGCAATTCACGACATGCTCCGCAAGAACCTTGCCTTTATTCGTTTCCACACACCAGGTACCATCCGCATTCTGTGACAGATCCTCAACCTTTGTATGCGTGAAATAACTGGCGCCATTCTTGCGGGCTGCCCTGGCGTAGGCGTGCGTCACGCCATAGGGATCAACATGCCCCTCAATCGGATCGTACATAGCGCCGGTAAAATGTTTGGCATCAATGAGCGGCATAAGCTCTGCCGCTTCGGCAGGAGTAATCAGTTCAAGCCCCTTCATGCCAAGATATTTCCCCTTGGCATATACCCCCTTGAGCCAGTCAAATCTCTCTTTCGTGGCCGCCAGCATCACCCCGCCGGTGATATGCATGGTAATATCCTGACCTGAGAGCTCTTCGATTTCCTTATAAAGATCAATGGTGTACTGCTGGAGCTTTGCAACATTAGGATCACCATTGATGGTATGCATCCCGCCAGCCGCATGCCAGGTGGAACCTGAAGTCAATTCAGAACGCTCAAGCAACATGACATCTTTCCAGCCGAGTTTCGTCAGATGAAACAGAACGGACGCGCCGACAACACCTCCGCCAATGACAACCACCTGCGCTTCGGATTTGATCTTTTCAGCCATGGCTGATCTCCTTTTCCCTCAAGGGTATTAAAAGTCTGTTGGTGCGCCGCCTTCTTCTTTTCGTCTGGCAACAAAATCTCTGAGTTCCTCTTTGATACTCTCATCAAGATGTGGCGGCGTAAATTCCTTTAAAATCGATTTCATGATACGGTTAGCCCGTTCTTCCACCCGGAGCGCGCCGTCCTCTTCCCAGGCTTCAAAATTCCGCCAGTCAGAGAGGAACGGTGCATAGAACGCGTTCTTGAAGCGGCGCTGTGTGTGTTCTGCTGCAAAGAAATGACTCCCGGGCCCAACCTCGCGTATCGCCTCAAAGGCCATGGCATCTTCAGAAATATCAAGAGGCCGGTTCAGATAGATGAACTGTTGAAGTATTTCGCAATCCATGATGAGTTTCTCAAAACTGGCGCAAAGACCGCCTTCGAGCCAACCCGCGGCGTGGTAAACCATATTGCAATGCCCTGAAGATACACCATTCAGTGATTGCACGCTTTCCCATACCGACTGACCATCAGGGAAATTGGCCGCATTTGCATTGGAGCCCCGCCAGGGAAGTTCGTATTTGCGGGCAAGTTGACCCGAGATCTGCATGGCGCGGGTATATTCAGGTGTTCCGAAAGCCGGCGCCCCGGTTTTCATATCAACATTCGAGGTAAAAGCCCCGTACACAACCGGCGTCCCCGGACGCACAGCCTGCAGCAGGACGAGTGCGGCCAGAAATTCGGCATTCTGCTGGACAAGCGCCCCCACAACCGTTGCCGGTGCCATCGCTCCTGAGAGCGTAAATGGACTGACCACCACAACCTGCCCCCGCCTTGCGGCCCGCATGGCCCCATCCAGCATCGGCCAGTCATGCTTGAGAGGTGAAGATGAATTGATATTGGTGAACATCCGGGGGCTTTGTTCAAATTCAGCCCCGGTAAGTCCACAAGCGATACGGACCATTTCCATGCCGTCTTCTATCCTCTCAGGGCCGAGAGAATAAGCATGAACCACCTTATCCGTCAGCGTCAGCATGTCATAAAGCGCATCAAGATGCCGGACCGACGCATGTATGTCGACAGGTTCAACCGGGTAACCTGCAACAAAATGCAGGCAATTGAAAAATTGATTAAGCTTCAGCAGATTCCGGAAGTCAGTTCTTGTGCCGACTCTACGGCCGCCGTCAAGATCGCTAACGTTCGGGGCGGATGCAACAGTTGAATAGGCAAAATGCCTGCCCCCCAGATGAATCCTGCGGGCAGGGTTGCGAGGTGTGACCGTGAACATCGAGGGTGCCTTCTTGATGGCATCCAAAACCAAAGCCCGGTCCATCCGGACATTTTCAGTAACATCATCAACTTCACAGCCAGCAGCCTCAAGCACTGATCTGGCTTCACTGTTCAGGAAAAGAATACCGATCTCTTCCAACACCTGAAGAGATGTTAAATGAATACGTTCAAGTGTCTCTTCATCCACAGGCTTTGCCGGATCATCACTATATTCCGGCATTGACCATTCCAGCTGATCAATTACGGGTTTTGATGACGGCCTGGCCTGCGACCGGCCTGATCGGCGGCGGCCACCTTCTGAAGCTGGTGCGTTCATGCGCCTTGTTTTCCTTTACCCTTCAACCTTAATCGTGAATACTCCCTTGAAAAGCTTAAAAAGGACATTTTAAAGCAAAAATTCGCCTTATCCGGAAATCTCTTCTGGTCAAGAGGATTTCAGCATTCTAAAAGCAGAGAATGATGGTGACGGGGAATGGATATGCCTCTTAAATCCGGAATGAAAATACTGGCCCTTGGGGGAGCACGTTCAGGGAAAACAGCTTTTGCTGAGACAGAAGCGCTCAGGCTTTCAGGCAATATGCGACCTGTATACCTTGCCACAGGTCAGGCTTTTGATGCTGAGATGGAAGAGAGAATATCGCGCCACCGCAAACTTCGGCAGGATCGTTTCGACACCGTTGAAGAGCCTCTTGATATCGCTTCCATCATCCGGACACATGGTGCAAATGATGTTATCCTGATCGACAGCATCGGCACATGGATCACTAACCTGATGCTGGCCGACCGTGACCGCCCGGGGGCATTTGACGATCTTATCGCCGCCCTTGATGACACAAGAGCATCCGTCATACTTGTTAGTGATGAGACAGGGCTGGGTATTGTGCCTGAAAACAGGATGGCAAGAGATTTCCGTGATGATATAGGCCTTCTTAACCAGCGTGTCGCAGCTATGGCGGACAAGGTCGTTCTGATGGTAGCCGGCCTGCCCATGATGTTGAAATAATCCTTATCCTACTTGAGGAAATCATTCATGACATGCTCCTTTTCAGATCCTGAACACTATCGTGAAGCCATAAAGTCACTGCCTGCGCCTGATCAGGTGGCAATGGATGCCGCGCGTTTAAGGCAGGGACAACTGACAAAACCTCCCGGTTCCCTCGGGCGGCTTGAAGAGATTGCAATATGGATCGCCGGGTGGCAAGGCCGGGAAAAACCTCAACTTAACTCACCTCAATGTCTGATCTTTGCGGGGAATCATGGTGTTGCGGCACAAGGTGTTTCCGCATTCCCGTCTGAGGTTACAGCGCAGATGGTGGGCAATTTCTCGGCCGGGGGGGCTGCGATCAACCAGCTTACCCGTGCAGGTGGAATCAACCTTGATGTCATCGCCCTTGAGCTGGATCGCCCGACACAAGATTTTACCACTCAAGCCGCCATGACCGTTCAGGAAACTCTCACCGCCATGCAAACAGGGGCAGACGCCATTCCGGATGATGCCGACATTCTTCTTCTGGGCGAAATGGGAATAGCAAACACCACCTCGGCCGCCGCAATCGCCCTTGCCTGCCTTGGTGGCAAGGCCGTTGACTGGGTTGGCCCGGGCACCGGACTTGATGCAGATGGCATAAACCGAAAGGTTGAGGTGGTGGAACAGTCGGTCGGATTTCATTCAAACCTGAAAGATGGCTTATCGATACTTTCGCATCTGGGGGGCCGCGAGCTTGCCGCCATTGCCGGTGCTGTACTCGAAGCAAGGCATCGTTCTATACCGGTCCTGCTTGACGGATATATCAGCACGGCTTCTGTTCTGCCTCTTTACAAAGATAACCCTGATATTCTTGATCACTGCCTTATCAGCCATCGCTCACAAGAGCCCGGGCATCAGCGCATTCTTGCCAAAACCGGACTTGAACCTATACTTGATCTCGGTCTCCGGCTAGGTGAAGGAAGCGGTGCGGCAACAGCATTCCCTGTTATCAGAGCCGCTGTCGAAGTTCATAGCGGGATGGCAACCTTTGCCGAAGCCGGTGTATCCGAAGGATAGAAACGGAGGGATTATGAGCGAATCCCAACCCACTTCATCAGAGAGATTGATGCGATCAGCGGTGCATCTTTATCAGGACATCATGGCGGCGGCCATGATACTGACCCGGATACCCGTTCAATGGAATTTTGAGTCTCAGCCGGAAACCAAACGAAGCTACTGGGCTTTCCCCGTCATCGGGGTTGGTGTTGCGGCTATTCCGGGCATTCTTGGCGTTCTGCTGATTTCAGCCGGTCTGCCACCGCTGGCATCCGCACTTCTTTCGCTCGGTGGTATTGCGCTACTGACGGGCGGCCTCCATCAGGACGGGCTTGCGGATGTTGCCGACGGGCTTGGCGGACGTGATCCGGCGCATCGCCTGAGGATTATGCGCGACAGTTCCATTGGAACATTCGGAACAATCGCGCTGGTCATCTTCATCACGATAAGCGCTATCTGCCTCGCTGATCTTGCAGGTAAAAACCCCTGGGCAATGTTGCATGCCCTTGTCGCCAGCGCGGCGCTGTCACGCGCGATGATGGCGCTTCAGCGGGCGTCCAGAAACACACCTGATGACACCGGCCTTGCGCATCTCACCGGAAAGCCCGAGTTAAGCATTGCAGGGTTCAGCCTGATACTTGGCCTGGTTCTCGCCGCAACTTTTGTCGGGATCAATGCCGCATTGGCGGCACTCTTGGGCGCGGTTAGCATAACGCTGGCACTCGGCTGGTTCCTTGATAAATGGCTTGGCGGGATAAATGGTGATGGGCTTGGCGCCACCCAACAGATCAGCGAGACCGTCATTCTCATGACTTTCGTGATGATGCTCTGATATGGCTGATATCATCAAGCCTCTCCACCTGACCCTGATACGTCATGCCCCGTCCGTTCACGATAAGGATTGCCTGCCGCCATCCGACCCAAGCGCTGACCTTTCCGATGCCGCTGCGTTTGAACGGTTGGCTGAAAAGATCCCCAACGACGCTACATGGTGGGTCAGCCCTCTCAGGCGCACTCGAATAACCGCAGAAACTTTTATGGCATCCGGAGCACGTGCAGGTGAGGTGCAAATAACCCCCCTCTTGAAAGAGCAGAATTATGGTCTTTGGCATGGCAAACCGATTAAAGACATCTGGGATGAAATAAAAGATGGACCGCTGACTGACTGGCACTTTCTGCATCCTTCGATCACTCCGCCTGAGGGGGAGAGCTTTGAAACTCTCTGGCGGCGGACAGCGGAATTGCTTAAAAAGATCGAGGAATTTTCAGAAGATCACCTTGTTCTCATAGGTCATGCCATGATCTTTCGCGCGCTTATAGGACAGGCGCTCAACCTTGATATGGAACGGGCTCTGGGGTTTGGCATTTCGCCGCTATCCCTGAGCAAACTTACTTTTCTTCGTTCCACAGAAACAACAAGAGGCTGTTGGAAGCTGGATCAGTTAAATATACCGGCCTAGCGATTTCCCCTCGGGTCCACCCACCCGATACTTCCGTCATCCCGCCTATGTAGCATGTTAAGTCCAAGATGCGCCTTGTTTCTGAACATCAAAGCAGACTGGCCCGAAAGCTCAAAAACCATCACGGCCTCTTCGACCGTCATGAGATGAACTTCGTAATCCATTTCTGCCAGAATAGGAGGAGATGAAACCTCTTCAGGAAGAACGGCTTCTGCTTCAGGCTCTTCCGGAGCAAACACCGTTACCGTTGCCGGAAGAACATCATCAGCAGGGGCATCTACACGGTGGTTCTTAAGTCGGCGGTGATAGCGGCGCAGGCGTTTTTCAATGTGGTTTACAGCCTGTTCCAGCGCGACATGAGCATCTGACGCAGCTCCGCTCGCCTCCATCACGATACGGCGTGTCAGTGTAATCCGGATCCCCACATCAAAACCGGCGGTACCTTTACTCAGAGTGACGGACCCGCTGATTGCGTTGTCAAAATATTTTACCACCGCTGCGGTTAACGCATCATTGGCATGTTCCTGAAAGGACCCACCCGTATCCATATTTTTGCCGGAAACACTTATCTTCATCGCCGCTACTCCTGCCATATATTATATTCGTAATATCAGGATCGCAGATCAGGGCTCTCCCTGCAACAGCCCCGATGGATTTTCAGGTGGTTAGTTTGGTGTCTTCTCTCAAACCTATAGACAACCTTCCTCCCGTAACATCACTGACAAAATGCAGGGGACGTGACGCCTCACCTTCCCGCCCCCGGAAACCGGGGGCTGAGAGAATGGTCAGCATGCCGGGGCTGTCATCAATCGCGACGGCACCAGATCCGTCACGGTCTTCACAAAGATAAAATCTTGATTGACCGGCAAGGGTTATAATGAAAACAAGCCGCCTGTATCTCAGCGCATCCCGATGAACACCAATTCCTCTTGAGTTTTTGGGGTAGTGCTGCACGGCAAGGTCATTAAGGTGAAGAGGACCGTCAAGAAAAGAGGAATGGGACTCGTCTTCCACCTCAGCAACACATGTTTCAAGTAGACCGGCAAGGTCATTCAGCACGCCCTGACGCGGAGCCGGAAAACAGATGTCAAAATCCTGATGAACTTCGCGTCCGGCGGCACCAACCCTGGATTTCGCCTTTCGCATGGGCAGACGCGATACCTCACGGATAAGCGTCGCAATCTCATCCGGGCTGAAAAACGAAACGGAAACACCAAGAACGCCATCTCCTGACAGCTCCTCAAGCGCTGATCGCAACGCACTGATCTTGCCGGGCGTTCTGGAAAGACGTGCGGCCAAATTTGTCAGCCGCGGATTTCCGCCGCCATGCCATCGATAACGGGCATGGCCTTCTCCACCCTGTCGAAAAGCAGGTTTATTTCATCTTCTGTCGTTATGAGAGGGGGGCAGAAACCTATACCGTCAACAGGCAGTGCCCTGAGGATCACCCCATGTTCCTGAATAACAGCCATGGCTTTTGCGGCAAATTTCTGGGCAGGATCCATCTTGATACGTGTCCCCGGCTCAGCCACGAATTCCATGGCACCAATAAGCCCGACAGAACGCGTGTTGCCGACGCTTTCAAATCTCTCCATGGCGGCAACACGTTCATTGAATAACGGCGAAACTGATCGCACATGGCCGACAATATCACGCTCTTCCATCAGCTCCATGGTGCGTTTGGCCACCGCCGCAGGAACAGGATGCGCGGAATAGGTATAGCCATGCCCGAACTGACCCAACCTGTTGGCCTGCTCTTCGACGCCTGCCGCCACCTTGCCTGAGACCATTACGGCAGATATGGGTAGATACGCCGAAGACAGAGCCTTGGCACAAGTCAGAATATCAGGCCTGATCCCATAGGTTTGAGACCCCCACATATTGCCGGTGCGTCCGAAGCCGCATATGACCTCATCCGCAATCATGAGGATATCGTGCTTGTCCAGGATTGGCTTGAGTGCCTGAAAATAACCTTCAGGGGGAAGAATAACACCCCCTGCACCCATGAGAGGTTCGGCAATGAATGCACCGATGGTATCAGCACCTTCGGCTTCAATCATTTCTTCCAGCTCCCGCATGATGCGCGCGGTAAAATCAGCCTCGCTTTCCCCGTCATGGGCGTCCTGAAAATAATGAGGTGAAGATGTATGACGGGCAAAATCAAGCGGCAGACCAAATCCGTCCTGAACATAGGCAAGCGCGGTCAGGCTGGCGGCCGCAAGAGTAACGCCGTGATAAGCACGTTTACGGCTGATAATCTTCTTCTTTTCCGGCTTACCTATCGAAGCATGATAATACCATACCATTTTGATGGCGGTGTCGTTTGCTTCAGATCCGGAATTGCAGAAAAAGACCTTTTCGAGCCCTTCAGGTGCAATTTTGATGAGGATTTCGGCAAGATCAATGGCAGGGTCAACAGTTTTACCGGTAAAGCTATGATAATAGGGCAGATTTTGCATCTGCTCCGTTGCAGCCTTTACAAGTTCAGGCTCATTAAACCCGAGTGAAGCGCACCACAGCCCGCTCATCCCCTCAATATATTCTTTTCCGTCAGCATCAGTCACATAAATGCCGCTGCCGGAACGCATGATCTGGGGACCTTTTTCCTTGAGCATGGCCGGACTTGTGTAAGGATGCAGGTGATGGGCAATATCCCTGGCTTCAGCTGAATTGGGTGAAAAATTTTCAGGTTTATTCATAATGTTCCCTCATCGACAATGGGTCAGACATGCTGACCGCCATTAATATGAATTTCAGCTCCGTTCAGATAGCTTGAAGCACCGGAACACAAGAAGTAGATAGTCTCAGCCACTTCTTCGGTGGTGCCAAGTCTCCGCATCGGGATATCCGGCAGAACCTTTTCCTCGGTTTCAGGAGAAAGGATATCGGTTTTGATCTCCCCCGGCGCAATCGCATTGACACGAACACCCAGAGGACCGAAATCCGCGGCCATTTCCCGGGTCAATGAGGCCAGTGCCGCTTTGGATGTTGCATAAGCCGTCCCTGCAAAACTATGAACCCTGCTGCCGGCGATAGAGGTGACATTGACAATCGACCCCTGCCCTTTGACAAGGGATGAACTTAGTCCGCGGGCCAGCATTATCGGGGCAAAGAAATTCACCTGAAAAACCTGCATCCAGGTTTCCATGGGTGTATGCAGGCTATCCATTCGTTGCTGGTCAGGCATTTTCGGTGAAATACCGGCATTATTCACCAGCGCGTTCAGGGGCTGACCATCCAGCCGGTCAAGGAGTTCACGCACCCCGTCTTCAATACTTGACTGATCCGAAAGATCGATCTGAAGATGATCTTCCTCACCAGCAGGCCATGGGCAATTTTCCGGAAAAGCATGTCGTGAACAGGTGATGATACGCCATCCCTCTTCTGAAAAACGCTTAACGGTAGCGTGCCCAATACCACGACTGGCGCCGGTCAGAACAAGTATGGGTCTTTGCTTTGTCATGGAATGTCCCCAGATATGATCTCAGCTTATCCCCAGAAACCCCACACGGCAAGGCCTGCAACCACCAGCCAGCCTATACCTTTGAGAAAAAAGAAAAGAAATGCACCAATGCCGAGATGTTTGAGCCAATTTTTGCTTGCTGCCTGATCAGACCTTCCGTCAGTTTTTCGGTTTGACAAACCCCCGGTCTCCCATGAATGTCCTGATAAAACCATGGCGCATATTGCTTACCCATTGATCAAGGTCAAAAGGCCCGCCATCTTCGTAAATGCCGCAATCTACATAAACATTGACCGTCTGCTCCCGGCCGTCCTGAAGCAAAGCCGTCATATCTTTACGATCGTAGGTATCCCCTTCAAACTTGTCCAGTGCGTAAACATCTTCTTCGCTCAGATCATGCAGGATTTCACCTTTAGTCACGCTCTCCGGAAATGGACGGATTATGGGGAAATCATGTCCACGAACAAGCCTTGCTTCATATCCCCTGATCGTGGCAGGGGTTACACGAGATACCGCATGACCCAGCACCGCATCACGAATGGACGCATCACGAAGAGTCCCGTAAACAAATATATCCATTCACCATCTCCATCAATATCGTGTGATTGCTTACTTTGCCGGCGCGACTGATCTAATTCCTGATTTAGAGCAACTCCCGGAAAAACAACTTTGCAGGTCTGCCGGGAAGAGTATAGTACATCTTTATTAAAGAGGCTGGGTTAATGCGCAAAGCAGATTATATAGTCGTTGGTGCAGGTTCCGCAGGGTGTGTTCTCGCCAATCGCCTCTCCGAGGATCCAAAGATCAGCGTTATTCTGCTCGAAGCAGGTGGAGAGGACCGCAATCCCCTGATCCATATCCCGGCAGGTTATATTAAAACCATGGTTAACCCGGCCATCAACTGGATGTTTGAAAGCGAGCCAGAGGCAAATACCGCCATGCGGCCCATCGCTTTTCCCAGGGGTAAGGTGTTGGGGGGATCATCTGCCATTAACGCCATGCTCTATGTTCGCGGACAGTCGCATGACTACGACGGTTGGGCCCAGCGCGGCAATCGTGGCTGGTCGTATCAGGACGTGCTGCCCTTTTTTCGCAAAGCCGAACATTGCGAAGCTCTCGGTTATGAAGATATGGACCCGGATCTTCGTGGCCGGAACGGGCCGCTCAATGTTGCGATGGTACGATCACGATACAAGGCGCTTGATCTGGTGATAGAGGCAGCAGAGCACCTTGGATACCCGCATAACCCGGATTACAACGGCCATGATCAGGAAGGTTTTGCCTATTATCAGGTCACCCAGAAGAACGGTGTCCGTCATTCCGCCAAAAAAGCCTATATAGATCCGATTCGTCGTCGGCCAAATCTCACCATAATTACAAAAGCGCAAGTCACAAGTCTGGTCATGGATGGCAGGAAAGCCACAGGTGTTCGATGCCTGATAAACGGATCTGAAAAAAGGATTGAAGCCGGACGTGAAGTGATTTTGTCCGCAGGTGCTATCCAGTCCCCACAACTCCTTGAACTCAGCGGCATCGGCAATCCGGCAATTTTGTCAGGCCACGGGATTAAACCGCAGCATGAACTGAAAGGTGTGGGGGAAAATCTTCAGGACCATTACATTTCCCGAATATCCTGGAAGCTGAAAGGCAATCTTTCCATCAATCATCTTTCAAGAGGTGTTGCACTTGCCGGAGAGATTATCAAATATGCCCTGTTGCGACGTGGGGCCTTGTCTCTTCCCGCGGGTATCCTTGGCGGTTTTGTGAAATCAAGACCGGGCCTTATAGGGCCGGATATTCAGTATCATATCGCCAATGCCAGCTTTGCCAATCCAGCCAAGCGTGTCTTCGATGATTTTCCCGGCATGACCTTTGGTCCCTGCCAGTTGCGGCCGGAAAGCCGGGGACACATCCATCTGCGCTCACCTGATCCGCTGGATGCCCCGCTTATTTTTCCGAATTATCTTGACCGCGAGGAAGATCAGCGGGTTAACGTCGCCGGGCTGAGAATCGCGCGGGAAATCATGGAATGCGACCTGATGAAAAAACACGTGGAAGCCGAACTTCGCCCCGGCAGGGATATAAACTCCGACGAAGAGCTTCTGGCCTATGCCAGAGAAACCGGCGTAACACTCTATCATCCGGTTTCCACCTGCCGGATGGGCCCGTCACCTGATACCGGTGATGTGGTAGACGAACGACTGCGGGTGCATGGCATTAAAGGCTTGCGGGTGATCGATGCATCCATCATGCCCACACTTGTTTCAGGCAACACCAATGCTCCGACAATCATGATAGCAGAAAAAGGAGCAGCCATGATCAGGGAAGATCATTCCTGATTTAGCAGAACTAAGGACTGGACACCGCCCGCAACCTTGCCACATATAAGTTGGGGTTAGGTAATGAAAGGATGCACATAATGAATGTTGACCAGGCTGATCTGCGCAAAGCCTTTGGCAGTTTCATGACAGGAGTAACCGTGGTGACCACACGGAACGGACATGATCAGCCGCTTGGTTTTACAGCGAATTCCTTCACTTCCGTATCCTTGTCACCTCCTCTGGTGTTGATTTGCATTGATAAATCATCAGAAAATCTTGACGCTTTCACCGGAGCGGAGAATTTTGCCGTCAATATTCTTGCCGATGACCAGCAGGAGATATCAAACCGCTTTGCCCGAAATGTCGAAGACCGGTTTCATGACATAGACTGGTCACTGAGCATTGAGGGAAATCCGATAATAACAGGAGCCGCTGCCTTCTTCAGTTGCAGCATGCATAAAACCGTCGATGCTGGCGATCATGTTATCCTGATCGGCGAAGTGCAGTCCTTTTCCAATACGGATAAACCAGGTCTTGGCTATCATAAGGGCGGGTATTTCACACGTAGCCATGACTGATCGGATACCCATTCTCATTATAGGGGATGGCTATGCGGCGGCAGTCTTCACCCTTCATCTTCTGGAAGCCGGTGTTGAGGCTTCGGACATAACCATTCTTGGTCCCGGGCATCTCGGCGCGGGCAAAGCCTATGGTTGCGAGAACCCGGACTTTCGCCTGAATGTCCGTGATGACCTGATGATGCTGCGCCCCGATGATAACACCCATTTTGCTGCCTCGGCCGATCTCCATATCCATGATCCCGATGCCGAGACCCATGCCGGAAGATTCTTCCGGCGGCAGGATTTTGCCCGCTACGTTGACACGGAAATCGCCCGTGGACTGGCAGGCAGAAAACTCACCCAGATCAAGGATCGTGCCGCAGAAATCCGGGCTGAAACCTGCTGGCACATCACCACAACAGGCAAACAGGAAATTACGGCTGATAAGGTTGTTCTGATCCCGGGGAATCCTGATCCGCTGCCTAATTTTTCCTTCAGCCGCGATATATCCGGGATCTTGATCGACAACGCCTGGAAAGGCACCTGGACAAGTCATGTTGACAAACACAGCGAGGTGAGCGTTATCGGCGGCGGATTAACCGCTATGGACGCTATTTTCACTCTTGAACAAGGAAAACACTGCGGCGTGATCAATGTGATCACCCCCATCGGTATGCTTCCGCCGGCACAGACCAACTGGGTAAAGAAAGATGCCCATCCATGGCCCGATACCATATCTGGCCGTGAGTTTTTGGCAACCTTCCGCCGGGAACTCCGGCAAGGAGACTGGGCGGATCCTGAGTGGCAGTCCAGATTTGAAGCCCTGCGCCCGCATCTTTCATCCGCATGGCAAAAGCTGCGATATGCAGACCGCCAGCGGTTGAAGAAAAAATTTGGGTGGTGGTGGCAGTTAATACGCTATCGTGCCTCACCACAAACTGTTGCCGCCGCAGAAAGATTACAGGCAAGCGGACAACTCAGACTTTATCACGGACGTTGCCGGGCGGTGGAAACACGTGACGCTGGCAAACCGGTTATTACTGTCATCCTTGCAGATGGAACAACAACCGAAATTTCAACAGATCATGTTCTCCTCGCAACAGGTGCCGGAAAAGACCCTCTTATTGCCGCCATGTCCCGAAGCGGTATTATACCTGATGCAACGGAAGGTTTAATCGTCGACAGAACGTATAACATCCTCGGGCCAGATCATACTCCACTCGGGGGTATTTATGCTTTCGGACCACCGACAGCGTTTTCACTTGGTGATGTTGTCGGGGCCAGCAGTATCGGCCGTCAGGCGTTTGAACTTGCGCATCTCCTGAAAGGGGAAAACCCATGACGTCAAAAGGTTTCTGGGAGGTAAAATCTCTTGCAGAAATGACACAAGAGGAATGGGAAAGCCTCTGCGACGGGTGCGGCAAATGTTGCGTCATCAAACTTGAAGATGTGGATGACGGGTCGATCCATTACACAGATATCGGTTGCCGTCTTCTGGACGGACAGACATGCCAGTGCACCAATTATCCGCAAAGGAAGAAAGAAGTGCCGGACTGTGTCATTCTGTCCCCATCCAGCCTTAACGATCTGCCCTGGATGCCGTCTACCTGTGCGTACCGCCTGTTGCATGAAGGCAAAAAGTTACCCCCATGGCATCCGCTTATATCAGGACGCAAGGAAAGCATCCATGAGGCAGGTATTTCCGTTCGCGGCCAAATATTTCCTGAAGAAGATATTGCGGAAGACGATTATCCCGCACATATAAAAGTATGGGATTGATAGAGATAAGATGACGGAACACAGACCAAAACGCCGGTATGGGAGCTTACAATGGGTTCTTTATGCCCTTATTACGGCATTAGTTATTGTCGGACTTTATCAAAGCCGAAATGCTGATGCTCCTGAATGGGAGCAGTGCAAAGAGTCGCTGTTCACCCAGATGATCAGTGGGGATTGTACACCAAGGCGCGGCATTGGCGGCGAAGAATCCACCACCCCTATACTGCCGGAAAGTCCGGGCCGAAAGATATAAACCGCACATACTCGCCACCAATACCGGCGATAATCCATCCACCAACGGGTAATGTAATGGAGAGATAAAATGTTTTTCACCCCCGGCACCCATAAGGAACATGGCCTTCCTTTTAATCCTCTCAAAGCTATTGTCGCCCCCCGCCCCATAGGCTGGATTTCAACCGTGAACTCTAAGGGCCAGGCCAATCTCGCCCCCTACAGTTTTTTCAACGCCATTTCTGAAACACCGCCCATGGTTGGATTTTCCGTATCACCTGGCGAGAGAGAGAAAGACTCCCTTGTCAATTCCCGTGAAACCGGAGAATTTGTTGTCAACATTGTCTCTTCCGCACAAATGCAGGCGATGAGCGACACCTCCGCCCCTGCGGCACATGGCGAGTCAGAATTCGATCTGGTCGGCCTTGAGGCTGAACCTTCACAAACCGTTGCCCCCCCAAGGGTTAAGGACGCGCCTTGCCATCTGGAATGTAAGGTTTGGGATATTCTTGCTCTGCCAGAAGATGAAAATGGCCAGCGAAACTACTGGGTGATGGGGACAATCATCGGCATAAACATCAACGACAAGGTTATCGTCGATGGTAAAATAGATGTTAGTTTATACCAGCCGGTCAGCCGCCTCGGATACAAAGATTATGCGGTCGTCCGGGACGTGTTTGAAATAGAACGTCCTAAAGGGGGTTACTGATCTATCGGACACGTTTCCAGGATAAGATTGACATATCCCTGAAGGTTTGTCTCAAAAAGCTTGATCTTGATCAGCCAGGTATCCGCGATGAGCACCGTTTCCAGAGGCAAAGATCCTGAATTGATTTTTTCTCCGCCAAAATAACTTATCCTCATTGAGACAGGCTTTTCCGGATCAAACCATGGGGTGTCGCGTGTGGCTTCATGTCCGGCCTCTCCTTCAATGAATACCTGCAACGCCCCGCTGAGCAGATCAACCTTGGATTCCCCACCGGCAAAAAGGCTGGTGGCAACAGCGACATCCTTCGTTTCAGCAGTCCGGCAACGGGTTGGTTTAGAAAGCCCGTTCAAGGATCTGAGGATCTGTTTTTCATCCACCCCTCTTGCAAGATGACGGGCAATTCGCCTGCTCAACCGTTTCATTCTGTCGTCTTGACCAGCCACACCATTGACAAGCTCAGCCTCAAGCCGAAGCCGCTGTTCTTCTTCAAGTTTGGTGTTGAGAGTGGTGATTTGCTGTTGCAGATTCTCGTTTTCCTGCTGCAACGCCATGATCTGCTGGGCATTTGAGGACATAAGTGCCAATTGCTGGCTGTTACCCCAAAACCATCCGATCCAGAGCATGATACCAAGAAGACAAATCCGGACAAACCAGTTCACCTGCGCACGGAACTCTTGTCTTCGGTATCTTTCTGTTGTCTGGTAATAATCCTTCATTGAGCGTTCATCCCCTCGCCCATGATATATATTGTGCTAAGAGAAGATGGGCAATAGCAAGGTGATTGTTTTTGTATCTGGAATCAAAGACGGGTGGACATTCGTTGTGAGCGGAAACAAAAAAGATAAAAACACCCCTCGGGTCTGGCAAAGAATGCTGAGCGGCCGGAGACTCGACCTGATTGATCCTTCACCGATGGATATTGAAATTGAGGATATAGCCCATGGCCTTGCGCGCGTGGCCCGCTGGAATGGGCAGACCTCTGGTGAATGGCCCTACAGCGTCGCCCAGCACAGTGTCCTTGTGGAAAGGATATTTGCAAAACAGAATCCGGGAACAGACCGGCGCTGGAGATTGGCGTGCCTGCTCCATGATGCCCCTGAATATGTCATCGGCGACATGATTACGCCCTTCAAGGCAGCCTTATCCAGTGAATACAAATCCATAGAGCAACGTCTTGAGATTGCCGTCCATATCCGCTTCGGTCTTCCAGGCATACTCCCCGAAGGAGTGAAAAAGGCGATAAAGCGGGCCGACAAACTGGCGGCATTTATCGAAGCAACGCAAATTGCAGGTTTCACCGAAAAGGAAGCACGGGCAGCGATTGCACGTCCACGTATTATCCCTGATATCCGGATAAAACCCGCTTCGCCTTCGCGAACAACTGAAACCTATTTGCGCAGGTTCCGGTATCTTGGCGGTGCAAAGAGCTGATGGCCCCAAAGGTTTCGAACAAACGAAGAGAATTCCTGCAACAGTCCATGGGGGAAACCTGCGTGGTTAAACAGTGTGTCTTCATATGCTGGCGTCCCAAGCCGAAAGAGATCAAGATTTACTGAAAATAAGGAGCAGATAAAGATGTCTGAAAAATCCATTGAAATTGATTACTACCTTACCCCGGTCAGCCCGTGGACCTATCTCGGGGCGCGGCGTTTCCGCCATATTGCTGAAAAGCATAACGCAAAGGTGAATTTGCGCATCGTGGATTATGGGGTGATCTTTCCCAAGACAGGCGGACTTCCCCTGCCCAAAAGAGCCCCGGCCAGACAGGCTTATCGCTTAAAAGAACTTGCAAGGTTCCGGGATTTTCTCAACATTCCGCTTGTGGTGGAGCCAGCCTATTTCCCGTCCCGGACCCGCCTGACGGCCTATACCATTCTTGCCGCTGTTAATCTGGATGGTACTGGTGATGGTCTTATCGCTTCAGAGGCCGTGCTTCAGGGGTTGTGGGCCGAAGAAAAAGATATGGATGATCCTGATGCGGTCACCCAAACTCTCAATGCCGCAGGTCTTAATGGTGCAAAACTTGTTGAAATGGCATCATCCGACAGCGCACACTTTGACAGCCTGATTGCTAAGGACACTGAAAAAGCACTGGAACAGGGCGTTTTTGGCGCACCTTCCTATGTCTTTGATGGAGAAGTCTTCTGGGGCCAGGACAGGCTTGACCTCCTCTCATGGCGCCTTGACAGGGAGTAGTGTAGGTTAATAGTAAAATCAAACCATCAAAATGGGAATGAAATGACTAAACCTGAACTTGAACGCTATATTGCTCAATATCCGGATTTTCCTAAAGAGGGCATTCTTTTTCGGGATATCAGCCCGATGCTGGCATCGCCTGAAGCGATGAAAATTGTTATTGATATTTTAGAGGCAAAGATTGGGCCTTATATGCCGGATTATTTTGCCGGAATAGAATCCCGGGGGTTTCTTTTCTCAACCCTGCTTGCGAACATTTTCAACAAGGGATCATTGTTAATTCGAAAGCCGGGGAAACTCCCTGGCAATCTGATTGAAGAATCCTATGCACTTGAATATGGCGTGAACACCTTAACCATCCAAGCGGATACACCCATAAAGGGAAAACGTATTGTAATCATCGATGACTTGCTGGCCACAGGTGGGACCGTAGAAGCTGCTGCAAAGTTACTTCGCCGTCTTGGCGCTGATCCTGTGGCTACCGCCGTTATCATTGAACTTGCTGAACTGAAAGGACGTGAGAATATTGGCATGCCACTTATCTCACTGCTGAAATATGATGCCTAGATTTGATCCATCTACCAGCCTTATTCTTGTCGCGCTTGAAGATGAGTTGCCTCATTCAGCTGCGCCAGGGTGGACAATTCGCTATACTGGGGTGGGCAAGGTTAACGCCGCCATACGCGGCTTTCAGGCCATCATTGAAAACAGACCACAAACCGTAATTAATTTCGGAACAGCAGGAGCACTGTCGGATAATCTTGCCGGAATTGTCGATGTCACTCGGTTTTACCAACGTGATATGGATGTCCGCGGCCTTGGTTTTTCCCTTGGTCAGACTCCTTTTGAAGATGAAGGTCCGATTGATATTGGCCGACCCGGAGCAAGCATTGGCACGGGTGATAGTTTTGTGGAGAACATGCCTGAGTTAAAAACTGATCTTGTTGATATGGAGGCTTACGCCATCGCTAATTTATGTATGACGCTAGGCCTGCCATTCTGGTGTTTCAAATATGTTTCCGATAAAGCCGATAGTAATGCGGCCGAGGACTGGAGTGCCGCCTTAAATAAAAGCGCAAAACTGTTCACAACAACCGTACTGAATTTGTGACAGGCTCCGCCAAGGTGGTGGGAGCGACGGGACTCGAACCCGTACACCATTGAAGATAAACGATTTTAAGTCGTTTGCGTCTACCAATTCCGCCACGCTCCCATACCAGACCCTGACTGGCTGTTGATAAGTTTATATCAAACAGCACTCATCTCACTACAGAGACCGGGCGCCGATTTCAAGTGCAATATCTGCACATTCTGGACTAAACTTGATCTTGCCTGCATCATAGATGCGACTTAAGGAAAAAACCGGCATATGTTCTTCCTTCCTCTCTTTGATGATAATCCGACCAGCAGGCCCCCATTGGTAAGCTGGATTATTCTTGCGCTTTGCATCCTGATTTTTCTGATACAAGCAACTCAGCCCGACCGCGGCCAATATGAAATTCTGCTCCGGTATGCCACTATTCCAGCCCTTGTGACCGGAGAGGCTGATCTTCCGGAAGATCTCCGCTCTATTCCTTCCTGGGCAACACTTGTTTCTTCAACCTTTCTTCATGGTGGCTGGATGCATCTGGGCGGCAACATGCTCTATCTCTGGATTTTTGCTGACAATGTGGAAGACCGGATGGGGTCGTTCAGATTTCTGGTGTTCTATCTTAGTTGCGGTATGGCAGCGTCCCTTGCCCATGTACTGATCAATCCAGACTCAACCACGCCTCTTGTTGGTGCGTCAGGAGCTATTGCCGGGGTTCTTGCCGCGTATCTGCTTATGTTCCCCCGTGCGAAAGTCCGGGTTATTATGGTAATCCTGATCTTTATCCGATGGATACACATACCGGCCTTTGTTGTGCTGGGCGTATGGATATTATTGCAGTTTGTTGCCGCGCCATCTTCCCTTGCAGGTGATGGTGGAGGCACCGCCTATTTTGCCCATATCGGAGGTTTTCTTGCCGGACTTGTACTCACGCCTTTCTTCCGGCGCAAAGGTGTGGTTCTGTTGCCAAAGCAGGAAGAACCACCGCAATGGGATATTTCTCCGGTGCCGGGACGTCAGGTCAGGGATGAATTCAAGGCAAGATACAGGTATCGTCGGCCGGGCCGCACGGATATCCCTTCCATCAACCGGCAAAATACCCGGCGCAAAGGTCCTTGGGGGTAGTACACGATTTCGGATGCCATCCTTGATTTAATAAAAGGATCATGGGGTATTGCCGCCGATTACCTTCTCATCGATAAAGCCTTTACCGCCAAAACTCTCCACCAGAGCGACAAGTGCCATCGCTGCGGATTCAACAAGGTTTTTCTCAAGCCCTGTGACAACCAGCGCGGTGCCGTATGTTCCCGGCTTGAACCAGGGGTAACTCCCTACCGAAACACCTTTGAATTCAGCTTCGACACGAGCCAGTCCCTCTGCCAGCGATCCTTCACCAATGTCGGTCTGAACCGTCAGGCGATGAGCCTTTGTGCCACCGGGAAGCCGGTCTCCCATATTCTCTACCATGGCCTGAAGGATGGAGGGGACACCCGGCAGAACATAAACATTTTTGAGAATAAAACCGGGTGCCGCGGAAACGGGATTGTCGATCAGTTCAGCACCTTCAGGAATATCAGCCATCTTCTGCCGTGCTTTGTTGTATTCGAGGCCGGTTCCGGCATAATGGTCGATCAGGCGTTGATCGGCCTCAGGATGACGGATCACGTTTACACCAAACGCCCTGGCAATACATGACGTGGTAATATCATCATGGGTCGGCCCGATACCGCCTGAGGTAAAGACCATATCATTCGCTGAAGATAGCGTCTGTACGGTTTCAATGATCCGTTTTTCGTTATCACCGATTACCCTGGCTTCCGTAAGCCTGATGCCCCGTTCGTATAAAACAGAGGCCAGCCAGTTTATATTTTTATCTGCGGTTCGCCCGCTCAGAATTTCATCGCCTATAATGATGATTGCCGCAGTTGGTTGCATAAAATGACCTTTTGAATATACGGTGATGTTTTATGTCTATACATATGATTTATTGGAATAACCACCCTTTTAGCTGAGGTGCCTCATGCAACTGCCGGAATTGACCAAAGGTATTCTCGTCAAACGCTACAAAAGATTTCTGGCAGATGTGGATTTCAACGGTGTGGTGGAGACGGTCCACTGCCCTAATCCGGGCGCGATGACCGGCCTCAAAGAGGCTGGCATGGATGTTTGGTGTTCCACCTCTGATAATCCCGCCCGCAAGCTCAGGAAAACGCTTGAACTCGTAAAGGCAGATGGCGTACTTGTCGGAATCAACACCAATATCCCCAACAAACTTACCATGGAAGCCCTTCAAGAAGGTCTGGTGCCGGTTTTCAGACCATTTTCAGAGATCATCCCAGAGTTCACCTACAGCAAGGGTACACGCTTTGACTTTCGCCTTCGGAATCCCGAAACCGGCGAAAGCCTCTATCTTGAAGTCAAGAATGTCCATCTGGCACGACCCGATGGCCCTAATCCCGGCGCGATGGAATTTCCTGATTCCGTGACATCCCGGGGAGCAAAACACCTTCGCGTTCTTGCTGATATCGCCCGCAACGGCGAAAAGGCAGCCATGTTATACGTTATCCAGCGTGGGGATGGCGACCGGTTTACGCTTGCAGACGATATTGATCCGGTCTATGCAGAGGCATTTATGAATGCACGCGATGCTGGTGTGCATATGGAAGCTTGGCGTTGCAACATCAGCACCCGGGAGATCAAGATCAGCGAGGCAGTGCCGATTGATACCACCTTGTTGCAGACCAAACGAGACGTATGATGCGAGTTGAACCTGTAATACGCCATGATGAGAGCGGTTTTGAAGGCATGCGAAGAGCCGGCCGACTGGCCGCAGAAACCCTGGATTACATCACCCCTTTTGTAAAAGCTGGCGTAACTACGCTTGAGCTTAATGATATCTGCCATCGCTTTATCGAAGATCATGGTGCTGTTCCTGCCCCTCTGAACTACAAAGGCTTTCCCAAAGCCACCTGCATTTCTGTCAACCACGTTGTCTGCCACGGCATCCCATCTGAAAAAGTTCTTCATGATGGAGATATACTCAATATCGATGTGACGGTTATTCTGGACGGTTGGTATGGAGACACCAGCCGGATGTATTGGGTTGGCCCTCCTTCGGTAAAGGCCAGAAGACTGACCGACGTGACCTATGAGGCCATGATGCGTGGCATCCGTGCCGTCAGGCCAGGCAATACGCTGGGTGATATCGGCCATGCGATACAGGAATTTGCCGAAGCTGCGCGTTTTTCCGTGGTGAGAGATTTCACCGGTCATGGTCTTGGCCGCAGTTTTCACGCGGCCCCCACTGTCCTGCATTACGGCGAACCCGGTGAGGGCATGGTCCTTGAAGAAGGAATGATTTTCACGATTGAGCCGATGATCAATACCGGCACCTGGCAGGTGAAACTTCTGGCAGACGGCTGGACTGCCGTGACACGTGATCGCGGACTTTCAGCTCAGTTTGAGCATTCGGTCGGCGTCACAGCTGATGGTGTGGAAATATTCACCCTTTCCCCTGCCGGGCTGACAAAACCGCCCTATTCCGGTGAATAACCCGGACACATCAACCATCGGCCAACCCCGAAAAGAAAAGCGCGTTGCAAGGAACTTTTCTTTAACCTAAAATTGTAGCAGGTTTTTTGGCCCGGTCGTTATTTTGGCCCCTTCGTTTACTTGATGGTGGGAGAAATGACGGAAACACGCGGGCAGAAAAATTCAGCATCACATCTTCATACTGGCCATCGTGAACGCTTGCGTCACAAGGTTATGACATCTGGCACAGCAAGCCTCTATGACTATGAAGTCATTGAAATGCTATTGCATTTCTGTATCCCCCGAAAAGATACGAAAGTATTGGCAAAAACCTTGCTCGCAAAACACAAGACCGTTCAGCGTCTGATTTATTCCGAGCCGGAAGATCTCCTGGAAATCCCAGGTATCGGAGAGAACGTGGTGGTATTTTTCAAATTGCTGCAACGGCTGACCGGAGAAATGCTGCGCGAAGAATTGCTCAGCAATAATGTGCTGTCTTCCTGGCAGACGGTGGTCCACTACTGCCGGAATGAAATAGGTTTTGAACGTGGTGAGAAAATAGCTGTTCTTTATCTTGATTCCCGCAACAGACTCATCGCATCCGACATTCTTGCCGAAGGGACGGTCAACAAAGTCAATATCTACACACGAGAAGTGGTGCGTGAGGCTGTATTGAAAAAAGCGGTGGCAATCATTCTGGTTCATAACCACCCTTCCGGAGACACCACCCCGTCAAAACAAGATATAGAAATGACACGAACAATACGGGATGCGCTGAGAAACGTTGATATAATCCTTCATGATCACCTGATCATCAGCCCGAACAGCTGTTCGAGTTTCAAAACAATGGGTCTGATCTGATTTTTATTTAAGACATTAAGTAGAAAAATACGGCACGAAATGCTATGCAACAATTCTTTGATCAATATCAGATGGAATGAATGATGATCCCACGCTATTCCCGTCAGCAAATGCAGCAAATCTGGTCCGATGAAAGCCGCTTCCGTATCTGGCTTGAAATTGAAGTTCATGCCTGCGACGCTCAGGCAAAGCTTGGTGTTATCCCCGAAGAGGCGGCGGCCATCATTCGTGAGAAAGCAGATTTCAATATTGAAGAGATTGACAGGATTGAACGTGAAACAAAGCATGACGTTATCGCTTTTCTGACAAGCGTGGCCGGATTTGTCGGCCCGGAAGCTCGTTTCATCCATCAGGGCATGACCTCATCTGATGTGCTGGACACCACTCTGGCCGTGCAGCTTACCCGCGCAACCAATCTTCTGATAGACGGAATTGATCAACTGCTTGATGCGCTCCGGACGCGCGCGGAAGAACATAAATATACACCGACCATTGGACGAAGCCACGGCATCCATGCCGAGCCGGTCAGTTTCGGGCTTAAACTTGCAGGGTTTTATGCAGAATTTGCCCGCGCTAAAAAGCGACTGATAGCCGCAAGAGAGGAAATTGCCACGTGCAAGATATCCGGGGCGGTTGGAACATATGCGCATATCGATCCTCTGGTGGAAAGCCACGTGGCGGACCGTATGGGACTGGTGCCGGAAACACATTCCACGCAGGTCATTCCCCGTGACAGGCATGCCATGTATTTTTCCACCCTTGGCGTGGTTGCTTCATCGGTTGAACGGCTGGCGGTGGAGATACGACACATGCAACGCACCGAAGTCCGCGAAGCCGAAGAATATTTCTCACCGGGACAAAAAGGCTCATCGGCCATGCCGCACAAACGCAATCCGGTGTTGACCGAAAACCTGACCGGGCTTGCAAGGATAGTGCGGGCGGCCGTTACTCCTGCACTAGAAAATGTGGCTCTCTGGCACGAGCG
>CAZOLR010000009.1:0-22177 GCA_964580905.1 uncultured Hyphomicrobiales bacterium | reverse complement strand
AACGGAGGCTCATATCTTGAACGGCTGAAGGCAGACCCGGACATTCAAGAGGCGCTGAGTGACGAAGAACTTGACGCGCTGTTTGATCTTGACCAGCACTTTGCCCGCATCGATACGATCTTTGAGCGTGTTTTTGCCCGGTAATCGCTGTTTATCGACGTTTACAGGCAGAAAAAAGACCTTTATAAATTGCATTAAGATTCTTTCAATTCACCACGTCTTTGTCTGACCAGGTTCCATGGCGCAGCGCAAACAACTCTATGACGGGAAGGCCAAGACACTCTTTGTCGGGCCTGAACCGGATACACTGATCCAGTATTTCAAGGATGACGCCACCGCATTCAATGCCGTGAAGCATGATGTTATTGCCGGCAAGGGTGTGCTCAACAACATAATTTCAGAATTCATCATGGGCGAGATGGCTGCCCATGGTTTGCCCACGCACTTTATAAAGCGTATCAACAGGCGTGAACAACTTGTCCGTAAGGTGTCCATCATTCCTGTTGAGGTGGTTATAAGGAATGTGGCCGCCGGATCTCTTGTCAAAAGGCTGGGAGGTAAAATCATCCCGGTTAAGGAAGGTGATATTCTTGCCGAACCGCTGCTTGAATTCTATCTCAAAGAAGATGCCCTTAATGACCCCATCATTGGTCGTGAACATATTCTGGCATTTGACATCGCCTCGGCAGGGGAACTTGATACAATTATAAAACTGACAAACAAGGTTAATAGTATTCTCGGAAATCTCTTCCGGGAGATCGGCATTCGCCTTATTGATTTCAAGCTTGAATTCGGCCGGCTTAACGAAGATGGAACCATCCTGCTGGCCGATGAAATCAGCCCGGACAACTGCCGTCTGTGGGACATGAAAACGGGTGAGAAGAAAGACAAGGATCGTTTCCGCCAGGATCTCGGAGGTCTGATAGACGCTTATGAAGATATCGCGGGACGATTTGGACTGGATCTTTCTATACTAGAAGAGAATGAGGACTAACAGATGCTGGTTACAGTTACCATCACGCTTAAACCGGGGGTTCTTGACCCGCAAGGGCGAGCCATTGAAAGCTCACTTGCAAACCTCGGGTATCAGGATGTACGCGGCGTAAGCACCGGCAGGCAGTTTGTGCTTGATATTGATGAAGAAGATGAAACACGCGCCCGCCAGAAAACAGCCAAAATGTGCGAGACATTACTAGTTAATACCGTAATTGAGGATTATGAAATCACCTGCCAAGTTGAGACTGGCGAGGATATCAGTTAACCATGGATATCGCCGTCATCACGTTTCCGGGATCCAACTGCGACCGTGATATCATCACCGCCGCGGAAACCATAACCGGCCAAAAGCCACGCGTCGTCTGGCATAAAGACAGTGATATCGGAAAACCTGATCTGGTTCTGGTACCTGGTGGATTTTCTTTTGGTGATTATCTCAGATGCGGTGCTATTGCCGCGCGTTCCCCTGCCATGGACAGTGTGTATGAACACGCGCTTCGTGGTGGCATGGTGATGGGAATATGCAACGGCTTTCAGATACTTATTGAAACAGGACTTCTGCCGGGTGCGCTTATTCGCAACAAGGGGCTTAAATTTGTCTGCCGCAATACGGTTCTGCGTGTTCACAATACGGAAAAACCGGTCATGAGCAAACTCAAAGACGGGGATGAGCTTACCATTCCCGTCGCCCATAATGAAGGGCAGTATTTTGCTGATGATGAAACGCTGCGCCGTCTTCAGGGTAACGGGCAGATAGCTTTCACTTATACAACTGGCGGCAGTCATGCTGAATACAACCCCAATGGCTCGGCCCTGGATATTGCAGGCATCACTTCTGAAAACGGTAAGGTACTGGGGCTGATGCCTCACCCGGAACGCCGGATGAGCTCTGCCGTCGGGGGCAGTGATGGCCGCACCATGCTCACCGCAATTTTTGAGGCTTGCCGGTCATGACATCACCTCAGCCCGAAATGACATATGAAAATGCTGCGGAGATGGGGCTCTCTGCCGATGAATTCGACCGGATATGCACCGCAATAGGGCGCATCCCGAACCTGACCGAACTTGGTATTTTTTCAGCCATGTGGTCCGAACACTGTTCGTACAAATCTTCAAAAAAATGGCTGAAAACACTACCAATATCCGGTGATTGTGTCATTCAGGGACCGGGTGAGAACGCTGGTGTGGTTGATATCGGAGACGGATGGGCCGCTGTCTTCAAGATAGAAAGCCACAATCACCCTTCCTATATTGAACCCTATCAGGGAGCTGCTACAGGTGTGGGCGGTATACTCAGGGATGTTTTCACCATGGGGGCAAGGCCTGTAGCCTTGCTGAACGCCCTTCGTTTTGGTGCTCCGGATCACCCGCTGACAAGATATCTGACAGGTGGTGTTGTCGCCGGCATCGGCGGGTATGGGAACTGTATAGGCATCCCGACTGTTGGTGGTGAAGTCAATTTTGATAAATCCTATAACGGGAATATACTTGTGAACGCCATGGCCGTGGGGCTCGCGAAAGCGGACCGGATTTTCTATTCCGCCGCCTCTGGGGCAGGCAATCCTGTCATATATATAGGCGCCAAAACAGGAAGAGACGGCATTCACGGCGCCACGATGGCGTCAGCTGAATTCACCGATGATGCCGCATCCAAACGCCCTACGGTTCAGGTAGGTGACCCTTTCGCCGGAAAGCTTCTGATGGAAGCCAGTCTGGAGCTTATGGCATCGGATTCGGTGATTGCCATTCAGGACATGGGGGCCGCAGGATTAACCTCATCATCAGTTGAAATGGCGGCAAAAGGTGGCCTCGGCATGGATATCGACCTTGATCTCGTTCCCGTCCGTGAAGATGGAATGACATCTTATGAGATTATGTTATCGGAATCCCAGGAGCGCATGCTGGCCGTTCTCAAACCTGATGCAACCGAAGAAGCCCGGGCAATTCTGGAAAAATGGGACCTGGATTTTGCCACTATCGGCACCGTCACGGAAACAGGCCGGCTGGTCCTGCGCAAAGATGGTGATATCGCCGCTGATATCCCACTGTCGCCCCTGGTCGATGACGCCCCGGAATACGATCGCCCACACGTGAGCACACCGGCCCGTGCCAAACTTGACAGCAAAGACGTTGCCGTGGTGGATATTTGCGATGCCCTCAGGAAAATGATCGGCTCACATCATCTGGCGTCACGCCGATGGATCTGGGAGCAATACGACTGTGATGTCATGGCCGATACCGTGGCGTCATCCGGTGGGGATGCAGCACTTGTCCGGGTGCATGGATCTGAGCGGGGCATGGCGGTCACCACGGATTGCACACCACGCTACGTTCTCGCCGATCCCAGATGCGGCGGGATGCAGGCAGTTGCTGAAGCTTACCGGAATATCAGTGCAACTGGTGCTCAGCCGCTTGCCATCACCAACAATCTGAATTTCGGCAACCCTGAAAAACCTGAAATCATGGGCCAGATCGTAGGCGCTGTCACCGGTATGGGAGATGCGGCAAGGGAACTTGATACACCTGTCGTTTCCGGAAATGTTTCACTTTACAATGAGACCGAAGGCACGGCTATCAATCCTGCCCCGGTGGTTGGCATGGTTGGACGGATAGATGATATCGATCACGCCGTCGGCATTGCCTTAACCGCAGAAGATCTTGACCTGATCGTTGTGGGGCAGACACCTGACGATGAGGATGGCTGGCTGGGCTGTTCTGTTTATGCAGATCTCTTTGGCAAGGCCGTCGATGCCGCACCACCACCTGTCGACTGCCTGGAAGAACGCCGGAATGGCAGTTTTGTTCGCGATCAGATCATCAATGGCCATGTTGATGCTGCCCACGATATCAGCGATGGTGGACTTTTGGTCACCGTTGCTGAAATGACCATGGCAACCGGTGGAAAATTCGGCGCACAGATTGAGCTTCCCGATGGCGGAAACCTGCAGGGATGGTGTTTCGGGGAAGATCAGGGGCGTTATATTCTGGCAACCCGCGACGGAAACGCACTGCTTGCGGCGGCGAAAGATGCCGGCGTGCCATCTCACCGTATTGGAAAAACAAGCCGTGATGGTGCATTGAAATTCAGCTCTGGTGACATTATCTCAGTTAAAGAGTTGATTGACATCAGCGAAGCTTGGTTACCGCATCTCATGGCCGGGGGTCATGAGCAAAATTGAATGCACAGGAAGAGCCTCAATTAAGCGCACATAAGAGGAGAAATTGGCCCATGGCCATGGAAGCTAGCGAAATCGAACGTCTGATCAAGGAAGCCCTGCCAGACAGCACCGTGACCATTACTGATCTTCGCGGTGATGGCGACCACTATGCCTGCCATGTTGTCTCAGCTGAATTCAGAGGCAAGTCCCGTATTCAGCAACATCAGATTGTTTATAATGCCCTGGGAGGCCGCATGGGCGGTGAACTTCATGCCCTGGCTCTCCAGACAACCCCATCCGAAGAGGACTGATAAATGGACGCACAGACAAAAAGCCTTATCGAAAATGAAATTGCAAGCCAGGATGTTGTCCTTTTCATGAAGGGGACACCTGTATTTCCACAATGCGGTTTCTCTGCCGCTGTTGTCGGTGTTCTGTCTCACCTTGGGGTCAAGTTCAAGGGAGTTAATGTTCTTGAAGATGACGCGGTGCGTGAAGGGATTAAAACCTTCACTAACTGGCCGACCATCCCCCAGCTATATATAAAGGGCGAGTTTGTCGGCGGCTGTGATATCATCAGGGAAATGTATGAAACCGGTGAATTGATCGAAATGATGAACAGCCGGGGTATTGATGTCAATCCTCAGCCACTTCAGGCCTGATCCGGCATCATCTCATACGTGTTCCAGTCTGTTTTTACCGCATGGCGGTCATATACGGTCCGGGCGCGGTAGTTATCATCACGGGTAATCCACCTGATAACAGGCCAATCCCTTGTCTTTGCTTCAACTCTGAGAGCTTCGAGCAAGGCTGATGCCACCCCACCGCCACGGTGTGAGGGGTCAACGAACAGATCATCAAGGAAGCCTATCTCGCGGCCCCTGAGGGGGCTGGGCATTGCCCTGAAATGAGCAAGACCAACGGGATGGGAATCTTTTACAGCAACTATTCCTGTCAGGGGATGATCCGGATCCATCAGCCATGACCATGTGCAACTGGCTGATTCCGGAGTTAGCTCAACCTGGTAGTGATCAGCATACCCCTTATACAAAGGAAGCCAGTCATCATGATGCGAAGCCTCAAGCGGCACGATGTATGTTGCTGTCATGGTAGTCATGTCTCCGGTCGGTGATAGGCTATTGCCGTCAGCAGTGATTAGAGGATAATCTCAGACCGAAATCAAGGAAACTGCCCATGTCCCTTCGCATCTGGATGATGATGTGCCTGCTTGGCCTGTTATGGAGCGGCACGTTTTTGATTACCGAAGTTCTGCTGGAGACATTTGCCCCCTTCACCATTGTCTTTCATCGGGTGGGGCTGGCGGCGCTTGCGATGCTTGCCCTGCTCTGGCTCAAAGGGAAGAAACTGCCCCGCGACATCCGGAGTTGGGTTGGTTTTATCGTCATGGGCTTTCTGAACAATGCCCTTCCCTTTTCAGCCATCGTCTTTGGCCAGCAGTATATAACCGGTGGGCTTGCATCAATCCTCAATTCCACCACCGCCTTTATCGCTGTTATCATCTCAGGGATATTTCTTGCTGATGAAAAGCTGACTCCCGCACGTTTCGTTGGCGTCACCCTCGGGGTAAGCGGGGTAGTACTGGCCATGGGAATTGAAACTCTTTCGGGGTTGTCGCTCACCAGCATCGGCCAGTTCTGTATTCTGCTTTCTTCGACAAGCTACGTTTTTGCCAGCATCTGGGGAAAACTCAAACTCAGGCACCATGATACCGAAGTCACCGCAACGGCAATGCTAATGACTTCAACCGGGTGGATGTTTGCCATTACACTCATAACTGAAGGCAACCCCTTTACCCTCATGTCCGGGGCCATGCTGGGCAGTTTTCTCGTCTATGCCGTGTTATGCACAAGCCTTGCCTATATTCTCTATTTCGCACTGTTGAAAGAAGCAGGGGCAGGAAACACGATGCTGGTAACCATCATCATTCCCCCCTTCTCACTCCTGCTGGATGCATTCGTGCTGGGACAATGGGTCAGAACTCATGAAATGCTGGGATTTGGAGTGATTGCCATCGGGTTGCTGATACTCAGCAACAAGATCAGGCTACCGATCCGGCGAGACGGGAAGCAAGCGCCATAAATACAAAAAAGGCGGCACGAAGCCGCCCTTTTCATAAATCTTAAAATGATCAGCGTGAATAGAATTCGACCACGAGATTTGGTTCCATCTGCACCGGATAAGGAACATCAGCCAGTTCAGGCACCCGGTTCATGGATCCTTTGAAATTACCTTGATCCACGGTCAGATATTCAGGAATATCACGTTCAGCCGAGGCCGCGCCTTCCATGACGGCAGGAATGGTCCGTGATTTTTCCTTAAGCTGGATTTCATCACCGACTTTCATCATGGCAGATGGAATGTTGCACCGACGGCCATTGACCATCACATGACCATGATTGACGAGCTGGCGCGCGGCAAAAACTGTTGGCGCAAATTTCATGCGGTAAACCAGTGCATCAAGGCGACATTCCAGAATACCGATCAGGTTCTGACCTGTATCCCCACGACGGCGAACAGCTTCCTGATAGTATTTTTTGAATTGCTTCTCGCCAATGTTACCGTAATAGCCCTTGAGCTTCTGTTTCGCCATGAGCTGCACACCGAAATCCGTAGGTTTGCGGCGGCGCTGGCCATGCTGACCAGGTCCGTATTCACGGGCATTGACCGGGGATTTAGCACGACCCCAGAGGTTTACGCCAAGACGGCGATCAATCTTATGTTTGGAATTATGACGTTTATGATCTGACTTTGCAGCCATTGGTATGCTCCATTATTTTGAGGCGCGTTGGCCCTTGTTGCCCCGGTAGTGCCTTCTTGGCCGGGACAGGTCCATCTTTCGAACTGTCCACTTTCCCAGGAATGGCGTTTTCTCGCAAAAACCGGGGATAATGTCAAGCCTTGTGCTTATCAGATCGCAGCAATGCCTTGAGCATCCCATGAAGCGTCCGGATATCCTGTGCGGAGAGTTCAGCACGCTGGAACATCGCTGTAATATTCCGCATCACCACTGGCCGCATATCCGGGCTGGTGAAAAAACCACCTTCATCCAACCCTTTCTCCAGCATACGGAAGAAGAACTCTCTTTCTTCAAGAGTGGAAGGTATCGGCCTGTCTTCTTCGGGAACAAGGGGCGTATCAAGGACTGATGCTGCAGCTTTACGGCATTCCCACCCCATGAGAAGAACAGCCTGTGCCAGGTTAAGCGACGAAAAAGCCGGATTAAGAGGAACGGTGATGATGAAATCAGCCAGCGCCACATCCTCATTTTCAAGGCCGGCACGTTCAGGGCCAAAGAGCAGCGCTGTTTTTCCGCCTGTTCTGGCATGTGCTGCCAGCCGTTCTGCCGCTTCACCCGGGGTATAGAATTCCTTCGCCATGCCGCGTCGACGTGCCGTGGTTGCCGCAATCATCGTATAGGGAGCCGCAGCTTCTGCCGTTGTGGTGGTCAGATGTGCTGAATTCAGGATATCTATTCCGCCGGAGGCCATGGCATCAGCGGCAGGATTAGGCCAGCCATCGCGGGGATTAACAAGATTAAGCCTTGAAAGACCGCAATTCTTCATGGCCCGGGCAGCCGCACCTATATTTTCCCCCATCTGGGGTTCAACAAGAATAACGGAAGGAAGAAGATCAGCCCAAGGACCATCGGTTTCGGCAGATTTTCGGTTTGTTCCGGCCATGGTCAGGTTTTGGGCTGAACAACAGCACCGGAATGAACCAGCTTCCATGTCATCGCGTCAGCCAGAGCCATCACCGACGCATCGATGATATTGGTAGACACACCGACTGAAATCCAGCTGAGGCCCTCTTCGTCCTGACATTCGATCAGCACACGGGTGACAGCACCGGTGCCGCCTTCGGCCGCATCTCCTGACAGGATCCTGACCTTGTAGTCCACAAGCGAAACCCCGGCAAGTTCGGGGTAAGCCGTGACCAGAGCCTTGCGGATTGCCGTATCCACCGCATTAACAGGCCCGTTTCCGATAGCCGCTTCGTGGTACTGCCTTCCGGATACGAAAATCGTGGTTGTGGCTTCGGATTCCACCACAAGCTTGCCTTTGGCATTAAATCGGCGTTCATCCATCACCCGAAAGCGTTCAATGACGAAATATTCAGGCACTTCACCGAGCGCCCGCCGCACCAGAAGTTCCATGCTTGCTTCCGCCGTATCAAAGGCCCAGCCCTTGTATTCCTTTTCCTTCACATCGGCTATGAGGGCATCAAGACGGTCGTCATTTTTATCAACGGTGATGCCCAGTTCTTCAAACCTTGCCAGAAAGTTTGCTTTTCCTGATTGGTCGGAGACAATATATTCACGTGCATTACCCACGGTTTCCGGAGGAATATGCTCATAGGTCCGCGGGTCCTTGATAGCCGCTGACGCGTGCAACCCGCCTTTATGCGCAAAAGCAGCATCACCAACATAAGGCGCATGGGGGTTGGGCAAGCGATTGATCCGGCTGTCGATCATCCGGGACAGGGATTTGAGCCTGGAAAGACGCTCTTTGGGAATTCCGGTCTCATACCCGTATTTCAGCATAAGCGTCGGGATCAGGGTGATCAGATTGGCGTTCCCGCAACGTTCGCCAATGCCGTTGATTGTTCCCTGCACCTGTCGGGCGCCGGCCTTGATGGCAGTAATTGTATTGGCAACAGCAAGACCGCAGTCATTATGAGTATGGATGCCAATCTTTGCGTCAGGGAGCGCATCTTTCACGGACGATACCCCGGCATGAATATCCTCAGGCATCGCCCCGCCATTGGTATCGCAAAGCACGATCCATTCTGCGCCGCCTTCATGGGCGGCCCTTGCGCAGGCAATAGCGTAATCAGGGTTGTTCTTGAACCCGTCAAAGAAATGTTCGCAATCAAACATTGCCTCACGGCCACGATCGCGGGCCGCCATAACAGATTCCGTGATCATGGCGAGATTTTCTTCAAGCGGAACTTCAAGAGCGGTTTCAACGTGAAAATCCCAGGTTTTACCCACAAGGCAGGTTCCGTCGGTTTCCGCGTCAATCACTGCGACGAGGCCAGGATCGTTTGACGCACTGCGCCCCCCCCTGCGGGTCATCCCGAAGGCCACGGATCGTGCCTGCTTTCGTTTTGGAAACTGCTGGAAAAACTGGTTGTCGGTCGGGTTTGCGCCCGGCCAGCCACCTTCGATATAATCGATGCCCATCTCATCAAGAGCTTTGGCAATGGCGATCTTATCCGCCACGGAGAAATCAATACCGCGAGCCTGGCACCCATCGCGAAGCGTGGTGTCGAAAAGCCAAATGCGCTCACCGGTCATGATAATCTCCTCTGCACTTTATTTGATATCTGTCTTAAGCCGAGTTTCCCGGATTGTCAAAACCGTGGATTATTCGCGCCGCCAGATGGTTCCGTCAGGTGTGTCTTCCAGCAGGATACCTTGAGATGCCAACTCATCGCGGATCCTGTCAGCTTCGGCAAAATTCCTTGCCGTCTTTGCTTCAGCCCGGGCAGAAATCGCCGCCTGAATTTCTGTCTCATCGGCATCATTCCCCCTGAACCAGATATCGGGATCGCTGGCAAGCAGCCCCATCATCTGTGCTGATGCCTTCAGCGCTCCTGCCGCCGATGTGTCGCCTTTATTTGCCATACGCGCGAGCTCATGAAGCCGGGCCAGCGCAAGAGGTGTATTGAGATCATCTGCAAGCGCTGCCATCACCTCATCATCCACCAAACCAGCCCCGGCATCACCTGCCGATCGATAAAGGGTATCAAGGGATGCTTTGGCTTCGGCCACGCCTGCCATGGAGAAATCCAACGGTGCCCGATATTGCGCCGTCATGAGCGCATAACGAGCAGCTTCCCCCGGAAAACGGGCAAGAACATCGGCAACGGTGGTGAAATTGCCAAGTGATTTTGACATTTTCTCACCATCCACCGTCACATATCCGTTATGCATCCAGACATTAGCCATAACATCCGTATCATGGGCACAGCAGGATTGCGCTATCTCGTTTTCATGGTGGGGGAAAATGAGATCAAGACCGCCGGCATGGATATCAAAACTTTCGCCGAGATATGCCGAGCTCATGGCAGAACATTCAATATGCCATCCCGGCCTGCCCCTGCCCCATGGGCTATCCCATCCCGGTTGATCTTCGGCGGAAGGCTTCCAGAGAACAAAATCAGCCGCATCTTTCTTGAACGGAGCAACTTCCACTCTGGCACCCGCGATCAGTTCATCGCGAGAACGCCGGGAAAGTCTGCCATAACTTTCCATACTGCTGACATGGAAAAGCACATGCCCTTCCGCTTCATAGGCATGACCTCTGTCAATCAGACGAACGATCATGGCGATCATTTCGTCGATATGATCTGTGGCTCTCGGTTCAAAGTCAGGCGCAAGCACGCCAAGTGCTTCACAATCGCTGTGAAATGTATCTATCGTTCTCGCCGTCAGGTCACGAATAGTGATACCTTCTTCGGATGCCCGGGCGTTAATCTTATCGTCTACATCGGTAATGTTCCGGGCATAGGTTACCCTGGGGTACAGGCGACGCAGCACCCGAACCAGCAGATCAAACACAACCAGCGGGCGGGCATTACCGACATGAATCCGGTCATAAACCGTGGGCCCGCAGGCATAAATCCTGATATTTTCCGCATCAAGAGGAGTGAAAATCTCTTTTTTCCGGCTCAGCGTATTGTGGACATAAAGAGCTGACATCAGGCCGTCTCTCCTTTGAGACGTGAAAGGATGCGTGCCCTGCCCATTATCGGAAGAAGACCGGCAAGTTCAGGGCCGGATGCCTGCCCCGTCAATGCCAGTCGCAGCGGCATAAACAGAGCCTTCCCTTTTTTACCGGTGGTTTCCATGACAGATTTTGTCCAGATAGACCATGTCGTGCTGTCAGGTTCTCCATCCGGCAGAGCCGATATTGCTGCTGCCAGTACATCTTCGTCATCCAGAACTGGGGTCAGCGGCTCGGTTGCCATACGGTAAAGCGAGCCTGCATCTTCAAGACGTTCTATATTGCCGCGCACCGCTTCCCAGAAACCAGCTCCCCCACCAACGCCAAGAGCTTCGAGTCTGTCCTGAGCTGTCTCAAAAGGCATGGCATTAAAAACACGGCTGTTGACGAGTTTTAATTCATCCGGATCAAACCTCGGGGTTGCGCGGCCAAAACGGGAGATATCAAAACCATCAACCAGCTCCTGCATCGATTGCCGGGCTTCAACCGGATCTGCCGTTCCGATCCGTGCCAGCAGACTGGCAATCGATATGGCTTCAATGCCGTCTTCACGGAGACTGCCGATGGAAAGTGATCCAAGTCGCTTGGAGAGACCTTCACCATCCGCGCCAGCCAGCAGGGCGAAATGACCCATTTCCGGCGGCGTTGCGCCCAGAGCTTCAAAAAGCTGGATCTGGGCGGCTGAATTGGTTGTGTGATCTTCCCCCCTCAGAATATGGGTGACGCCGTGATCTCTGTCATCGACCACCGATGCGAGGGTATAGATAACCCGTCCATCCGCCCGCAGGATAACGGGATCTGAAAGCGACGACATCGGCACACTGACTTCACCACGAACAAGATCATTCCAACTGACCGTTACATCCTCCAGTTTGAAGCGATAATGCGGTTTTTCGCCAGCGGCCTCGCGTCTTGCTATCTCTTCTTCACTGAGCGAAAGTGCCGCACGGTCATAGACCGGCGGCCGGCCGGCTGCAAGCTGGGATTTCCGCTTCAGCGACAGCTCTTCCTGGGTTTCAAAACATTTATAAGCCCGACCCGTGGCAAGCAGGTGATCAAGCGCGTCGGTGTAATGGGAAAGGCGGGAAGATTGGCGATCTTCCAAATCCCATTCCATGCCCATCCATTTAAGGTCTTCGCGGATTGATGCTTCATATTCCGGCGTTGATCTCTCATCATCCGTATCGTCGATGCGTAGCATGAAGTTGCCACCTGAGGACCGCGCAAAGAGGTAATTCACCAGCGCGGTGCGCATGTTGCCGACATGTAGATTACCCGTCGGGCTGGGGGCAAAGCGAACAAGAGTTTTTGTCATATCCCTTCTCCGGCAAGAGGGTAACGGTTGGTAATCGGAAAACGACGGTCACGTGTAAAGGCACGTCTCGTCACTTTGGGGCCTGGTGCGGCCTGACGTCGTTTGTATTCAGCACGCATCAGCATGTTGGCACATTTACGAACCTGATCGGCATCAAATCCATCAGCAATCAGATGCTTAACAGAGTATTGTTTTTCAACAAGGCCCGCCATAATCGCATCAAGGGTGTTGTAATCCGGCAGGCTATCGGTGTCTTTCTGGTCAGGGCGGAGTTCAGCCGATGGGGGACGGGTGATTATCCGCTCAGGAATAACGGCTCCGTCAGGGCCAAGCGCCCCGCGAGGCTGGACGGAATTACGAAAACGGCACAACTCAAAAACCCGAGTTTTCCAGACATCAATCAATGGCGCATAACCACCGCACATATCGCCGTAAAGCGTGGCGTATCCGGTGGCGTATTCAGATTTATTGCCGGTGCTGAGCAGCAACTGACCTGTTGTGTTCGAAATGCTCATCAGAGTAAGGCCACGAAGACGGGACTGCAGGTTTTCACGGGCGAGACCGGGATCACCTTCCGCAAAAGGACCTTTGAGCATGGTATCAACAGCCATCATGGCAGGATTGATATCAATATGATCAAGCCGGATTCCAAGATTTGCCGCAAGCTCTGCGGCATCATCAAGACTGACCTGACTTGTATAAGGGGACGGCATCATCACCGCATCCACCCTGTCCGAACCAAGCGCATCAACCGCAAGAACCGCTACAAGCGCGCTGTCTATACCGCCGGAAAGCCCGAGAATGACGCGCTCAAACCTGTTCTTTTCCACGTAATCCCTGATCCCGAGCACAAGGCATCGCCACAGGGAAAGATTCCCCTCATCAGGCTTATGCACCGGGCCGTCAAGGCGCCATCCATCAGGCCCGTTACGTGCCTGAACCAATGTTACAGATTCTGAGAAACAGGGCAGATACGCGGCGATCCCTCCACCCGGATTGACAGCAAAAGACGCCCCGTCAAACACCTGATCATCCTGACCGCCCACCAGATTTACATATATGAGAGGCAATCTGGTCTCACTGACCCGGGCGACGGCCGCCATCATGCGGTCGTCAATCTTGCCTTCTTCAAAGGGTGAGCCATTGCAGGAGATCAGCATTTCAGCGCCGGCTTCCTCAATGCATTCCACCAGATCAGCATGCCACATATCTTCACATACAGGCAGGCCAAGACGAACCCCGCGGACCATGACCGGCCCGGGCATTTCTCCGGGGATGAAATTCCGCGGATCATCGAATACACCTGTTCGGGGCAATCTGACCTTGTCACGCACGCCGACGACTTCTCCACCATCCAGGACGAAGACAGAGTTCCGGATCAACCCCTTGTCGTCACGTCGTGGTGCCCCGACTATAATCGCCGGGCCATTGTCTTTGGTGGCCCCGGCAAGGGTTGTGATCGCCTCTTCCGTATGTTCAAGAAAACCTTCCACCTGAACAAGATCATCGAGCTGGTAACCGCTGAGGTAGAGTTCTGGTGCAATTATGATATCGGCATCCTGCGCCATTGCCATCTTTCTGGCATCCAGCAGTTTGCGGGCATTACCCCTCACGTCACCCACCGTGGAATTCAGCTGGGCCATGGCAAAAAGAAGCGTATCGGTCATAGCCGTTATGTATCCTCTTTATGTGGAATTTTCAAAGGAAACCGTTAACTTTCTTGCGGCACAGTTATTTACGTGCAAGATTTTTCATCTTTCAGCTTAATTCTGTACAGGAAAATATATCATGGCAAAAGGATATCTTGTCGGCACCATCACTGTAACAAACCCGTCAGCGTATAAGCCATATATGGAAAACACATCCCGGCTGGTGGAAAAATATGGCGGAAAATATCTGGTTCGTGGCGGTGATTTGACCGTAGCGGAAGGTGAGATCGAATATGACCGGGTGGTCGTGATAGAGTTTGACAGCATGGATGACCTGCTGAGTTTCTATAACGATCCGGAATACGCTGAAGTACGAAAAATCCGCCAGGAAAATTCAAATGGGGTAATTATGCAGGTCACCGGGGTGGAAAGCCGGTAAATTTCTGCAGGTCAATTATAGAGGCAGGATCAAGAACCAGACGGGATCAGGAATTCACGTCCTGTTTTGACACGAAAGACACCGTCATAGGAAATGATATCAGCAGTGGCGTATGTCTCTGACCATTTTTCCGGCAGGTATGACCCTGTCCCGATCAAATCAACCGGCGCCTTCGCGAGCGAGAAGACACGACACTTTTCCGGATCAAAGCCACTGGAACAGACAATTTTCACATTCGGGAACCCGGCGGCATCCAGCTGCTCCCGCAAATGCCATGTTGCCGCCGCAGAAACACCTGTCCCGATCAGATGCTTGAGCTCAGCATCACTCCTGTATCCTCTTATGGATGATGGGGAATTCCGTTCCAGCACCGCATAGGATTGCTGAACGTCAAGACCTTCGGCATATCGCCCCCCATGGGTATCCAGGCGAAGCGCAAGCGTGCCATCTGATGCCCGGCCGGGGAATGCCCGGGCCACCTCAAGGCCATCGGAGATTTCATGCCCGAAATAGTCGACAAGAACCGTCAGCGGCTCATCAGGAAAGGTTTCATCATATATACGGGCGGCTTCAAGTGTTGAGCCGGCATAACCGATCAGCGCATGAGGCATCGTCCCCCTGCCCTTGTCGGTATTGAAGAAATGCGCCGTGTGATCGGTGGCGCAACCGACAAAACCGATTGCACCATCGTTTTGCTGCGCGGCGGAAGACCCAACCGCCGCACCATAGGCCATCATTTCAGCCATCTCTGATCCGGCACAGTGTCGAGCATCCATGGCAAGGAAAGATACATCAGGCAGGGCCGCGCACATGGCGTGGGCGTTATAGGCAGCAACCGATGCCGCCCCTATACGTTGCAGGAAAATCGTCTCAAGATCGACGATTGCGGTCAGAGGTCCGGTAATATACAGGATGGGATCACCCGCCCCGACCCAGTCTCCTTCCGGATGCCTGAGATCAATGCTGTACTCAACCCCTCGTTCGGCCAGCATGCCCTCAAGCCATTCAACTGCGAGCTGTGGTGCCGACAGAACAGGCCGCCGCATGAAAACAGCATAGGTAACACGACAGTCACCTTTGCGTCCGACAACGGCTTTTGTCCGCAGAAAATAGCTGTCGGTCAGGCGTGGCTGATCCGTAGCACCCGGTCCTCGAAAAAATGTATCAGCCATGGCAACACCTTTTTGCCCGCACCGGACAGAACTCAGCCTTTTGAGTTGTTGTCCCGACGTTTCTTGAGCAGATCAGCAATCAGAAAGGCAAGTTCAAGCGACTGGTTGGCGTTAAGACGCGGATCACAGAACGTATGGTAGCGATCGGAAAGATTTTCCTCGGTGACTTCACTCACATCACCGCCCACGCATTCCGTGACATCAGCGCCGGTCATTTCAAAATGAACACCGCCCGGATATGTGCCGATCGCGTCATGAACCTCGAAAAAGCCTCTGACTTCTTCCATGACATCATCAACACGACGGGTTTTGTAACCGGTGGAAGATTTCACTGTATTTCCATGCATGGGATCACAGCACCATACCACATGACGGCCCTCGGATTTGACCTTTTCAAGCAGCGGCGGAAGACCTTCACGAACCTTGCCTGCCCCCATTCGGGCAATCAGCGTGAGCTTGCCCGGGATATTATCCGGATTAAGCACATCGATAAGTTTCAGGAGTTCATCGGCGTCAAGGGACGGGCCGCATTTCATCCCGATGGGGTTGGCAATTCCCCTCATATATTCCACATGCGCGCCATCGAGCTGGCGGGTGCGATCACCAATCCAGAGCATATGCGCAGATGTGGCAAGTTTGGCCCCTTCGGGAGTGATGGTATCCTGCCTTGTGAACGCCTCTTCGTAGTTCAGCAACAGAGCTTCGTGGCTGGTGTAGAGATGCGTTTCCCTGAGCGACCTGCTGGTGATGCTTGAAACCCCGCAGGCCCGCATGAATGAGAGGCACTCATCAATCCGGGAAGCCAGTTCTTCATAACGACTGGTCTGGCCGGGGCCGGTGATATAGTCGAGATTCCAGGAATGAACTTTTTCAAGGTCAGCAAGACCACCGGAGGCAAAGGCACGGATAAGATTCAATGTTGCTGAAGACTGGTGATAGACCTTTTTCAACCGTTCAGGATCAGGCAGACGTTCCTGTTCCGTAAAGCCAATGCCATTAACCATATCGCCGCGGTAACTTGGTAGCTCAACCCCATCGATGGTTTCAGTCGGCGCTGATCTGGGCTTTGCAAACTGCCCCGCCATACGAGCCACCTTCACCACCGGCATGGATGAGCCGAATGTCAGCACCACGGCCATCTGCATCAGCACCTTGAAGGTATCGCGGATGTGATTTGCTGAAAACTCCTCAAAACTCTCAGCGCAGTCGCCCCCCTGCAAAAGGAAAGCCTGTCCCTGGGCTACCTGGCCCAGATTTTCCCTCAACGCCTGGATTTCACCCGCAAACACAAGCGGGGGCATCTGGCCAAGGTCACGTTCAACCTCAGTAAGTGCGGAAGCATCAGGGTATTCCGGAACCTGAACGATAGGCCGTTGACGCCAGGATGATGATGACCAATCCATGATTTTTTGCCTTCTTGATAAATTTGTCTCTATGTATCAGGTGAACGTCGGCATTGGCAACGATTATTCCCGCGCAACCCTCATGGTTACAAATTCTTCCGCTGCCGTGGGATGGATGCCGATCGTGGCATCAAAGTCCGCCTTGGTAGCTCCCGCTTTAATTGCTATTGCCATTCCCTGAATGATTTCCGGCGCATCCGGCCCCATCATGTGAACCCCGAGGACTTTTTCATCTTCTGCTGCAACGATAAGTTTCATGTAGGTTTTTTCATTACGGCCGGAAATGGTATTCTTCATCGCCCGGAAAGACGCTTCATAAACCCTCACGGAAACCGATGCGGCGCGGGCATCATCCTCGCTTATGCCGACGGAGGCGATCGGAGGCATTGAAAACACCGCCGAGGCAACGTTTTGGTGATCAACAACCCGGGGCATGTTGCCATACATCGTATCAGCAAAGGCGTGCCCTTCGGCGATGGCTACAGGCGTAAGGTTGATCCGGTCGGTCACATCACCAATGGCATAGATAGACGGCACGCTGGTCCGGCTTTCTGCATCAACCTTTATGGCGCCGGATTCTGTCATGGCAACACCCGCATCCTCAAGCCCGAGACCTCTGACATTCGGCTTGCGGCCGGTGGCAACCATGAGTGTATCGGCGGAAATCTGACTTCCATCGCTCAGACAGATGGTCTTGCTGACGTCATCACCTTCAACGGAAGTGATGGTGTTGCCGGGATGCAGAATAATCCCGCGTTCGGCAACCGCTTCGGCAAAGGCATGCCGGATATCCCGGTCAAATCCCCGCAACGGCTCATCCGCACGAAAGACAAGATGCGTTTTTGCCCCAAAACCATTGAATATGCCGGCAAATTCAACAGCAATATAACCGCTTCCATAGACGACGACTTCATCAGGCCTGAAGCCAAGATCAAGCGCCTCGTTAGAGGTGATGGCATGCTCGGAAAGCCCCGGCACATCAGGCATGTAGGGCCAGCCCCCCACGGCGATAAGAATAGTCTCGGCGGTAATCGTGCGGCCATCCACCGTCACGCTGTTCGGTCCTGTTATCATCCCGCGGCCGGAAATGGTTGTCACGCCAGCTTTATCCAGCAGAGACTGGTATATTCCGGCCAGCCGATCGAGTTCGGTGTTTTTCGTTCGGATCAACTGCCCCCAGTCATGGGCTGTATCGACCTCCTGCCAGCCAAAACCGATTGCATCTTCAAGCTCGGCCGAAAACTGTGCCCCGTATACAAGGAGCTTTTTGGGGACACAGCCCCTCAGAACACATGTCCCGCCGGGCCTGTCCTCTTCGATCACCGCCACTTTGGCGCCATGCTGTGCCGCTATGCGACTGGCCCGCACACCACCTGACCCCGCACCGATTGTAATCAGGTCATAATCATAGCCAGCCATAGCCGTCTCCTTGATTGGGAATTTATCAAGGTTTATGTAAGCATGACGTGTGAGAAAATCCAGCCAGAAGCTGAAATTCAATGACGGTGGGGCAGAATTGGCGCGTCACTCAATGCCGGATTTTCAAGCAGCCAGCCATCGTCAGATATATCAGTATCGGCATTCAGGTAGCATTCCATCAGCATCCGGTGACAGATGATGCTGGTGACAAGTTTCCCCATGTTGAACTGCCCCGACAGAGCAATGCGTTGATACGTGGTCAATGTTACCGGGCCAACGCTGATCCCGTAACTGCCCAGAGAATGCCCGTATAATCTTTCAAGGAAAAGGGTTTCCATCATCGGAGCAAGAACCGGCTGGCCACCTGAACGGATACCCGTTGCATAAAGAAGAATATTCTTTTCCGGTACCAGAATTTCTATCTGAACCGGAAAATTCTCATCATCACCGATAATCCATCGGGTTTCGCCAAGCTGCGAGACCATCCCGACTTCTTGTCTGTCATCTTCTGCCAGCGCCAACAGTAATCGCCCAAGGGAAGCCATAAACCAATCCTCCACCACCGTGGATATCAGCGATGCTTTTAAAAAACACCTATCCTAAACAGTAATGAAACACCCTTCAGGTCAGGATTTATGAAACTTGAACCATATTCTGCCAATCACGAGAGCTGCGCAAAAAAGGAGAGTGATGCAAAATGCACCACTCTCCTCTCCAGAAAACCTGTAAGGTCCGGTCTGTTACGGGCTAGCGCTTGCGCCAGGGTGTCATGTCAATTTCTGGCGGCAGTGTATCGTGATATCCGGGCGTCGCGGCAGCGAAACCGGTGATCCATGCTTCCATATCAGGGCAGTGATCGCGCCAGTTGAGCTGTTTGCGGAAATCAAGATAATCCAGTGAACAGGCAAGACCGATTTCGGCTATATCAGGCATCGCGCCATTTCCATAATCAGGAGTATCCTTGGCGATGACGTCAAGCGACCTGCGGATCTTGTCACGCTGATATTCAACAAAACTCTCCACCCTCATCTCATCGGGACGAAAACGGCTTTCGTAGACAATAAGGATCGCCGCATCCAGAATGCCGTTAATCCTCGCGTTACGGGTGAGAACATCAAAACGCCGCACAGGATCAGCCGGGATGATCTTGTCGCCCCCGGCATGATGATCCATGTATTCAAGTATCACACGGCTGTCATAAACAGCCTGATCACCAACAATCAGAACAGGAATTTTACCAAGCGGATTGATTTTACGGACAGGATCATCCGGATCAGTCGTTTCCGTTGGCACAACAGTGATCTGGTCCATTATGCCGAGAACATGGGCGGCAATTTTCACCATACGGCCAAAAGGTGATGCAGGGGCTGAGCAAAGTCTCATGACGGTTGCCTTTCCGAAAAGTTAGTAAAAACAGAATTGAGCGATTCAACGATGGAACCTGCAACGAGAGTGTCAGGCTATCCGGGTTTTGTCCATGCCATTTGCAAGGCTACGCCATTTTTCCTCATTTCAGCAGGTCATGTGCATCGCCCCAGCAATCCGTCAGCTGAAACCCTTCCGGAAAAGGGTCATCAGGATCAAGACCGATCTGGTGTATGCCGTAAATCCAGCCGCGCCCGCGGATTTCCGGAATGATGAGCGGGTATCCTTCTCTTTGCTCAAGCCCGGCGATGCGGACATCAAAACGGCTGTCGATGATGGAACGGGCTATGAATGTATCTCCCGGGCCAGCTTGACCCCGGGCCGCCATGACCGCAAGCCGCGCGGCATTTCCCGTTCCGCATGGCGAACGGTCCACCCGCCCCGGCGGCATGATCGTTGCCCCGCGCAAATCCCCGTTGGCGTCTTTGGCGGTGAACATGACATATGAAATCCCCTCAAGCCCGGGGTAATCCGGGTGAACAATCTCAAGCTGGGTATTTACCGCCCGGTGAATGGCACTCCCGGCCGAAACAAGCCTGCGCGCATTTTCAGGCCTGATCTCAAGACCGATGGAACCTGCATCCACCAACGCATAGAAAATCCCGCCAAATGCGATATCAACCCTGATCCTCCCGATACCGTCCACATCAAGCTCGGCATCAAGCTGGTCGGCATAACATCCGGCAAGCCTGAGCCTGACCGCGTTGCAGACACCGTCAGCGCACTCTGCTTCCACCTCAACAAGGCCTGAGGCCGTATCAAGCGTAAACCGGCTTACCGGCTCCGTCATCGGTATCTGGCCTGTTTCCAGCAACACCGTAGTAAGGCAGATGGTGTTTGAGCCCGACATGGCGTGGGTCTTGTCGGCCTGCATGATGACAAACCCGACATCAGCATCCGGATGTTTTGCCGGCAGCAGAAGACATGTGCTCATCTGTGCGTATCCACGTGGCTCAAAAGAACAAAACCGCCGCAAGGCATCGCCATCACCGTTAAGCCAGTTCAGGGTGTCCAGAATGGTTTCCCCGGGCAGAGGACCGATACCGCCGGTTACAATACGTCCGATTTCCCCTTCGGCATGAGCTTCAACCATGGTCAACGTCTTCTTCCAGCGCATCGGATCACTCCTCCGTTGCGGGTGGTTCACCCGTAAATCGTGCCGGTCGTTTTTCCCTGAACGCGGCGACACCCTCAAGGTGATCTGATGTCTGACCGGCTATATGCTGGAGTTCAGCCTCACGCGATAGCTGCGTTTCAAAACTGTTGGACGAAGCCTCGTGAATCGCTGTCTTGGCAAGGGCATAGGCCTGTGTGGGCCCTTCCGCCAGACGTTGCGTGAACTCACGAGCGGCGTCCATAAAGCCTTCGCTTTCATAGATTTCCCATGCAAGCCCCCAATCAAGCGCTTGCCGGGCAGTAATCGGCGCGGCGGTGAATGCCAGGGCCTTTGCCCGCATTTCGCCGAGCCTTTCCCGGAGCAGCCATGTCCCCCCCGCATCCGGAATAAGCCCGATGCGACTGAAAACCTCAAGGAAACGGGCGTCATCCGAGGCCAGAACAATATCGCAGCAAAGCGCGATATTTGCGCCTGCTCCCGCCGCCACCCCGTTAACCGCCGCCACCACCGGTTTGGGCATCTGGCGAATTAACGTAACCAGCGGGTTGAAATGATCTTCAAGAGTGGCTTTGAGATCAAGGTCACGGATATTCTCCACCTCATTGAGATCCTGCCCTGCGCTGAAAGCACGCCCCTCACCGGTGATCATCACCGCCCGGCAGGATGTATCATCCCGTGCCGCAACAAGCGCTTCATGCAACTCCGCCATCATCGGCCTGGTGAAGGCGTTAAGCCGATCAGGCCTGTTGAGGCGGCATTCAAGCCAGGATCCATGATTTTGAGTGATCAGTGTATTCACGATAACCTCATATATTCCTGAGGGTGATGATCGGATAAATTCCGGCATCCTGCAATCTTATTGATGACGCGCATGTTGATATGGACGTAGATTGGAGAGATCATCTCGCCGCCGCCCAGCAGGAGTATGGATAAATGCATGCGTTTACCACCCGGACCCGGATCATGTTTCAGCATTGCGATCCGGCAGGAATTGTCTATCACCCGCGCTTTTTCGACATGATCAGCGCCGCCGTCGAAGATTTTTTCGACACCTGTCTGGACTGGCACTGGGCACAGATGCACGGCCCCGATGGCAGTGGCGTTCCCACGGTTACAATCACGGTGGATTTCACCCATCCCGTCCGTCTCGGGGATTGGCTTGAGCTGAAGGTCAACGTACTCGAGACAGGCCGGAGCAGTCTCCGCCTTCAGGTCATTGGCTTCGTTTCGGGAAAACAGGTTTTCGATGCCCGGCCGACGCTGGTCCATGTTGCCCTCGCCACCATGACATCACGCCCCTGGCCCGATGAGGTCAGGGCAAGGCTTGTTGAGTAT
>CAZOLR010000008.1:0-69219 GCA_964580905.1 uncultured Hyphomicrobiales bacterium | reverse complement strand
TGCCGGTCAGAAATTTCTTGTCTTCTTTGCGGCGAACTGAGGCGCCGATTCCTTCATTTGAAATACCTTCTGGCATGACTTAAGCTCCCATTTTCTGTGCGGCAGACTGTACAGCTTTGACAATGTTATGATAGCCGGTACAGCGGCAGATATTGCCTTCGAGGGCTTCACGAATTTCCGCTTCACTTGGATTTTTGTTCCTGGATACAAACTCGATTGCGCTCATGACCATGCCGGGGGTGCAGAAACCGCACTGAAGCCCGTGGTTTTCATGAAACGCCTCCTGCATCGGGTGCAGATTATCGCTCGTCCCGATCCCTTCGATTGTCGTGACGTCGCACCCGTCAGCCTGGGCCGCAAGCATGGTGCAGGATTTTACTGAAACACCGTCAACATGAACAACACAGGCGCCGCACTGGCTCGTATCACATCCCACATGCGTGCCGGTCAGCCCTAATGTTTCTCTCAGGAAGTCGACAAGCAGGGTGTTATCCGGCACCGTGCGCTGTTCTTCCCTGCCATTAACCTTGAGGTTAATCTGGGGCATTTACTCCTCCATCATAAATTTTTATCTGTTACAAAAAGATTGTAAGAGCCCCGTGGAGTTGTAAAGTTAAAAATAACCCAATAACACTATTTAACTGTGTATCAGCGAATACTATCGGACAGAAACATGCCATCCACTCCCCATTCACCCCAGGAATTGATCCGTTGTCTTGAAGGTGCCGGGTATATCCTCTCGGAAGGCCCCGCTGTTTGTCTGTTTCTGGCACTGGCACGGTCCCGCCCCCTTTTTCTCGAAGGTGAAGCCGGTGTGGGCAAGACCGAGATCGCCAAAACCCTTGCCAGGGTTCTTGACCGTGATCTTATCCGGCTTCAATGTTATGAAGGGCTGGATATTCACCAGGCAGCCTATGAATGGAATTATGGCCGCCAGCTCATTTCCATCCAGAGCAGCGATAAGGGCGAAGCTGATCTTTTCACCGATGAATTCCTGATTGAACGTCCTCTTCTCAGGGCATTGCGTCAGCACGACCGGGGCGCACCTGTATTGCTGATCGATGAAATCGACCGGGCGGACGAAGCTTTTGAGGCTTTTCTTCTCGAATTTCTTTCAGACTGGCAGATCACCATTCCGGAACGGGGCACCATCAGAGCGTCCTTCCCGCCGATTGTCATCATCACCTCCAACCGCACACGTGAAATCCATGATGCGCTCAAGCGGCGGTGTTTCTATCACTGGGTGGATTACCCCTCGCTTGAGACGGAACAGGTCATTCTGGCCAAACATGTTCCTGAGGCAGGTGAGATACTCCGTGGTCAGGTAGTTCGTTTTGTCCAGGCTCTCCGGGAAGAGAATCTGTTCAAATCACCCGGTGTTGCCGAAAGCCTTGACTGGGCACAGGCGCTGGTCGAGCTGAACTGCGTTGCCCTCGATCCGCAGACCGTCGATTCCACCATGGGTGTCCTGCTGAAGTATCAGGATGATATCAGCCGCATTCAGGGCTCGGAAGCTGCCCGCATCCTCTCTGAGGTGCAGTCACATATGCTCGCCCAAAATATGCAGGCCCGGTAAAATGACTTCACGTCCGCACCCGCCTGAACCCGCACCCAAACTTGATCTCAATATCATGATGTTTGCGCGTCTGTTGCGAGCGGTTGGCATGAAACCGGGTCCGGCCGCGACCCTTGATGCCATCGAAGCCGTGCAACTGGTCGGGGTTGAGAGCAAAAGTAGTCTTTTTCATGCCTTGAGCAGCTGCTTTGTCAAAAGACGGGAAGACAGCCATCTTTTTGAGCAGGCATTCTATCTCTTCTGGCAGAATCCCAGATTTCAGGAACGGCTCAGAAACCTGCTCATCCCGCAGATAAAATCCCCTTTTGAGAGTGATGAGGCCGAAGATCCGATGCTTCGCCGTCTTGAAGAAGCTCTCGGCAACCCGTCTGCCCCGCCTCCGGGCCAGAAGGAAACAGAAGAAATTGAGATCGACGCCAGCGGCACCGCTTCGGATCTTGAGCTTTTTCAGGCGATGGATTTCCGCATGATGTCGGTCGAAGAAATCCGCGAGGCGGAACGCGCCATCAGCAGGCTGAACCTGCATCTTCCAGAAAAACTGTCACGCCGTATTTCACCCGATACACGGGGCAGCCGGATAGGATTTCAGCAAAGCCTCAGGGAAGCGCGCCGCCTTGGCGGGATGGTTCTGCCCAAAACAGTTCGCCGCAGACGTGAGCCCCGCCCTGTTGTGGCCCTGCTTGATATTTCAGGTTCCATGGAAAACTACAGCCGCATCTTTCTTCATTTTCTGCATGTGCTCACCCATCAGCACCGTGACGTCACAACTTTCCTCTTCGGCACAAAACTGACGAATATCACCCGCCAGTTGCGGTATCGTGATGTGGACGATGCCCTGAAATCGGTCGCGGGCGCAGCTGATGACTGGTCAGGGGGGACACGCATCGCAGAAAGCATCACCCATTTCAACAAATACTGGTCACGTCGCGTGCTGGGCCGAAGCCCGGTCGTGCTCCTCATCACCGACGGGCTGGATCGCCAGCATGATACGGCGCTGGAACATGAAATGGAGCGGCTACATAAATCCTGCCACCAACTGATCTGGCTCAATCCCCTGCTCCGATATGAAAAATTTGCCCCGAAAAGTGTTTCTATCCGCGCCATGCTGGGTCATGTCGATGCATTCCGGCCGATCCATTCGCTGGCATCAATGGAAGATCTCATCACCAGTCTCGGCACCATAACGCAACGTCAGGATACAGAACTGGCATCCTGGCAGCGGCTGGCCCGTCTGCATGGGAAAATACCTGAAGGCAACACCGGCACCGTCATGGGGACAGCCTGATGAGACCTTACGCCGATGACCGGATCCTGCAACTTGCCGATACATGGCAGAAGGCAGGGCATGAGGTTGCCCTGGCAGTGGTGATCAGCACCTGGGGGTCTTCCCCGCGACAGCCCGGCAGTCTCATGATCATCCGTGATGACGGGCTGATCGAAGGTTCGGTTTCCGGAGGATGCGTCGAAGGCGCCGTCATTGATGCCGCCATGCGCGCCATGAAAGATACCGGCACTGAACTGCTGGAATTTGGCGTCGCCGATGAAACCGCCTGGCAGGTGGGGTTATCCTGCGGCGGGACCATACAGATCTGGGTTTGTTCCGGCGCATCTATGGAGGCAGGCCTGCTCAGCTCTGCGGCCGATGCGCTGAAAGCCCGGAGGCCAATTTCATTGGCATGCCGCCTTGCGGAAGGGTCCCTCACCTCATCCGGGAAGAGCCGACAATCCAACACGATTTCCGAAGATGGTACGGTATTCCTTCTGTCGGTTAAGGCCCAGCCCAGGCTCTTCATTATCGGTGCTGTTCATATCAGCCAGCACCTTGCGCCCATGGCAGAACAGACAGGTTTTGCCGTGACCATTATTGACCCGAGGACGACCTTCGCTTCTGAAGAGCGATTCCCCGGCGCAGATCTGATTGCCGAATGGCCGGACATCATCCTTGACCAGCAGCCTCTTGATACTGAATGTGCGATGGTGACGCTCACCCATGATCCCAAGATCGATGACGCCGCGCTCAGGGCCGCGTTGCCGCATCCGTTATTCTTCATCGCCTGTCTTGGCAGCAGGCGAACCCATGCCGCCCGGCTTGAACGCTTGAAAGAAGCAGGATTCGGGGAGGAGGATCTGGCACGCATTCACGGACCGGCCGGATTAGCGATCAGCGCGGAAACACCTGCGGAAATCGCTGTTTCTGTTCTTGCCCAGCTCATCGCGGCCCGTCGTGGCGCTCTGGAAAGCACGGTCAGATGACCTTGAAGCTGCTCCATCTGTCCGATGCGAAAGAGGCGGTGCTTGCGCACAGCCAGATGACCGGTGAAGGCAAGATCCCCAAAGGAACGCGCCTCACACAAGCTCATCTTCAGCACCTCAAAGACGCCGGCATTGAGGAGATTGTCTGCGCCATTCCGGAGCCCGGGGATATCCCGGAAGATATCGCCGCCGAAAGGATGGCACGTCTTTTAAAAGGGCACGGCATCCGCATCGGCCGGGCCGCAACGGGCCGGGTCAACCTCTTTGCCGAAAACATGGGGATACTCCGTTACGATCGTGATGTCATTCGCCGCATCAATAGCGTCGATGAAGCCATCACCCTGGCCCTTGTTCAGCATAACCAGCTATTGCCAGCCGACGGTATGATCGCAACGCTCAAGATCATCCCGTTCTTTGTGCGTGAGCAGGCGGTGGCAGAGGTGGAAGCCATGCTGGATAAAAAACGAGCCTTCACCTTTCACCCCCTTGCGCCAAAAACAGCCTGGCTGATCCAGACACGTTTTGCCCATCAGCCTGAACGGATGTTCACCGCGACGGAAAAAGTAACAAGGGAAAGGCTGGCGCAGCTCGGGTCAACTCTCACCGGGAGCAGCATGACAGCCCATGCCACCGATGATCTTGAGCCTGAAATTCAAAAAATTCATTCGACCGGGGTCGACATCATCCTCATAGCCGGTGCTTCCGCCATCAGTGATCGCGACGATGTTATCCCGGCCGCGGTTACTGCGGCGGGCGGCGTGGTCGGTCACTTCGGGCTCCCGGTTGATCCAGGCAATCTGCTCATGCTCGGGCATCTTGAAAAAGATGAAAAACGCTCAACAGTCATCGGTATGCCGGGATGCGCCCGTTCGCCAAAGCTGAACGGCCTTGACTGGGTGTTGCAGCTCCATCTGGCAGGCATCGAACTTGACAGGGATGAGCTTGCCGATATGGCCACCGGGGGATTACTGATGGAAATTGCCTCACGCCCTCTGCCGAGGTCTCTTGCCAGCCAGCCCGTCAAACCACCGCGTGTTGCCGGTGCACTGCTGGCCGCAGGTCAGTCCCGCCGGATGGGAGAGGAAAACAAACTCCTTGCTGATTTCCGTGGCGAGCCCATGATCCGCCACATTGCCCGTGCCATGACACAAAGCAGGCTTGATGAAAATATCGTCATTCTCGGGCATGATGCCGAAACTGTCGCGGCGGCACTGGATGGTTTTGATCTGCGTCTTGTCTTCAATCCGGATTTCGCGCAAGGCCAGAGCCAGTCGCTCCGCTGTGCGGTGGAAAATACCGGTAACTCTGTGACGGATTTGATGGTCCTTCTTGGCGATATGCCCCTTATCACAAGCGAGGTTATCAATGCTCTTCTGGATCATCATGCCATTGCCGAAAACCGCGCAAGCCGTATCACCCTGCCTGTTACAGAAGGCCAGCGCGGCAACCCCGTTATCTGGGGGCAGTCTTTCTTTGATGAGCTGAAATTGCAGAAAGGCGATGTCGGTGCCCGTGGTCTTTTTGAAAGTTATCCCGCCGCGATTAATCCCCTTTCGCTGGATGATGCGGCAATCCTTCAGGACGCAGACACCCCTGAAGCGCTCTCCCTTCTCCGACAGATGCCGATCTCTTGAAAAAGGATGACGACTCTTTTCAGCCGAGACGGCCGTAGAAAGTCATGCGTGCGGTTTCCGACAACGCCACCCCTGGCGTGTCGTTATAGGCAAGGACAACAAGAATACGTGTCCTGTCCCCTTCGGTCGGGGTGACACGGTGAATAGAATTCCGGCCACGGAAAAGCACCAACGTGCCCGGATCAATCCTCAGCTTCCGGACCGGCATTTCACCATCAAGAACAGCGCGCACCCCGTCAAAATTCATCTCTCCCCCGTCGGCGTCCCTCAGATCCTTGACATATTCAAAACTTCCGCCTGCTTTCGGGGCTTGCAGAAGAAGCGTGATGGCAAAAGACGAATTGTCGAAATGCCAGCCCAGTTCCTGACCATGGGACGCATAATGCACATTGATCGAAGACAGGGGATCAGCATAGGGAAAGACCGCATCCTGCCCCACGACATGCGCGATGAAAGATTGAAACCGCGGATCATTATAGATCACCTGCAGGCCTGTTTCCTCCGGCACCTGATCGGTGGTGATACAGCCTTTGGAAGACGTGATCTGGCGGTTGAACACATGATCATCCGGCAGATCTGTATTTTTTGGTGTCAGGTAGACATTATGGGTAGAGCTTGTGAAATAGGCATGATGCGCGCTCTTTTCTGCGGCGTCTGTCATGGATGAAAGTCGCTCCTGCCTGATGAAACCATCAAGGGTCAGCACACCGTCACGATCAAGCACGTCACGACATTGATCACAAAAGGATGAAGACGACAAGGGATGACGAACCTCATCTATCCAGTATTCAAGATCCTGCGGAACAGACATGACTTCACTCACCTCTTTTATTTCGGATATCTCATAGCGGGCAACGCTCATACCCTGCGGCTTCAAGACGTTCGTGCAGGTGACGTATATGAAGCGGGCCGACCTCGCAGCAACCGCCAACAATCGATGCTCCGGCCTCGATCCACGAAAAGACAAAATCCCCGTATGTTTCAGGTGAAAGATCGGTGCGCGCTTCAAGCCGGTCAACCGACGTGCCCGGATCGAGGGCTGCGATGGATGTAAAACCATTGGCATAACCGCCAAAACGAATCCCGGTATCTGCCAGCACCGGCATTGCTGCGGTCACGGCCTCAGGAAAAGAACAATTAACCATGATACCGGCAATATCCTTTGCCCTGACCATAGCGACCGCATCATGGAGCGCTTCGCCGGAACGGAGATGATTGCTAGCATCATCTTCTACCGTAAAGCCAACATAGACAGGCTTGCCGGCTTCCTTCGCGGCATCGATAGCCGCTTCTGCTTCGCTGATCTGGGCCATGGTCTCAATAAAAAAGACATCTACCCTGTCCTGCTCAAGGGCAACGATCGATCTGAATGTTTCAAGCGAGGTGGTGTAGTCAAGGCACCTGTCGGCACGATAGCTTGCCACAAGAGGCGGCAGACAGCCGCATATCTGCACAGACCGGTCACTTTTATCCCGCGCGTTGACCGCAAGTTCAAGGGCTTTGTTCTGGGCGGGCTCAAACCATTCGGGATGCCCGTTGGCCGACAGGCGCTGCGGTGTTGCAGTATAGGTGTTTACCGCAATCGCATCCGCCCCGGCATTGATAAATTCATCATGCACCTCAGCGACAATGGCAGGTTGATCCATCATCACCTTGACGGACCATAGGGGATGCGCACTCGTCCCTGTCTTTTTCTGAATTTCCTGACCGAGCCCGCCGTCAAGCAGTGTTATGGATGTCATGTGTCGCGGATACCTTTTCTGCACTTATCACGTTAAACCATGGATCAGTTTTCCATGGAATTCATTGCGCTCCAAGCAAAATCATCAGGTCAGATTATGTTGGCATCTCAATCAAGCGAGCGGGATTATCCCCCGGAAGAACAGCGTAAGTCCGAAGCAGAGCTTCTGGCTTTGATGATCGCATCCATCAGGTCAAGATTGAGCATAGATCGAACAACATCACGGTCACGTTTGATGGTGTGTTTTCGTGCTAACGCCTTGGCATTCATCCATTTGCGTTTACGCAAGCTTTGCTCCGGCCATTTTTCATGCACCGTATCAACAAGAAGAATAAAGTATTTGGCGTTATAAGCCTGTGTGCGGATCTTGATCGATTTTTTCTTTTTACCTTGCCTGAACGGCTTTAGGATCACCCCCTCCAGACCTGCCTCTTCATATGTTTCCCGCAAAGCGGTTTTGCTTGCCTTCTCTTTTTTGTTAATCGTTCCTTTGGGCAGAACAAAAACCGCACGCCGCGACCTGGACGTTACAAAACAGACCTCAAGTTGTCTGCCTTTTACGCGAATAGGTATTGTCCCTGCTTTTGAATATTTCGGCACTTTAATGATCCTGAATAAATTGGAATTGATGTGTCTTATCCAAAGAGGGTACATGTGTAAGGGGAAAATTTGCGAATATTACGCCACGCAGATGTGATGTTTTGTCTACGTGTAATCTTAATTCCTCTGTGATATCAGCAAAGATAATAAGATTATGGATGAAGAGCCATGATGGCAAGACAGCTTACGTATATTTCTTTTATTTTGGTAATGCTGGCCAGCCTTGCCCTTGCCGAGCCGATTGAACATGGATCACTTGTGCTCAACGATGCCCGCGTCCGTGCCACCTTACCGGGGGCACATGTTACCGCCGCTTATGTCAGCATCACGAATAAAGGCGACAGGCCGGAGTATCTGACTGGTGCCGTAACAAGGCTCGCAACCCACGTTGAAATTCATAAGATGGAAATGGATGGCGATGTCATGAAGATGCGCCCGCTTGGGGCTTCACTGGAAATACCAGCAGGACAAACCATCACCCTTAAGCCCGGCGGGCTCCATCTGATGCTGATGGGCCTGACCACAGCCGCAAAGAAAGGGGACACGGCATCACTGACCCTTATCTTTGAACATGCTGGTGAAATCGAACTCAACGTTCCGGTGGTATCCTTGGGCCACGGGCATTAAACCCCGTCTTTCCTATTCTGTTTTCGGGACCGCCTGATTTTTCGGATGGCCTTCATTTCGGCCTTTTCAGTTTCATCAGAAGATGATTATACTCAATCTAGTGTCAACAATCGAAAGGAGGTGATCCAATGTCTAGTGATCGTGGAATTTGTTCAGGAATTTGTGTGGCCCGGGCTGGGCTTTTGGGCAACCTCAAGGGTATCGGCCAGGGACGATAGATCACACGTCCTGCAACACAATCACGGAAGAGGAAAGCTTTTTGCTTTCCTCTTTTTTTATCCGGCAAATGTCCGGCTGATCATGTCTTCAAGAATATTCTGTTCTTCCTCACCGAAGAATGCGGGCTGGTCGCTGTCTATATCCAGAACAGCGATGAGCGTGCCTTCGGCATTTAAAACCGGCAGGACAATCTCTGAACGGGTGGATGCCGCGCAGGCGATATGACCCGGAAACGCATCGACATCATCGATGCGCTGAACGCACTGTCCGGCTGCAGCCGCCCCGCACACACCCTTGTCAAAGGGAATGGTGAGGCATCCATGCCCGCCCTGATACGGGCCGATCTTAAGCATCCCCGGTGAAGTGACACGGTAAAACCCAACCCAGTCATATCCGTCAACGGCATGGTAGAGTTCACAGGCTATTGTGGCCATAAGGGCAATGTGATCTTCCTCACCAAGATTTATGGCGTGGATCCGATCAACGGCCTCGTTCAGTGCCTCGATTTTAGCCAATATCCTTCCTTTCCTGCATTCGTCCGGTCAGGCTATTCCGCTTTACATGGGAAAACCACAGAACTGGGCGATGGCACGGGCCACCTCACCCATTCGGGTTGCAAAGGGGAGGATGGCGACCGAAATCAACGCAACAGCTATCCAGACCCCCCAGATCCATCTGTCAGCATCACGGGCATCTTCAGGCCGCTGAAACCGGTCTTCCTGAGAAAATCCGTACTCCTCAGGGCGTTCTTTATCAGCGTGTCCGGACAACAAATTCCATCCCTGATTGCTGGCCGACATATATTCCCGGCCGGTGTTTGCGGAAAGAGATGATCAACTCACCAAGCGACGCATCAAACCCTTCTGGGCGGATGCGAATAATGGTTCCCGTTGCTTCCACATCCGTGTCGGTGCAGCTGATCGTTACTTTCTGGTCAAGGGTAAGCATGCGTGCCTCCGTCAGTTCAGGTCAATGGCATGGGCTTTCAGGTCATCAAGCGCACAGATCCGCAAAGTGGCCATGTTCGTGGCTTTGAGAACAACCTTCGGGGCTTTGCCCGCCTGTCTTGCCTGTTCCCATCTGGCTGCGCACAGGCACCAGCGATCTCCCGGGGCAAGCCCGTCAAAGCCGAATTCTGGTCGCGGCGTGGAAAGATCATTGCCTGCCTCGATGCTGAAGGCCAGAAAATCTTCTGTCATCACGGCGCATACAGTATGCACGCCCTGATCTTCGGGACCGGTCTCACAGCATCCGGTCCGGTAAAAACCGGTCAGCGGGCTTTGTGAGCAGACATCAAGTTCCCCGCCCAGAACATTTCGCTGGCGCTCACCTCTGCCGAAAGATCCATCCATTTCAATCTCCCGAAAATTGTCTCAGGAATTTCAGAAATCCGGATACCCAACACCCTGTAGAAATTCTGAAGCCGGTTACACTATATCTGTCTTATGCCTCGGTGGCCAGCGCTCCATTGACCTGACAGCGGCTTCTTGAGGCTTTATTCTGCCGGCATACCGGGCAGAGCTTTGGTGGCGGTTTCGATCGATGTTTCGAGCCGTTGCATAAAACTCTTACGGTCCAGCCCCGGCGGTATCGGCTCAAGATACCGGACATCGATCATACCGGGTCTTTTTATCAGCGCCTGCCGCGGCCAGAGAAGCCCGGCATTGAGCGCAACAGGCACCACGGGCAGTCCCGTGGCCTGATAGATCGCAAAAGTCCCGGCGTGATAGGGATGACTCGCCCCCGGAGCAACACGAGTCCCCTGGGGAAAAATGAGTATGCTGCTCCCTGTTTGCGCAATCTTCCTCGCGCTGCTGATCAGTTGCGTCAGGGCATTGCGGCCAGCCGAACGGTTGATCGGCACCGAAGGAACCCGCATGAAATACAGACCAATCAATGGCAGAAAAACCAGCTCACGCTTCAAAACAGGTGCCGGACTGCCGAATTCCCGGTAAAGGACGATGGTTTCCCATGCGGACTGGTGCTTGGCCGCGTAAATAACCTGCCCTTCGGGTTTCACCCCTTCAATGCGATGACGTATACCGACGATATGCTTGAGCAGGAAAACCAGCACCGCGGCCCAGAGATGCTGATATCTCTTGAGGTAACGCACGGGCAGGAGCAGGATCGGCAAGCCGGTAACGGACATCAGCACCGTCGCCCCATAAAAAAGAATATTGAAAAGAATGGATCTGATGACAATCATGCCGCATCATAGCACTCACGCGCCGGGTTGCCAGCCTTGAACTTAAACGAAAGGGCATTCATGACCGGATCCTCATCTGACTGGGAAGCAAAGGTGGAATTAAGCCTGGCCCGCCTCGCGCAAGACAGGCAGACAATCACCTATGCAGCGCTGGCCGACGAAGCCGGGATCCCTGCCCCGCACCGCATCCATAAACTGACGGTATTTCTGGAAACCCTGATGGAATGTGATGCCCGCCTTGAAATGCCGCAGCGGTCAGCAGTGGTGGTCAGCCGGACCAATGGCCTGCCGGGGAACGGGTTTTTTGACAAGCTTCATGAACTCGGGCTCATGTCAGCAGAAGAAAACCGGCATGATCTTCACAACCGGATGATGGCTGCGCTCAATTCGTCCCGACCCTGATCAGAAACCGGAGAAGCACCCCGCCATCAGAAGAAGATTTGCCGGTTTCAATAAGTTCATGATTGCCGGTCTCACAGAAATGCGCAAAATCAAGCTCGGCTGCCGGATCATCGGCCAGCACTTCAATAATGCCGCCAGCGGGCATGTCTTTGATGGCCCGCCGTGCCTTCAGAACAGGAAGCGGACATTTCAGTCCGGTCAGATCTAATGAAATATCAGAAGCAGGTTTATGTGTCATCATGGCAGAACCCTAATCACATTCCGGGACAGGGACAAGATCAAGTTTGTCGCGGCTATACACTTGCCGCCATGCGGCAACGCCTTTAATTAGATAAGCATGAGCATTTGGGGAAAAATCATCGGCGGTACGGCAGGCTTCGCGCTGGGCGGGCCCATCGGCGGGTTGATCGGCGCGCTCGCCGGACATGCGGTGGATACCTATGCCGACAAAAAAGATTCGGATCAGGACAGCACCCGTGAAGTGGCCTTTACCATCGCCCTCATCGCTCTTTCCGCCAAGATGGCAAAAGCTGATGGCAACGTCACCCGCGATGAAATTCTTGCCTTCAGGGAAAAGGTCGATATCCCCCCCGATGAGATTGAAAATGTCGGCCACCTGTGGGATCTCGCACGCAGGACCCCTGACGGCTTTGATGGCTACGCCCGTCAGGTCGCTCAGATGTTTGAGCCCGGCTCACCTGTTCTTGATCAGCTTATGGGGCTGTTATTTCATATCGCCCGCGCCGATGGCGAACTGATCCGCAGCGAAGAAATGTATCTTGCTGAGGTGGCACATATTCTCGGTTATGACGAAAAGGGATTTGAACGCCTGACCATGTTCTACGGCAACAACGCCGGCAACCCCTATTTTATTCTCGGGCTTGACCCTGACTGCACCGACGAGAAAATACGCCCGGCCTGGATTGCCCTTGCTCGGGATAATCATCCGGACCGGTTGCTTGCCGAAGGCCTGCCCGAAGAGTTCATCCGTGCCGCGACCGACAGGCTTGCTGACATCAACAGAGCCTATGATGCCATTCGCGGGGAAAGGGGCTTGAGCTAGACCATGGCTGATAACTTGCTCAGCGTTGCGGATCTCGGCGTCAATCTTGGCGACAGGTGGCTGTTGCGTCATGCCGATGTAACTGTTTCTGCCGGTGACCGGCTTTGTCTTGTGGGCAGAAACGGGGCAGGGAAATCCACCCTCATGAAAATCCTTGCCGGGCTGGGCGAAGCCGATGAAGGATCACTTTGGGTTGCCCCGGGGGTGAACGTTTCTTATCTGCCGCAGGCCCCCGTTCTTCCCAAAGGCATGTCTCTGGCCTCCATTGTTCAGCACGGCACCGGATCAGACGGCGATTTTGTCGCCGAGACACACCGGGCAGAGGCGATGATCACCCGTATGGGCCTTGATCCGGGCTGGCTTTCGGACGGGCTTTCCGGCGGGGAGTCGCGTCGTGTTGCGCTGGCAAGGGCACTGGTCAAAGAACCTGATGTTCTGCTCATGGACGAGCCGACAAACCATCTCGACCTTCCCACCATCACCTGGATGGAAGAAATGCTCCTGGCCCGGGGAGGCGCAATGGTGATCATCAGCCATGACCGGGCTTTTCTCCGCCGGATAGGAAACGGCACGCTCTGGATCGAACATGGTGTTCTGCGTCGGCGGCAGGGTTCTTTCGACGGTTTTTACGATTGGGCCGAAACCATTCAGGCCGAAGAGGCAACACGTCTTTATAAAATGGACCGCCGGATTGCAGCGGAAACACGCTGGTCACGTGAGGGCATATCAGCCCGGCGCAAACGCAATATGGGCCGCATGCGTGAGCTGGAAACATTACGGGCGGAACGTGCGCGGATGTCGGCCCCGCTTGGACGTGGCGCCAAAATGGAAACGACCGCTGTTGAATCCGGCGGCCAGATGGTACTTGAGGCGATCGATCTGACGGTCACCGTCCCGGCAGGCAGGCCGGGGCAGAAAGCGGATATGCCGAAAGAGAAAAACGATCGCCGTGTGCTGTTCAACCATTTCAACGGGATGGTCCGCAAAGGGGACAGGATCGGCATTATCGGGCCGAACGGCATCGGCAAATCCACGCTGGTGAAAGCACTTCTCGGGCTTATGCAACCCGACAGTGGCCGTGTCCGGGAAGGTTTCGGGCTTATGACCTCTTATTTTGACCAGCATCGCGCCTCCCTCAATGGCGAGGACACACCCTGGAGTGTTCTGTGTCCGGGTGGCGGGGATACCGTGGTTGCCGGCGACAGATCTGTTCATGTCAAACGCTATCTTCAGGATTTTCTGTTTGATGAGTATAAGGTAACCCAGCGGGTGCGTACTCTTTCCGGCGGTGAGCAGAACCGTCTGCTCCTGGCCAAGCTTTTTGCCGAAGAACATAACTTCCTTGTTCTGGATGAGCCGACAAATGATCTCGATATGGAGACGCTGGAACTGCTGCAGGAAGTTATCGCTGATTATAAAGGAACGATCCTTATCATCAGTCATGACCGGGATTTTATCGACCGCACCGTGACCGCTCTTCTTGTGTTTGAAGGTGAAGGCCGGATCATCCCGCATGCCGGTGGGTACAGCGACTATCTTGCCCGCCGCACCCAGACCGAAGAACGCAAACGGTCCAAAACCCGGAAAGCCGCCCCGGTGGAGAAACGGGCCGCCAACCGCACCGCAAAACTGAGCTTTAAGGACAAACATGCCCTTGAAACACTTCCTCTTGAAATCGCCGGGCTTGAGACATCCATTGCCTCAGCCGAGGTAAAACTGGCTGACCCGGAGCTCTTCAGCCGTGATGCCGAACTCTTCAATCTTCTGGCCGAACAGGTCAGGCAGGAACGTGACCTGCTCAGCCGACTGGAAGACAAATGGCTCGAACTTGAAATGTTGCGTCAGGACATCGAAGGAGTGTAGGCAAATTCATCTGCGGGCTCCCTGCTTGCAGAAAGCGGAATGTATCATTTCCCGTACGCAACCCCTCCCTCATCGAAAATTTTCAGCATTGGCCTCAGGTGATGCGCGAATTCTTTCCAGGCATCCGAACTGCCCTGATACATTTCCTGCCGCACCTGATTCTGGCTTGCGGTGAGCACCTCACGCTCGTTGCGGTGAAACTCAAGACAGGCATCTTCCCATTCGAGACCGCAATACTCAAGAAGGCGGCGGGTTTGTTCTTCCTGCCCGATGGTCAGCTCTTTGTAATCAAGCTCATAAATACGGCCGGGAAATTTCCCGCGCCAGTAATCCATAAGATCAAGATAGAGTGTGTGGTAATGCCCGAGATCTTCGATATCAAAGGTGAAGTTCATGCCCCGGGCCGGGAAAAAGCGTGAGAAACAGGACCAGCATACCGCCACCGGATCACGATTGAGGTGAATAACCTTTGCCTTGGGAAACGCACAGAGAATGAACCCGAGCCGCAGGAAATTATGCGGCATCTTGTCGGTGATGATTCTCTTGTCCGTATTGAGCGCCTCAAGATGCCCGAGATATGCTTTCCGGATCGATTCAAAAACCTTGCGCTCAAGGTGAACATCGGGATGCTTTGGCAGAAGATACATCAGCTCCGCCGTTTCCTCATTCATGAAGTTAAGCTCCCCCGCACCGTGAACACGGCTGTGGGAGGAAAGAATCTGTTCCGTAAGACTGGTACCTGACCTGGGCATGCCAATGATGAAAATGATATCCCTGTCACCGGGTGTTGTATTCGCCGCGTAATCTTCCGGTGTGATATGGTTGAATTCGTCTTTGAGCTCCCGGAACTGCTCTTCGGCTTTGCTGATCGAAAACCCCGTCAATTCCTTCTGCAATGCCCCTGATGCCTTGAAGGTGCGAAATGCCTTTGTTGTATCACCCAGCTCCTTGTAGATATTTCCGAGGGCGAAACCGGTGATGACTTTCCGTTTCTTCTCATAACTGTAAGTGGCGCGCTTGCGGTAGATCTGCTCAAGCCTCTTGCGGATATCGTCTGCGGGTATTTTATCAGGGAAATGGCTCATCTGGATAAGCACACTTGCATTATCCGCATCGGTTTCGGCAACATGGTTGAGCTGTTCAAAGGCGCTGTCCTTGCGTCCCATTATTGAATACAGGTGTGCCAGCGTCAGGCGGAGAATGTTGCTCTTTGGTGGTCTATCCTCTGCACTCTCCTCTTCTTTTGGGGTTTCTTTGCTGTCAGAGACCGCAGCCAAAGTTTTTTCAAGCAGGTCGATACCAGCATCTATCCGGAACGTATCCTTATATGCCGTTGCAAGATTGGCAATCACCTCGAGATTTTCTGGCTGGAGCGCATGGGCCTTTTCCAGATGCGGGACACTGTCCCTGTATTTGTTGCATTCGATCAATGTTTTGCCAAGCAGGTGGAGCACATCGAATGATTCCGGTTCAATCTCAAGCGCCTTGTTCATCGACTCAAGACCGGATTTGATGCGTTCAAGGGCCACGAGGCACTGACCAATCGAAAGATGCGTATCCACGCGATCCGGTTCCAGCTCCCTCATCCGTTCCAGATGCTTCAGGCACTCCTCAAAATTCTCTTCATCGAACGAGGTCGAGGCCAGCATCGCCAGAAATTCCAAATTATCCGGATCAGCCTTAATCACTTCACTCAGGACACGATGCGCATCCTGATGACGTTGCGCCTTCATATAGGCCGCAGCCAGTTTATGCTTGATGTCCGCCGAATCCGGTGCAAGTGCCATTGCCTTTTCAAAATTGGCGATCGACTTGTCCGCTTTTTCCTGCAGATCATAAGCCATGCCCAGCGTGACAAAGAGAACAAGCGATTTCGGATAGGTTTTCTTCAGACGCTCGGCCAGGCGCGTTCCGCCCGGCAGGTCTTTTTTCTGGAACAGATCAAGAAGCTTTGCCCTGTCCTGCTGGGTGATATCTTGATTTGGTTCGGGTGATTTTGGTGACGAGGAAGATGAGGTCATGGATAGCTCAGAATTTACTGATACAAAAGATGCTGAACTCTAAAAGACCTTCAAAGCCCATAGCAAATCACTTTCCTGTGATTGCTGTGAGCGCATCGGGCATCATGCCCCCCTTTCATCTCCGGGGCTGACGGGCACGCGGCAGGTGTTGTGACTTGACAGCGCATCTCCCCGGTAGCAGTCTGGCCCAGGGTCAGATGGCCGGATGGTCGCCGGCGGCGCTTGCGCTTGCCGGAGGAAAGTCCGGGCTTCACGGAACCACGGTGCCGGGTAACTCCCGGCGAGGGCAACCTCAGGGAAAGTGCCACAGAAAACAAACCGCCATGCCAGTCATGGTAAGGGTGAAACGGTGCGGTAAGAGCGCACCGCGGTTCTGGTAACAGAACCGGCAGGGTAAACCCCACCGGAAGCAAGACCATATAGGAATGTGCGGGCCTTCGGGTTCAGGGGTTGGTTTCGCCCCGACATTCGGGTAGGTCGCTAGAGATGCGGGGCAATCCGCATCCCAGATGAATGGCCATCCCCCGCTCCGGCGGGGACAGAACCCGGCTTACAGGCCATCTGATCCCTCTTCATCTGCATTCAGGGTCCGTCATCACTGATCGGCGGCCTCCGCCAAACCGCTCTTTAAGCGTATCGGCCACGAGTTCTGGTGAACAAGCCACCCCGCAACCCCAAAATATTACACCGAAACACTAAACCATTGAAAAAAATAAGAACATAAAGTGAACATTTAAAAATAATGTTTGTTTTCAATAATATAACTATCATTCTTCAAGCACAATTCTAACGCATTGAAAATTCACTGTTTTTTAGCCATTAAAAGGAATTTCCCATTGACGTACCATGAAATCCCATGATATCCCATAATATCCCATAAATATTTTTTAGTGGAATTTATGGGGTGAACTTGAAATTGAGCGACCATCGGGGATTAGGGCATGATTTTTCTGTCCACCTATGAAAACAAGATTGACCGAAAGGGGCGGGTATCGGTGCCGGCCACCTTCCGGGCTACGCTTGAGGTGAACAGCCAGCCCCTGATCGTGACAAAGTCCCTGACCTCGCCCTGTCTTGAGGGTCAGGGATCTGCCCGCATACAGCAGATTGTTGATGTGATCGACACCATGGATGCCCTGTCGGAAGAAACAAGAACACTGCAGGCGCTCCTTTCCAATGCCCAGGAAATGAAACTTGATGCCGAGGGCAGGATAATGCTGCCGGAAGAGTTTCTCTCTTTTGCGGACCTTAATGAAACCATCATCTTTGCCGGTGTCGGGCGCCTGTTTGAAATGTGGAACCCGGCTTCATGGCGTGAACGTGAGGCCGCCCGGCGGGAGACCATAAGAACACAAGGCCTGCCGAAACTGGTGCTGAAACCCGGCGGCGCTCCTCCGGACCGGCCCGAACCGGACAGGGAGGGCTCATGACCCAGTCGCTCCACCAGTCCGTCATGCTTGTTGAGGTGGTGGAGGCGATGAGCCCCAGACCAAACGCCGTGTATATTGATGCCACCTTCGGCCGCGGCGGTTACACCCTTGCCCTTCTCAACGCCGTGGATTGCCATGTGATCGCGATTGACCGTGACCCGGATGCCATCGCCCATGGAAAGTCAGTTGCACATGAACTCCCTGAGAGAATGACCTTGTGCGAGGGTCCTTTCTCTCAACTTGCCACGCTCGCCTCGACTTCGGGGTATCCATCGGTAGATGGAGTAGTTTTTGATCTGGGGTTATCCTCCCCCCAGATTGACGAGGCCGAGCGTGGCTTTTCCTTCCGTGAAGACGGCCCGCTTGACATGCGCATGGAAAAATCAGGTCCCAGCGCGGCAGAATTTGTCAATTCCGCGAGCGAGACCGAACTTGCCCGCATCTTATGGGAATATGGAGAAGAGCGCGCCTCCCGGCGTATCGCCCGCGCCATTATCCGCGCCCGTGCGGAAACCCCGATCATGCGCACGCGTGAGCTTGCCACGATCATCCGGAACGTGATGCCCAAACCCAAACCCGGCCAGATCGACCCGGCCACCCGGAGCTTTCAGGCTATCCGCATTCATATCAACGCGGAACTGGATGAAATCCGGCAGGGGCTGATCGCGGCAGAAACCTGCCTTAAGCCGGGAGGTGTTCTGGCGGTTGTTTCTTTTCACTCCCTTGAAGACCGGATCGTCAAACAGTTTCTGCGGGATCGTTCCGGTCAGGCGCCCCGCCCATCAAGGCACCTTCCTGATACGCCCTCCCCTTCCCCCAGTTTTGAGCTGGTGCATCGTCGCCCGCTTGTCCCGGGAGAAGATGAAATACAGCAAAACCCCCGCGCCCGCTCAGCCCGGCTTCGTGTGGCCAGAAGAACCGATGCGCCCTCATTTCAGGAGGTGGCGTGATGCCCGGCTTCTATCAGTACAGGTCCTTCATTCTTGGTGCGTTGCTGATTGTTGCCGCCGGTATTTGCGCCTATATGATCAAAAGCCATGCCATTGAAAAAGAACAACAACTTGAATCCATCCTCGCCCAGATCGAAGCTGAAAAAGACCGCATTACCGTTCTGGAGGCCGACTGGTCCTATTTGACGCGGCCGGCACGGATTCAGCATCTGTCACGTGAAATGCTGTCTTTTGCTCCGGTGACACCTGACCGCATCCTCACCCTTGATATCTTTGATGAAACCGAAGAGGCGGCCCAGCCGGCAGGGTTGTTCCGGAACACGATTTTCGGGGGAGCGGAATGAATATCTGGCGTTCTATCAGCAGTCTTCTCGGGCGGATGCCGGCCGCCGAAGCCCGTACGGTCGCCCGCCAGCGTCTTGTTCTGGCAGGCTCTCTCGGCGTTGCCAGCTTTATTCTGATTGCGATGCAGGTTGTGTCTCTTGCGATGGTCGAGACCCGCGCCCGGGCCGATCATCTTTCAGACAGCGAAGCCCCGGTCCGGGGCAAGATCTATGACCGTAAAGGCCGTCTTCTGGCAACGTCGCTCCCCGCTTTCATGCTTTACGCAGATCCGGCTGAGGTCATGAACCCCTATGAAGCGACACTCCAACTGGCCGAACTTCTGCCCGGCATGACGGAGGAGGAGATTTTTGCGAAACTGACCCAGAAAGGCCGCTTTGCTGAGATTTCCTGGAAAGTATCGCCTGCCACCTACGCCAAAACGCTCCATAGCGGCATTGTGGGTGTGTACGGCCGCAAGAGAATTACGCGCTTTTACCCGCACCGGCAGGAGGCGGCGCATATCCTTGGTGCCGTGAACAAGGACAATATCGGAATTGCAGGCATTGAGGCAGGTATGCAGGATCGCCTGATACGTGGCGAGGATGTGCACCTGTCAATCGATGTTGCGATACAGTCCATCCTGAGACAGGAAATCACCGAACAAATCCGTAAATTCGAGGCAATCGGTGGCGCTGGCGTTGTCATGGATGTTGCCAGCGGCGAGATCGTCGCGATGGTTTCCCTGCCGGATTATGACGCGAATTACCTTGCTGATGCCGACAACGATGCCATGTTCAACCGCGCCACCAAAGGCGTTTATGAACTCGGGTCTACCTTCAAGATCCTGAACACGGCCATGGCGCTGGATAGCGGCATTTTCTCGCTGGATGACATGATCGATGTGGTAAGCCCTCTCCGTGTCGGGCGCTTCCCGATCCGTGATTTTCACCCCGAAAAGACACCACTGAATGTGGCTGAGGTGATGGTTGTTTCGTCAAATAAAGGTTCGGCCCGGATTGCCGACACGCTCGGCCCTGAAATCCAGCAGCGCTATATCAGTGCACTTGGCCTGACGACGGCCCTGCCCCTTCCCATCCCCGAAGTTGCCGCGCCAATCGTACCGTCACGCTGGAAAAGGGCGGAAGTGATGACCATTTCCTATGGCCACGGGCTTTCGGTTACCCCTGTCCATCTCGCCGCCGCCATCGCAACGACCATTGGTGACGGCACGAAAGTTATCCCTTCCCTTGAAAAAGGTGGTGCGGCATCTCCCATCAGGGAGGAAGTGTTTTCCCGGGAAACAGCCCGCCAGATCAGGCCTGTTCTGCGGCGGGTTGTCACCCATCCCAGAGGCACCGGCAAAAAGGCCGATGCTTATGGCTATAGTGTTGGCGGCAAGACCGGCACATCGGAGAAAATCAACACCACAGGCGGATACAGCCGAAAAGCAAACATAGCCTCTTTTGTCGGGGCATTTCCGTCACATGCGCCACGCTATGTGGTGATGGTCATGGTTGATGAGCCGAAAGGACAGAAATTCAGCTACAACTATGCCACCGGCGGCTGGGTTGCCGCGCCGGCTGTAAGACGTTTCATCAACCGCGCGGCGCCGATGCTGGATGTGGCACCGGTGAACGAAAAATCGCCAGAAATCCGTCAAATTATGATGGTTAATTTGCCTCAGCTTGATATGGAGGTGAAAAATGCGTCTTACTGATCTGATCCCGGAAGCCGACGAAACCCTTAAAGGGATCACGATAAGAGGCATTACCGCCGACAGCCGTGAAATAGCCGAAGGATATCTGTTTGTTGCCGTAAAGGGCACTTCTCTTGACGGCCATGACTATATTGCCGAAGCCGAAAAAGCTGGCGCGGCGGCTGTCCTTGCCATGGATGCGCCTCCGGAAGATATCACGATACCCGTGATCCGGGTTGACGACACACGATTTGCCCTGGCCCGGGCAGCTGCGGCTTTTTATCGAAATCAGCCCGGCGTCATAGCGGCGGTCACCGGCACCAACGGCAAAACGAGTGTGGCGGAATTTCTGCGCCAGATTTGGGAAAGGGTGGGCTGGACCAGCGCCAGCATAGGAACACTTGGCCTGCGCGGCAAAACACTGAAAACCCTTGGCTCCTTCTCAGCCCTCACCACGCCGGATACCGTCAGCCTGCATGAAGGGGTGGCGATGCTGCATAAAGAAGGGATCACCACCCTTGCTATAGAGGCTTCAAGCCATGGCATTGAACAGCATCGTCTCTCCGGGCTTAACATTTCTCTTGCCGGCTTCACCAATCTCAGCCGAGATCACCTCGATCACCATGCGGACATGGAGGCCTATTTCAACGCCAAGGCCCTGCTCTTTACCGAGCGTCTGCGTGATGGCGGGGTTGCGGTCATCAATACAGATGATGAATATGGCCGCCGGTTGCAGAAAATGATCTCATCGCGCCCGGTCTACACCCTGACGGTTGGGCGCCATGAAGACGCTGACCTTCGCCTCGTCTCTGTCAAAACCTATACCGGCGGGATGACGGTCCATGTCAGTTTCCAGAACGTGGAATACACCCTGCCCCTTGCGCTGATCGGAGAGTTTCAGGCCGAAAACGCCCTTCTGGCCGCAGGTCTTGCCCATGGATCGGGGCTTGCCATGAATCACGCCCTTCTCAGCCTGCCTTATGTCAGGTCGGCCCCGGGACGGATGCAGGCCATCCCGGGCCATCCCGCTGGCGGGCAGATCATCATCGATTACGCCCATACGCCTGACGCGCTCCGCACCGCGCTTGAAACTTTGAGGCAGACAGGCCCGGATCGTCTCGGGGTGGTCTTTGGCTGTGGCGGCAACCGTGACCAGGGCAAGCGCCCGGAAATGGGCCGTATCGCATCCGACCTTGCGGATTTCGCGATCATTACCGACGATAATCCCCGCCACGAAGATCCGGCGGAAATCCGGGCTGATATTCGTGCCAGCTGCCCTGAATCACTTGAAATAGGTGATCGAAGCCTTGCCATAAGACAGGGCATTGAGACGCTGAACCATAAAGACATCCTTCTTATTGCGGGCAAAGGGCATGAAGAAAACCAGCTGATCGGCTCCGAAACCCTCCCCTTCAGCGACGAAGCGACCGTGGCCGCCATTCTGGGCTCCCTGTCCGAAGGGAGACCGGCATGATCTGGCGCGGCATGGATGTTGTGGCCGCAACCGGCGGCAGGCCGAATGACGCCGCCTCATGGCAGGTCAATGGCATCGCCATCGACAATCGAAACACATCGGCAGGTGACCTGTTTGTCGCCCTCAAAGGTCCCAATCATGACGGCCATGATTTTATCGGTGATGCGGCGAAGGCCGGAGCCGCGGCTGCGCTCGTCTCACGCCCCGTGGATATAGATCTGCCGCAGGTCTGTGTTGGCAACACACTTGATGCGCTCAACTCCCTTGGCAAGGCTGCCCGTGATCGCAGCACGGCCAGGCGGATCGCCATCACCGGTAGCGTCGGCAAGACCGGCACCCGTCATCTCGTCAGTTCCGTTCTGGCGTCGCAGGGAAACTGCCACGCGTCGGAGGGCAATCTTAATAATCACATCGGAGCCCCGCTCAGCCTTGCGCGAATGCCCGAAAGCACCAGATTTGGCGTCTTTGAGCTCGGGATGAATCATGCCGGAGAGATCGCTGAACTGAGCCCGCTGATCGCACCTCATATCGCCGTGATAACAAAGATCTCCTCAAGCCATATCGGGCATTTTGAAAATCTCGATGCCATCGCTCGTGCCAAGGCTGAAATTTTCACCGGTCTTGCACCGGGCGGGATTGCAATTATCAACGCCGATGACGGCTATGCCGGCACACTGACCGAAGCCGCCCGTAACGCCAATGCCGCTGAGATTGTCACCATCGGCGTTGCCGATACAGCCACCCATCAGATCACCCGGATCTCACGTCAGCATAATGGCCTTGATATTGATGTCAGTCTTGCGGGTGAGCCCTTCACCTTTCATCTCGGCATGATGGCCCCGCACTGGGCTTATGCCGCCCTTACAAGTCTTGCCATCGGCCATGCGCTTGGTCTTGATATTGCCCGGTGCGCCGAAGCCTTGTCTGCCGCGCATGATCTTCCGGGGCGTGGTGGTCGCATCCCTGCCATGCTCAAGGGCCAGCGCAGCATCACCATCATCGATGACAGCTATAACGCCAGCCCTGCCTCGATGGCGGCGGCCATTCAAAGCCTCGGGAGTGACCCATGGGAAGGGCGCCGCATAGCTATTCTGGCGGACATGCTTGAATTGGGGGAACAATCCTTCGCCCTGCATCAGCGTCTTGCCGAAGATATTGAAAATGCCGGTATTGAACTTGTCATCTGCTTCGGGCCTGAGATGAACGCCCTTGCCGACAAACTTGAAGCGTCAGGGCAAGACTGCCGTGCGGCCCCCGACGCGGAAGGCGCCATCAGTCTTGCCATCAGCCTTCTTGAAGATGGTGATCTCGTCCTGATCAAAGGCTCAAACGGCATGCGCACGCGTAAAGTCGTTGAGGCTCTTATCACCGGCCAGCCCAACCCTAACGGAGAAAGCCATGCTGCCTGATCTCCTCGTGCCACTGGCCGACCAGTTCCAGCCCTTCAACGTTTTCCGCTATATCACCTTCCGGACAGGCGGCGCGCTGATGACGGCACTGCTGATATCCTTCCTGCTGGGCGGGCGCATGATTAACTGGCTCAAGTCCCTGCAGGGCGAAGGCCAGCCTATCCGTGATGATGGCCCGGAGAGTCATATCGTCAGCAAAAAGGGAACCCCGACAATGGGCGGGTTGATGATATTGTTGGCTTTCGGGATATCATCGCTGCTCTGGGTGCCGCTCGGCTCCGTCTATCTCTGGCCCGTGCTGATCCTTTCCTTAACTTTCGGGGCAATCGGATTTGCCGATGATTTCCTGAAACTCACCCGCCGTAACACCAAAGGTCTTTCCGGCAGACTGAAGATCAGCTTCCAGATCCTGTCGGCCTTTATTGTAACGATGATGCTGGTGGAAGTCGCACCTGATAACCTGCGTTACGGGCTTGCCATCCCGATGCTGAAAGATGTCGTGATCCCGCTCGGGCTCATGTATTTCCCCTTTACCATGCTGGTGATGATCGGCTCATCAAACGCCGTCAATCTGACCGACGGGCTTGACGGGCTTGCCATTGTGCCGGTGATCATCTGTGCTCTTTCCTTTGGTTTCATCGCCTATCTCGTCGGAAACACGAACTTTTCAACCTACCTGCAGATCCCCTATGTCCCCGGAACAGGTGAACTTGCGGTTGTCTGCGGGGCACTGATCGGCGCAGGTCTCGGCTTTCTCTGGTACAACGCACCCCCGGCAAGTGTCTTCATGGGGGACACAGGCTCATTGGCCCTGGGTGGTGCGCTCGGGGCGATTTCCGTCGCCACACGTCACGAACTGGTGCTGACCATCATCGGCGGACTGTTCGTTCTTGAAACTGTATCCGTCATCGTCCAGGTCGCGTCCTTCAAACTGACCGGCAAGCGGGTTTTTGCCATGGCGCCACTGCATCATCACTTTGAGAAAAAGGGATGGGCGGAATCCACCATCGTTATCCGGTTCTGGATCATCTCGGTGATCCTGGCCCTGATCGGCCTTGCAACACTGAAACTGAGGTAGGCTGAATGATCATCCCTCATTCCATGGCGGATAAAAAAATCGGGGTTCTGGGGCTCGGCCGTTCCGGCATGGCCAGCATCGCGGCGCTGGCGGCGGCGGGTGCACATGTCTATGCCCATGATGACACCCTGCATCCGGCACTCGGGGATGATGCCATCGTCATGGCCCCGTCGGACTGGCCGTGGGATGAAATGGCAGCGCTGGTCATCAGCCCGGGCATACCGCATGAATTCCCGAAACCCCATAAGGCGGCTGTGCTGGCACGGGAACACAACGTGCCGGTTATCTCAGATATTGAACTTCTGATGCAGGCGGGGCCAGCCGCCCGCCTTGTCGGCATAACCGGCACCAATGGCAAATCCACCACGGTTAAACTGCTTGGCCATCTCCTCAAGGAAGCTGGCATACCTGTCGCTGTTGGCGGCAATATCGGCACCCCGGTACTGGCGCTCGATGATCCGGGTCCTGACGGCGTCATTGTTCTTGAACTGTCTTCGTATCAGCTTGAAACCACGCCTTCGCTCAGCCTTGATGCCGGGGCGCTGACCAACATCACGCCGGATCACCTTGACCGCCATGGCGGCTGGGACGGATATGTTGCCGCCAAACGCCGCCTTGTTGCCTCTGTCAAACCTGACGGGCTGCTGGTGCTCGGGCGCAATCCTGATCTGGTTGATCTGTCCGGCCCCTGCCCCGGAAAAGCGGAGGTTATCACGCCTCAGGACACCCCTTTTATCGGGCTGAACGACAGCCTTGTCGGGCCGCATAATATTGAAAACGGGGCGATTGCCTTTCGTCTCGGTCGTTTCCTTGGCCTTGATATGGCCAAAATGCTTGATGCTGTGCCAGGCTTCAGGGGTTTGCCGCACCGGATGGAAACCGTGGGATTTGCCGGGCCGGTCCGCTTTGTCAATGACAGCAAGGCCACCAATGCTGAAGCCGCGTTGCAGGCGCTCCGAAGCTATGCCGGCATTTATTGGATCGCGGGAGGTCTATCAAAAGAAAAGGGGATCGGCGCTGTCAGGGATGCCCTTGGAAATATCCGTAAAGCTTACCTGATTGGCAGTTGCGCTGAACATTTCGCCGCCGATCTCGACGGTAAGGTCGAATACAGCCTGCTGGAAAATCTCCGTGAGGCGATAAAAACGGCTTATGCCGATGCCAGGCAGGACAACCTGCCGGAAGCAACCATTCTGCTGGCACCTGCCGCCGCAAGTTTTGACCAGTTTGCCCATTTTGAAGCGCGGGGTGATGCTTTCCGCGAAATGGCACTGACGCTGATCAATGGCACGGACTGTAACGGGAAGGCGGTGGGTCATGTTTAACCGAACCGACCGCAGCACACTCGGCATCTGGTGGTGGACAGTGGACCGCTGGCTGCTTGCCTCGGCGCTCGGCCTTGCCATTATCGGCATTTTTCTGGTGATGGCGGCAAGCCCGCCTGTGGCGGAACGTATCGGATTTGCAAGCCAGCATTTTGTGGCAAGACATGGGATATTCCTCCTGATCGCTCTCGGGACTCTCTTTGGAGTGTCCATCATGTCACCGCGCCAGATCCGGATCATGAGTCTGACCGGTCTGACAGCCTCGCTGGTGCTGATCATGCTGGCGATTGTCATCGGGCCTGAAATCAAGGGGGCAACGCGGTGGATACCTCTCGGCCCGTTCAAACTACAACCATCGGAATTCGCCAAACCCTTTTTTGCGGTGGTCAGCGCCTGGCTCCTGAGCCTTTGGCGGGAGGAAAAAGGCTTCCCCGGCTGGGCAATTTCCATGGGGTGCCTTGCCGCCCTTGCCGGTTTGCTGATCCTCCAGCCTGATATGGGCATGACCTTTGTGGTGCTGGCAACCTGGGGGTTCCAGATCTTCCTTGCCGGCATGCCCCTTGCGCTGGTGCTCATCCTTGCCGTCCTTATTGCACCAATCATTGCGGTAACCGCCTATTTCACGCTTCCACACGTCCAGACGCGGGTGATGAAATTCATGGATGGCGGGAACATGCAGGCAGAAACCGCCATGCGGAGCTTTTCCAACGGTGGATTTTTTGGTGTCGGACCGGGCAATGGCGAGGTTAAAAACCATCTTCCCGATGCCCATGCCGATTTTATATATGCCGTGGCCGGGGAAGAATTCGGCGCCATGATGTGCCTGCTTCTTCTCTGCCTTTATGTCTTCATCGTCATGCGCGGGTTTATCAAAGCCAGCAGTAGCGACAGCCTGTTTCTGATCCTTGCCGTTTCGGGTCTTGCCATGCAGTTCGGGCTGCAGGCCGCGATCCATATGGCATCATCTGTCCACCTTATTCCCACCAAGGGAATGACACTGCCCTTCATCAGTTATGGCGGGTCATCCTTGCTGGCGACCGGGGTCACCATGGGCATCCTGCTGGCACTGACACGGCGGCAATCGCCGGGGGGTGCGGCATGAGGACGATCCTTCTGGCAGCAGGCGGCACAGGCGGGCATGTATTCCCGGCAGTTGCGGTGGCCGAAGCGCTCACCATGGAAGGTATACGCCCCGTCTTTATTACCGACCGGCGGGGGAAGAACATGATCCCGCCCGAATATAAAAGCTGGACCATTCTTGCAGCCTCCCCTTACGGAAGCCATTTGGGCATCCGGCTCAGGGGCATTGCCAAACTTCTTCTAGGTAGCCTTCAAACATGCCTTGCCATCCTCTGGCACCGCCCCGGAATGGTTATTGGTTTCGGGGGGTATCCTGCGGTGCCGCCGGTCATGATCGGGCGTCTTTTCGGCAAACCTGTCATCATCCATGAACAGAATGCTTTTCTGGGCAGGGCCAATCGTTTTCTTTCAGCCCGGGGTGACGTACTGGCGCTGTCCTGGCCGGAAACACGGAACATTCCGGCCCATGCTGAGGGCAAAATCCTGCTTGCCGGCATGCCGGTGCGTTCAGGCTTCCACGAAATCAGCTCCAAAGGGTATTCGCCACCGGATAAAGATGGGCCGATCCATATACTCATCGTCGGCGGCAGCCTCGGCGCCAGAGTTTTCGGTGAGGCCGTGCCGGAAGCCATCGGACGTCTGCCGGAAACACTGCGTGCCCGTCTCAGGGTAACCCATCAGGTTCGTGAAGATCAGATTGAGGATGTACGGGCCGAATACGCACGCCATGATGTCCGTGCGGACCTGCATCTCTTTATCTCTGACATGCCTGCCGAAATGGAAAAAGCTCATCTCGTGATCTGCCGTGCCGGGGCATCATCGGTGGCAGAACTGGCGGCGGCCGGTCGGCCGGCTGTTCTCGTTCCCTATCCTCACGCGATGGATGACCACCAGACAGCAAACGCGATGGCAGCGGCCCGGATTGGCGGCGGCTGGTGCGTGCCGGAATCCGAAATGAGCGCAGGATCACTTGCGGGCCGCATCGCATCACTTGTTTCCGACCCCGGATCACTCCGCAAGGCGGCGGCGGCCATAGGCAAGCTCAACCCACCTGATCCGGCCCGGGTTCTGGCATCGAAAGCACTTGAACTGTTATCCGGAGGCCGGAAGTCATGAGCCAGTTGCCTCTTACCATCGGACGCATTCATTTCACCGGTATTGGCGGTATCGGCATGAGCGGCATCGCCGAAATCCTGCATGAGATGGGATATAATATCACCGGCAGTGATGTTTCCGCCAACGCAAACGTACAGCGCCTCATCGACAAGGGGATTCCGGTCACCATCGGCCAGAAAGCCGGGAATGTCGATGATGCCTCGATCCTTGTCATTTCAACAGCGATCCGCCCGGACAACCCTGAAGTCGTTGAGGCGCGACGCCGCTTCCTGCCTGTTGTGCACCGTGCGGAAATGCTGGGGGAACTCATGCGGCTCAGGTGGTCCGTTGCGATTGCGGGCACCCATGGCAAAACAACCACCACCTCTCTTGTGGCAACCCTGCTTGATGCAGGCGGAATAGATCCGACCGTCATCAATGGCGGAATTATCCGGGGATGGGGGAGCAATGCCCGCCTCGGCGGCAGTGACTGGATGGTTGTCGAAGCCGATGAGAGCGACGGTTCGTTTTCACGGCTCAAGCCAACCGTGGCGGTGGTGACCAACATTGACCCGGAGCATCTCGATCATCACGGAAGTTTTGACAACCTGAAGGCCTCTTTCCGTAATTTCGTCGCCTCCATTCCGTTTTACGGTTTTGCCTGTCTTTGCACCGATCATCCCGTGGTTCAGCGGATGATCCCGGAAATCTCCGAACGGCGACTCATCACCTACGGCTATTCAGCCAGCGCGGATATACGTGCGATCAATGTCACTCCAACTGAAAACGGCATGAATTTCGATGTCGCCGTCTCTGAGCGCATGGACGCCGGAATGGAGAGAATAACCGATCTTCACCTGCCGATGCTGGGAGACCATAATGTCCTGAATTGCCTCGCGGCAATCGGGGTGGCGATTGAAATGGGAATTTCGGTGGAGGCCATCCGCGCAGGACTTGGCCAGTTCAAGGGTGTCGGGCGCCGGTTTGATTTCAAGGGCACCGCCGCTGGCATCACCGTTATCGATGATTACGGGCATCATCCGGTGGAAATAAAGGCTGCGCTTTCGGCCGCCCGCATGCTCAAGCCTGACAGCCGTGTCATCGCGGTCATGCAGCCGCATCGCTACACCCGTCTTCACGATCTGTTTGCTGATTTCTGCGGCTGCTTCAACGACGCCGATCACGTTCTCATCGCCGATGTCTACGCCGCAGGGGAAGACCCTATTGACGGTGTTGACCGCGATCATCTGGTGCGGGGGCTGCAGGAACATGGCCATCCCTCCCCCATGGCTCTTGAAGGGCCGGAAACACTTGCCGAACAGGTGCTTGCGCTTGCACAAAGCGGCGATGTGGTGATCTGCCTTGGGGCCGGCACCATTACTGGCTGGGCCGCTGACCTCCCTGGCCGGATCGAAACGCTCACCGCAGAAGGAGGCCGGAATGACTGATCTGATACACCGCCTGCCGGAAGTCCGTGGAGAGATTGAGGCGATGGTGCCGATGGGCGACCATACCTGGTTCGGTGTTGGCGGCGTCGCCGATATCATGTTCTCACCGGCGGATGCGGATGATCTGGCCTCGTTTCTCGCCGCAACGCCTGCTGATATTCCTGTCTTCCCGATGGGCGCAGGATCCAACCTGCTGGTGCGTGATGGCGGTATCCGCGGGGTTGTCGTGAATACGGTCCGGCATCTTAAAACGGCAGATGTTGACGGCGACAGGCTGATCGTGGGGGCAGGCCTTCACGACGCCGAATGCGCCCGGTTTGCCGCCAGCCAATCCGTCAGCGGGCTGGAATTTCTGGTCGGTATCCCCGGCACTATCGGCGGCGGGCTCCGAATGAATGCCGGGGCTTACGGTGTCGAGTTCAGGGATATCGTCATCGAAGCCGAAGCCATCGACCGTCAAGGCAGAAAGCATGTTGCCACACCTCTGGACATGGGCATGGCCTACCGCCATAGCGACGCTCCTGCCGACTGGATCTTCACCCGCGCGACACTCAAAGCCGAAAAAGGCGACGTTGGCGCTATCCGGGCACGGATGAAAGAGATCATCGCTAACCGGGCCGATGCCCAGCCAAGAGGTGTCCGCACCGGCGGGTCAACCTTCGCCAATCCGGATGGCGGCAAAGCCTGGCAGCTGATTGATGCCGCCGGATGCAGAGGCCTGCAGATTGGCAAGGCCATGGTGTCGGAAAAACATTGCAATTTCCTGATCAACAACGGTGGAGCCAGCGCTGAGGAAATCGAACGTCTCGGTGAGACAGTTCGGGAAAAAGTTGCTGAAACAAGCGGTGTTTCTCTTCGATGGGAAATCCGCCGCATCGGTGAAGACGACAGCAACAACGGGAGGGCCGGATGACGGACAGATCAGGCCTGACCCTTATCCTGATGGGCGGGTGGACAGCCGAAGCCGAAGTTTCCCGCAACTCTGCCAGGGCCTGCCTTGATGCGGCTAAAGCCGCCGGGTGGACGGCGGACACCCTTGAAGTCACCCGTGATCTGCCGGCCAGCATTGCCGGGATAAAGCCGCGGCGTGTTTTCAACGCCTTGCATGGCCAGATGGGAGAAGATGGCAATATTCAGGGCCTGCTGAATATCCTTGAGATACCTTACACCCATAGCGGTCTTCTCGCCTCAGCCATCGCCATGGACAAGCCTGCAACCAAGCATGCGCTGGCCCCGGCAGGCATCAGATTTCCGGAAAACCTTGATTGGTCCATCGAAGATGATCAGCTGATCATTCCGCATCAGGGGCCGATTGTCATCAAGCCCCGGAATGACGGCTCCAGCATTGGTGTTGCCCTGCTCGAAGCAGGCGACAAGGCCCCGCCCTACTCCACCTGGCCGGAAGGCACCGAGTTGATGGTCGAGCCGATGATCAGGGGCCGCGAGCTGACCGTTGCCGTCCTTGACGGGGAGCCGCTGACGGTAACTGAGATCACCCAGTCCAACGCCTTTTATGATTATGAGGCGAAATACAGCCAGGGTGGTTCCGCCCATCAGCTTCCGGCTGATATTCCCCGGGATGTGTTTGAAACCTGTATGGAATGGTCAAGCCTCGCGCATTCGATGCTGGGGTGCCGCGGTGTCAGCCGCAGTGATTTCCGCTGGGATGATAAAAACAACCAACTCTACATGCTTGAAATCAACACCCAGCCGGGCATGACCGAGACCTCCCTTGTCCCGGAACAGGCCGCCTATTGCGGCATTGAAATGCCCGCACTGATCGATCACCTGCTGGAGGCGGCGCAATGCGACTGAATCTCTACAAAAGCAGTGATGCCTCGCCTCGTCGCCCGGCCAGAAGGCTGAATATAACCGGTATGCTGCGCGGCCTTGTTTTTATAACCATGATCTTTTCCGGCCTTACCATCTGGCTGTGGCGTGACACTATCGCACACACCCTTCTCGAAAGCTCCGCCGATGCCGGGTTGCGGCTGGAACGCGTTGAGATCAATGGCCGGCTGAATGTAACCGAGAAATCTGTCATGGAAGCTGTCAATGTGGATTGGTACGCGCCCATGCTTACTCTTGACCTTGCGCAGATCCATGATGATCTGATTTCACTTGGCTGGGTTAAAGGGGCAAGGGTGGAGCGCCGCCTGCCTTCGACACTTGTCGTCACCCTTGAGGAACGTCAGGCGCTCGCGCTCTATCAGGACGAAACCGGCCATCATGTCATTGACCGGAACGGTGATACGATTGCCGGTGTGGCCGTTGAAGATTTCACCCATCTTCCGGTGATCAAAGGGCCAAATGCACCGGCAAAGGCGGCAGGCATACTCACCTTGCTCAAGGCAGAACCTGATCTCTTCGCTGAAGTCTGGTCGCTGACGTTCCAGTCCGAACGCCGGTGGGACGTCTTCCTGCGCAACAATATCCGCATCCAGTTGCCCGAACAGAATGTGCCTGAGGCCTGGGAAAAACTTGCCCGGCTGGACCGTGAACACCGGCTGATGCAGCGCGATCTGATGAACATTGACCTGAGGGTGCCGGACAAGCTGGTTATCCGCCCCTCAAAACCGGTGAGAAAGGGAAGCAACACATGAAAAACGCCTTTCGCAAACCTGTCATCCGAAAGCCGTCACGCCAGCGTTCAGGTGTTCTGGCCGCCCTTGATATCGGCACCAGCAAGATCGCCTGCTTCATTGCTGAAAACAACGGCTCGACCGGCCCTGTCATCAAGGGTATCGGCCAGCATGCCTCCACCGGGATGCGTTCAGGGGAAGTGGTGAATATTGAAGCGCTCAGTGTTGCGATCGGCAAATCTGTTGAAGCGGCCGAAATCATGGCCGGGCTGCCTGTTGACCGGGTTTCCGTAAGCGTCAGCGGGGGGGCGCAGAAATCAGTCATCCGCCGGCATCTGACCGATGTGGCCGAAGGCGTTGTCAGCGAGCGCGATATCTCAAGGGTTCTCCGGCAGGATATGGAAACATCAGAAGGCGAAGGCCGGGTGGCACTGCACCGCGTGCCGCTTCAGTATATGCTTGATGGGGTCAAGGGTATCCGTGATCCCCTCGGTATGCGTGGCCGCAGTCTTGCGGTTGACCTTGCTGTTATCAGCGCCGCCGAAAGCACCCTTGCAAACCTTACCACCGTGGTTGAGCGCAATCATCTGGAAGTCGATTGTTTTGGCGCAAGCTCCTATGTATCGGCCCTGTCTTCGCTTGTTGAAGACGAAAAAGACCTTGGGGCCACGGTTATCGATATGGGGGCCGGTGTCACTGGCATCTCCATTTTCATGGAAGGCAATCTTGTCTACATCGATCAGGTCCCTATCGGCGGCAATCATGTCACCTCGGATATCGCGCGCGGCCTTTCCACACCTGTGGAAGAAGCCGAAAGGATCAAAACACTCCATGGCAGTGTTCTGGCCGCCATCGGGGATACAGATCAGCTCCTGACCCTGCCACTTATCGGCGAGAAAACACGGGAAACCGCCCAGCAGGTTGAACTCGGGCTTTTGGGTGAAATCATCCGTCCGCGTATCGAGGAAACGTTTGAAATGCTGCTCAATCGGCTGGAAGCGGCAGGTTTTGGCGCCGCAGCAGGCCAGCGTGTCATCCTGACCGGCGGCGCCGCGCAACTGCCGGGCATCACCGAATTTGTTTCAACCCTGTTTGGCCGTGCGGTCCGCATCGGCAAGCCGGTCGGGCTCGTCGGCATGGCAGATGCGACGAGGGGGCCTTCGTTTTCAACCACCGCAGGCCTCATCCGCTACACCAGCGTTGAGCATGAAAGCGAGCCCAAACCGGAAACCTTGCACGAAACCCGGGGCGGCATGTTTGGCCGTATCGGTGAGTGGTTCAACAATCATATCTAGGAGTGAGCATGCGTTCTTTTTCACCACAACAGCTCCGTCACTCCGGCAGAGATTTCGGGAACTTCCCGGAATACGGGCTTTTCAGATCACCGGTGCCGCCCGTCACCATCACAACCGCCTGTTTCCCGAAAACGGATCAGGCTTCACCGCACCAAACAAAAGGTGCAACCATTAAGGAGATCATGCCATGACTCTCAATATATCTGTTCCGACTTCGACGCAGGAACTCCGCCCCAAGATCACCGTAGTCGGTGTCGGGGGTGGCGGCGGCAATGCCGTCAACAATATGATTGCAGCCAACCTGGAAGGCGTCGACTTCCTCGTTGCCAATACCGACGGTCAGGCGCTGGCAAGCTCCCTTGCGGAGCGTAAAATTCAGCTCGGCCGTCAGCACACGCAAGGTCTGGGTGCCGGGTCCAAGCCTGAAATCGGCCGCCTTGCCGCCGAAGAAAGCATCGATGACATCATGGCGGAACTCGCCGACAGTCACATGGTGTTCATAACCGCAGGAATGGGCGGGGGCACAGGCACGGGCGCTGCACCTGTTATAGCCCGGGCTTGCCGTGAACGCGGCATCCTCACCGTCGGGGTTATCACCAAACCCTTTGATTTCGAAGGCCAGGTCCGGATGAAACAAGCCGTCGGCGGCATCGAAGAACTTCAGGCTTATGTCGATACACTGATCGTCATTCCCAACCAGAATCTGTTCCGCCTGGCCAATGAACGCACCACCTTTGCCGATGCCTTTGCCATGGCTGATGAGGTGCTCCATCAAGGCGTTTGCGGTGTGACAGATCTGATGATCAAGCCGGGAATGATCAACCTTGATTTTGCCGATATCCGGGCCGTCATGTCTGAGATGGGCAAAGCCATGATGGGTACGGGCGAAGCATCAGGTGAGAACAGGGCCGCCAACGCGGCTGAGGCGGCCATCAACAATCCGCTTCTTGATGAGACCACCATGAAAGGGGCCCAAGCTGTCCTGATCAACATTACCGGCGGCACGGATATGACTCTCTTTGAAGTCGATGAAGCCGCCAACCATATCCGCCGCGAAGTCGACGCCGAAGCCACGATCATTTTCGGCTCAGCGCTTGATGATAAGATGGATGGCATCATGCGGGTCTCCGTCGTGGCAACAGGCATGGAAGCAGAGGCCATGATGTCGCGGCCACCCCAGCCCACATCAGATCACCGGCCATCTTTCACACCGGCACCTATGGTGCGCAACCTGACCGGCGCAAGACAGCCGGAAGCGACCAGTAGCGCCACCACCGAAATCAGGGCCGAACAACCTGCTCCGGCTTCGATGGAAAATGCCCCGGTCATGGAAACCCATTCCATATCAGGTGTGAATCCGGCCATGGAAGAAACCGCAACTCTACCACAGACACCCACGGTCAGCACTGATCCTGAACTCGATCACAACGCGCCCTCCATCGAAGAGGTCGCGGCGTTCTCACTTTCGGGCACACCACCGGTTGCAGAAGATCTCAACACAACAGAACCGGAGCAGGATGAAACCGGCACCAGCCATCATCCTGATCAAACCAGCCTGATGGATATGGTTGAAACCGCCCCGCAAAACCAAGAGGCGGCGGAAGAGGACATGAAAGGTGAAGAAACCGCATCAGATCAGGACAAAAGCCCGGATGAACCCTTCATCCTTGGCAAAACAGTCGAGATTACCGATCCGGAACCTGAGCCATCTTCGGCGCAGGGGAACGGGAGTCTGATCAGCCACATCTCAAGGATGTTCACCGGCAAAAGCGCGGCCACATCCGACACCGCACCGCCTAAGGAGAAATCAGCAGACACCTCCCCGCGCGAGCCGGTTCTGAGTGCGGTCACCAGGGCGGAAACAGCACCGTCTGATCAGCCGGCCGAAAGCGGTATTTCCTCGCTTAAGCCAACAACACAAAACCAGCTGGATATGCCACAGATCGATGAAGAAGATGATCTGGAAATTCCGGCCTTCCTCCGTCGCCAGGCAAATTAAAGGCACAGCAGGAAGATAACATGGCATGAATAACATGGCCTGATCAGCCAGAGAATGGTTACGGATTGCAACAATCCGTAACCATTCGTGATTTGCTTCCTTTTTGGGAAAAACCTATATTTTCATTACATTATTCCAACCTTGTCCCATCAGGATAAACCGAAAAAAATAATATCGTATGTTCATCAATCAGCCTTACCAGACAACCTTGTCAAAATCTGTCAGCCGGAGCGGCATTGGCTTGCATTCGGCGCGTCTGGTTGACATATCGCTGCATCCTGCGCCGGCGGATACCGGCATTATTTTTCGCCGCGTTGATGTTTCAAGCGTCGATTGTGAGATTCCGGCCTTAAGCTGCAATATCGCCGATACGATGCTGAATTCCCGCATAATGAACGATGATGGCGTGACCGTTGGCACGGTTGAGCATTTGCTGGCGGCATTTGCCGGGCTTGGTGTGGACAACGCCTATATCGATATCAACGCCGCCGAACTCCCCGCCATGGATGGTAGCGCCCTTCCTTACTGCAACCTCATCAGGGAAGCCGGGATTAATGTGCTGAAAACACCCCGGCAATACCTCAGGGTGATCAAGCCTGTGCGGATTGAAACGGATCGCTCCTGGGCAGAAATCACCCCTTCGGACCGTCTTGAGATTGATGTCAGCATCGCGTTTGAAGATGAATTCATCGGCCAGTCCCAGTATTTTTACGTTCATGACGACACCAGTTTTGAAGATGAGCTGGCCGCCGCACGGACATTCTGCCTTTACCCGGATCTGACGAAGCTTCGCGCCGCGGGCTACGCCCTCGGAGGCTCTCTTGATAACGCCATTGTGGTTGATCAGGGCAAGATCCTGAACGAAGACGGGTTGAGATACACGGATGAGTTTGTCCGTCACAAAACGCTGGACTGCCTCGGTGATCTCTATCTGGCCGGGCGGCATGTCCTTGGACATATCACGGCCAGCCAGCCAGGCCATGCGATCAATAACCGTTTGCTCGAAGCTTTGCTCAATGATGAAAGCGCATGGGTGCTTGTTGACGGTCTGGAAAAGGTTGAAAACCAAGCCTCGCTCAAACCTTCAGGACAGGTTGCCGCCTACGCCTGAGGGCGGGGAATACGCCCGGGGATCACGGTTTACACTTTCCCTTCAAGTTTGTTCATCGTATGTTAGGACGATGTTACGCACCAAGGATATGGAGCATCGCCTTGCCTGAACGATCATGTTTCTTTCCGCAAAGCCTGGTCCCGCTTACCCGCGCCATTCTCTCCGGATCATTACTGATGATCATCGCGTCCTGCTCATCCGGTGAGGATTTACCTGTTCAGATCGAAAGATCCGCTGAAGATCTCTATAACGAGGCCATGAACGAGGCCACCAACGGCACCATAGAAAAGGCCTCCCCCCTCTTTGATGAGGTGGAGCGCCAGCATCCGTATTCCAAATGGGCCACCCGAGCGCAACTTATGTCCGCCTGGGCTCTTTACGAATCCAATCAATATCCCTCGGCGATCTCTGCGCTGGACCGTTTTATTGAGCTTAACCCTGCGCATGAAGATATCGACTATGCCTATTACCTCAAGGCCCAATCCTATTATGAGCAGATTGTCGATGTCGAACGCGATGCTGGCATGACACTGCTGGCAAGAGAAGCTTTCACGGCCCTGCTGAACCGTTTTCCTGAAAGCAAATATGCGCGCGATGCCCGGCTCAAGCTTGACCTGACAAACAGCCATCTTGCCGGAAAGGAAATGGCCGTGGGGCGGTTTTATCTCAAGCGTCAGCATTACGATGCTGCGATCCGGCGATTTGCCACGGTTGTAAAGGAATACAATACCTCCAATCAGGTTCCGGAAGCCCTTTACCGGATGGTCGAAGGGTATCTTGCGCTGGGTCTTGACGAAGAAGCCGAACGGTCCGGCGCGGTATTGCAGTACAATTACAGCGATTCCATCTGGACCGAACGCATGTATCGCCTCATTGAATTGCCGGAGAAAAACCACGATCCCAGCCTTTTTGACCGTCTTCTGGAGAAGGCGACCTCGGTATTCTGATATATGCTCACGCGCCTTGTTGTCCGTAATGTTGTGCTGATTGATGAGCTTGGCCTTGACTTCTCATCCGGGCTCACAGTGCTTACCGGTGAAACCGGCGCCGGCAAATCCATTCTGCTTGACTCCCTCGGCCTTGCTCTTGGCAGCCGTGCGGATTTTGATCTGATAGGCCGCCATGGTGAGAAAGCTGAGGTCATCGCCTGTTTTGACCTGGCGCAAGGTCATCCCGTGCTGGGCCTTCTGAAGGATGCAGGCATAGACAGCGACGGGGAAATTATCCTGAGGCGGCAGTTGCGGGAAGGTAAATCCCCCGCCCATATCAATGACACTCCTGTTTCCACGACTTTCCTTCGCCAGATTGGTGACGCTCTGGTGGAAATTCAGGGCCAGTTTGAGGGACGTGGCCTTCTTGATGTCAGCTCACACCGAAATCTTCTGGATCGGTTCGCCGGCACGCTGGAAGACGTCGATCACCTCGGACAGCTCTGGCAGGACTGGCAGGATCAGAAAACCGCCCTCTTACAGAGGATGGAAGAACTGGAAAAAGCCCGGGCCGATGAGGAATGGCTGAGGGATGCGGTTGCCCGGCTTGATGAGCTCAATCCCGCCGAGGATGAAGAGGAAAACCTGAATAACGAGCGCAAACTGCTGGCCAATGTCACCCGCATAGCCGAAGCCCTTCAGGTGGCGGAGACTGCCCTTACCGGTGAAAATGGCGCCGCGTCGAGGCTTGCAGCCGCGTTGAAGGTGCTGGACCGCCTTGATGACAGCGCAGGGCAGATGCTGGCCCCGCTGAATGAAGCGCTGGGCCGGGCGGAGGTTGAAGTGGAAGAAAGCCTCTCTGCTCTCGCCGAGGTGAAAGACAGGCTTGAGGATGATCCCGGCCGCCTTGCCCATATTGAAGATCGTCTCCACGCTCTCCGCAGTCAGGCCCGGAAACATCAGGTGACGGTTGCTGATCTTCCCCGCCTGCATCAGGACCTGGCCCAAAGGCTGGCGGGCCTTGATGATCAGTCCGGCGGCATCGCCGCACTTACCCTCGCCGAAGAAAAGGCCAGCAAGGCCTATACCGGCAAAGCCGACGCCCTATCCGCAGCAAGGCTGAAGGCCGCAGGTGAACTCGATGCGAGGGTGAAAGAAGAATTGCCGCCGCTGAAGCTTGAGGCCGCGCAATTCAGAACTGTCATGGAAGAGTTGGATGAAAAACGCTGGGGCCCTGCCGGCAAGGATCAGGTCCGTTTTGAAGCGAGCACCAATCCGGGTTCGAAAACAGGGCCGATTGACCGTATCGCATCCGGTGGTGAACTCGCCCGTTTCCTGCTTGCCCTCAAAGTTGTTCTTGCCGATATATCCGCGCCGATGACCCTCATTTTTGATGAAGTGGACAGCGGTGTTGGCGGCGCGGTTGCCGCTGCCGTCGGCAACCGTCTTGCGCGACTTGGCGAAAACCTGCAATGCCTGGTCATCACACATTCCCCGCAAGTGGCAGCCCGGGGCAAATCTCATCTGCTCATTCAGAAACAAACAGCCGAAACAGGTCTTATCAGCAGGGCAGAACCTCTTGATGAGGAACGCCGGGTGGAAGAGATCGGGCGGATGCTTGCAGGTAAGACCATCACCCCCGAAGCACGCGCCGCCGCACTTCGCCTGCTTGAACAGGAGTGAGCGATGAGCGGTGAACGTGATATTGACGGCCTGACGGATATTGAAGCTGCGGCTGAGCTGAAATCACTGGCTGAGACCATAGCCTATCATAACCAGCGTTACCACGGCCAGGACGACCCTGAGATCAGCGACGCCGAATTTGATGCGCTGATGCGCCGCAATACTGCCCTTGAGAAGACTTTTCCCCATCTTGTCCGCCCGGACAGCCCTTCGCTTATGGTTGGTGCCGCACCAAAATCAGGTTTTGCCAAGAAACGCCACCGGGTGGCGATGCTCTCCCTTGGCAATGCGTTCAACGACGATGACGCCCGGGAGTTTGATGAACGTGTCCGACGGTTTCTCAGCCTTCCGGAAGACACCGGCATCAGCTATTCGGTCGAACCGAAGATTGACGGGCTTTCGATCAGTCTTCGTTATGAAAACGGCCACCTTACCGAGGCCATCACACGCGGGGACGGGGCCGAAGGAGAAGATGTTACTGCCAACGTGAAGACCATCGCTGAAATCCCGCATAAACTGAGTGGTCCCACCCCTGAAATCGTTGAAATACGGGGGGAGATATATATCGGGAAATCTGATTTTCAGGCCCTCAACAAGACCCAGGAAGAGACCGGCGGCAAGACCTTTGCCAATCCCCGAAACGCTGCGGCCGGTTCACTCAGGCAGAAAGACCCGCACATCACCGCATCCCGCCCTTTGCGCTGTTTTACCTATGCTGCGGGGGAAATGTCCGCCGTCGTTGCCACAACACATGACGGCTTTCTTGATGCGTTGCGCAACTGGGGATTACCGGTGAACCCCCTCACCATTACCGCAGAGGACATGACCGCCGCGCTGAAACATTACAAGGTCATCAGCGAGGCAAGGCCAGAACTCGATTACGATATTGACGGCGTCGTCTACAAGGTGAACCGCCACGACTGGCAGACACGTCTCGGTCAGGTGAGCCGGTCGCCACGCTGGGCCATCGCCCATAAATTCCCGGCAGAAAAGGCGGAAACCATCCTGGAGGGAATTGATATTCAGGTTGGCCGGACAGGCGCACTCACGCCGGTGGCCCGGCTTAAGCCGGTAACCGTTGGCGGGGTTGTCGTATCGAACGCAACCCTCCATAACGAAGACTACATCAGGGACAAGGGGATCATGATCGGGGATACTGTCCGGATACAACGGGCAGGTGATGTCATCCCGCAGGTCCTTGAAGTGATCTTAGAAAAACGCCCTGAAGATGCGATTGCCTTCATTTATCCTGAAACCTGCCCTTCCTGCGGCAGTCCGGCGATACGTCCGGAGGGGGAAGCGGTCCGGCGGTGTACGGGGCAGTTGTCCTGTCCTGCCCAGGTGGTGGAAAGGCTCAAGCATTTTGTCTCGCGTGATGCCTTTGATATAGACGGGCTGGGCAGCAGGCTGGTGGAAGAGCTGTATCACGACGGCCTTCTGACTGACCCTGCGGATATCTTCGCCCTCCCGGACAGAAAGGAAGAACTCGCCGCCCGGGAGGGTTGGGGGGAAGTATCTGCCCGCAATCTTGCCGACGCTATCAACCAGCGGCGACGCATTGATCTTGACCGTGTGATCTATTCGCTGGGCATTCGCCAGGTCGGTCAGGCCACCGCAAAACTTCTGGCCCGTTATTACCTGTCCATTCCAGCGCTGATGGAAGCGGCCGCCGATGCCGCCGGCAAAGAGGGCCCGGCCTGGGATGATCTGATCCGCATTGATCAGATCGGTGAAAGTGTCGCCGGTGATCTGGTTGCCTTTTTCAATGACATCCATAACAACCATGTGCTGCACAAGCTTCTCAAAGAGATAGAAACGATTGCACCGGAAGCGGTTGCAACCGGCAGCCCCGTTTCGGGCAAGACCGTCGTCTTCACCGGAACACTGACAAGCATGAGCCGCGCGGAAGCAAAAGCCAGAGCCGAAGCCATGGGGGCAAAGGTGGCAGGTTCTGTCTCTTCAAAGACAGACTACGTGATTGCCGGCGCTGATGCGGGAAGCAAGGCCAGAAAAGCCCGGGAACTCGGGCTGACCATCCTGACCGAAGATGAATGGGCAAATCTCACCGGTACATCGTCCTGACCTGAAGAACGATTGCGATCAAACCTGTCCCGCCAGAGGGGCGGTGAAGCGTTCGAGCCACGCCTGCGCCTGATCATCGCCCCGCGATGCAATCAGCGGGCTGATTTCCCGGCGCACCCTTTCATGATACGTATCCACCCAGTTAATCTCCGCTGTGCTCATCAGTTCAGCGCGGATCAGCCGCCGGTCAAAAGGAACAAGGGTGAGGGCTTCAAAGCCGAGATTTCCGTCCCCTCCCTCAATAACAAGGACAAGATTTTCCGTCCGGATACCAAAGGCGCCTTCGCGATAGAATCCCGGCTCGTTTGACAAAACCATGCCGGGGCGGATCTGAGCCGTACCACGCCTGGAGATGCTGGCCGGGCCTTCATGCACCCCGAGGCAGCACCCCACCCCGTGGCCTGTGCCATGATCATAGTCCATCCCCTGCTGCCATAAAGGTGCCCGGGTGATGGCATCAAGTTGCACCCCGGTCGTGCCATGGGGAAACCGCGCCATATCAAGCGCGATATGTGCCCGCAGGACATGGGTATAGGCGTCGCACATGGCATCGGACGGCTTCCCTGTGGAAATGGTACGGGTGATATCCGTTGTGGCATCCCGATACTGACCGCCGCTGTCAATAAGACAGAGATTGTCTTCCGGAATGATCTGGTCTGCCCCGGGTTCTGCCCGATAGTGCACAATTGCGCCATTGCCGCCGCCGCCGCAGATAGTCGCGAAACTGGGGCTTAAGAAACCATCCTCCTGCTCTCTGAATTCGGCCAGTTTGTCGGCGGCTTCGGTTTCCCTTAACGGATAACGGGTGAGCGTGTGATCAAACCAGGCAAGGAAGCGGATCATTGCCACCGCATCTCTCTTATGGGCGGCGCGGAACCCTGCGGCTTCCTCTTGTGTTTTCTCAGCCTTCATCGACACCATCGGCAGTGTATTTTCGATAACCCGGCCCGTGAGCATCTGCCGTATTGCCACCGGACATGAGGACGGATCGACAACAACACCATCCGCCAATCCTGCCAGAGTGTCACCAAGCCGGGCCTGATCAGCAAAAGACAGGCCGGTCTGATCGACGGCGTCAAAACGCTCCTTGCTTGCGAAAACCGTGACTTTGCCTGAAATGTCCAGAAGCGCAAAAGCCAGGATCACGGGAGTATGGGGAAGATCTCCCCCCCGGATGTTCAGCAACCAGGCCAGCGACGCCGGATCACTGATCACAAGGGCAGAGGCCGCAGGATCAATTTTCTGCAAGGCCCTGATCACAAGGTCTGTCTTTTCAACCCGGCCAAGGCCGGCATTCGAAAGGGGAAAATCCCAGGCTTTGCTCCTTGGCGGCAAGGGTTGATCCGGCCAGGCCAGATCAATCGGGTTGGCGGCGACAGGATGCAGGGAAATACCTTCCGGGCTCAAGGCATCTTCAAAACCACGATACTGGGATACCGTCATAAGCCAGGGATCAAAACCCAGCCTGCCACCTTTCATATGTGTCTTGATCCAGTCATTTGGTGTGGTTGACGGCACGGTAAATGTTGCCCAGTCCTCAGATGTCTGGGTCTGCATCTGGAGGGTATAGCGGCCATCAGAAAAAAGCGCGGCAAGGTTGCTGGTGACGACCGCTGTCCCCGCTGAACCGGTGAAGCCGCTGATATGGGCAAGGCGTTCTTCGGAAGCCGGCACCTCTTCACCGGAAAAACAATCCCCGCGGGGAACAAGAAACCCATCCAGATTTTGCGCCTCAAGCCATTGCCGTAACGTTTTCAGCTTATCTGTCATCTCTTCTCACGCCCCTTCCATCACGATTGTCGCCCAGCCGCTGACAATCATCTGGTCCTTAAGCGAAAGCCCGTGCCGTGCATGCGCGTTAACAACCTGCTCGGCCTGATTTTCCAGCACCCCTGAAAGGATCAGCACCCCGCCGGAAGACAAGGCTTTCGCCGCGTCACCTGCCATCGCCACAAGTGGGCCCGGCAGAATATTCGATAAAATCATATCATAAGGCGCATGGCGCCGGACAAGGTCACTTTCATATCCATCCGAAACCCCGGTTGTGATGATGCCATCCACCGAATTGTCCCTTGTGTTCCGGGCCGTAACATCGACCGCGACCGGATCATTGTCCACGGCGATAATATGTGCGGAGGGGCACAGTTTTGCCGCCGCCATCGCCAGAATACCGCTCCCGCAACCAATATCAGCAATACGCAGAGACCGGTCCCCTGGCAGATGCTTCTCCAGCATGGTGATGCATCCTTCCGTCGTCCCGTGGGTGCCTGAACCAAAAGCCTGCCCGGCGTCAATACAAAGCCCCGTCTTTCCCTCCGGCACCGGTGTGGTGATATGACTGCCATGGATCCAGAAGGACCCGATATCAAGGGGCGGAAAGGATTTCCGGTTTTCGCTCAGCCAGTCTGTTTCGGGCAGGCGGATGATCGTCAGATCTGACACATTCTGGCCGGTAACTGAGCAGGCGGTATCAATCGCCATTTCAATCTTGTCCCGGCGGGGCTCTTCTGTGCAGATCATCTGGACAAGCCACGGATCTTCGTCATGGGCCCGGTGAAAACTGACCGCTTCCACCGCCGCCGCCGCGCCGACCATTTCGGCAACAGCGTCAATCTGATCAGGAAGGCGGAAACTGATCTGCCACAACCCTGACATCACCCGCCCTTCCGCACCAGCGAAACAAAACCGGCCACGACCTTCTTCTCCCCTGCCTTGTCAAAGGAGATGCTGAGCTTGTCGCCATCTTTCGAGAGAACATTGCCGTTGCCGAATTTCTGATGGAACACACGGTCACCCGGCTCAATCGAAGAAGACCCGACAAGGCCGGGGCTGTGTTCCCCCGGAGCCCGCGCCGGTGTCAGCCCGGTACGCCGGCGTTCCTTGAGCCGCGCCCATCCCGGGCCATATCCGGATGCCGCCGTAGGCGTAAGCTGATTGAAATCCGTATTTATGGCGGCTCCGGTGGCATGTATCATACCCTGCTCTGTCTCCTCGTGAATATTGTCAGCCGGAAGCTCGGTCAGAAAACGGGAAGGAATGGCGCTTTGCCAAAGCCCGTGGACACGTCGTGAGGACGCATAGGACAGGTGAAGCCTGCGTCTTGCCCGGGTGATGCCGACATAAGCCAGCCTGCGTTCCTCTTCAAGGCCCGCGCCACCTTTTTCATCCAGCGTTCGCTGGGACGGGAAAATACCCTCTTCCCATCCCGGCAGGAAGACAACGTCGAACTCAAGCCCTTTGGCGGCATGAAGCGTCATCAGCGTGACTTCACCTTCAACCCCGGCATTCTCGCCATCCATGACAAGGGAAATATGCTCAAGAAACCCGCCAAGGCTGTCAAAACTTTCCATGGCCGATACCAGTTCCTTGAGGTTCTCAAGCCTGCCTTCGGCTTCAGGGGTTTTCTGTGCCTGCCACATGGCCGTATAGCCCGACTCGTCAAGCACCATCATGGCAAGATCGGTATGAGCCAGGGTTTCCGCTTCTTTCCGCCAATGGGCAAACATATTGACGATCTGGGCCAGATTCCGGCGGGCGGCAGGCTTGAGCTCATCGGTGCCGAGTAGCATTTCGGCTGCCGCAAGCATAGGCATCTGCTGACTGCGGGCAAGTTGATGGATCGTCTGTATTGTCGCCGCGCCGATGCCTCGCCGGGGGGTGTTGATAATCCGCTCAAAAGCCAGGTCATCTGCCGGTTGCGCGATGACCCGCAAATAGGCTATCGCGTCCCGGATTTCCTGCCTTTCGTAGAATTTTGAACCCACGACACGGTACGGCATCCCGATCTGGATGAACCGTTCTTCAAATTCCCTTGTCTGGAAGCCCGCGCGGACAAGAACAGCAATTTCATCATACCTTGCCTCATCTCTGCGGATGAGACTTTCGATAGTATCGGCAACACCGCGCGCCTCGCTCATCCCGTCCCAGTATCCTGAAACACGGAGCGGATCCCCTTTCTCGATGCTGGTGAAGAGGGATTTGCCAAGCCGGGTTTCGTTATTTGAAATCAGCGCGGATGCCGCCTCAAGAATATGCCCGGTGGAACGGTAGTTCTGCTCAAGCCGGATTGTCACGGCTTCGGGATAGACATCCTCAAATTTCAGCATATTGCCGATTTCAGCCCCGCGCCAGCCGTAGATGGACTGGTCATCATCACCGACACAGCAAAGATTCCGGCTTTTCTGGGCAAGAAGACGTATCCACAAATACTGCGAGAGATTTGTATCCTGATACTCATCGACCATCAGATGCGTGATACGGCCATGATATTCAGCCAGAATATCGGGGTTTTCATTGAAAAGAGTAAGGTTATGCAGCAGAAGATCGCCAAAATCACAGGCGTTCAGCTCCAGAAGCCGCCGCTGATACTGGCGATAGAGATCAATCCCCGTTCCTTCGGCAAGTTCGATTTCCTCGGCCGGGCTGACTTTATCCGGCGTCAGCCCTTTGTCTTTCCAGCGGCTGATTGTTGCCAGCAGCATCCGCGGGGGAAACCTCTTCGGATCCAGCCCCGAGACTTCGAGCAACTGCTTGATAAGACGGAGCTGATCATCGGTATCCAGAATGGTGAAATTGGATTTGAGCCCGACGCATTCGGCGTGACGACGCAGAATACGCGCGGCAAGGGCATGAAATGTGCCGAACCAGACCTGCTCAACCGCAGGACCGATCATCGACGCCACGCGGTCTTTCATTTCCCGGGCCGCCTTGTTGGTGAACGTCACCGCAAGAATGTTCCAGGGCTTGGCCGTGCCGGTGGCAAGAAGATGGGCAAGACGTGAAGTCAGGACTTTTGTCTTGCCGGTTCCTGCACCCGACAGAACCAGAAGCGGGCCATCAAGATGACGGACAGCCTCAAGCTGCGCGGGGTTGAGCCCCTGAAGCCAGGGACGGGACATATCATCGGGAAGTGTAGTCAGCGCATCATGAACCATACATGTTATGTAGCACGCCCGAATGGGTTGGGGTAGTCCTGCGGGCAGGCAAATTGACAGTTCAGGCTCGTGTTTCAAGTTGATTTTGCGATATTGATTGCCTAGGCTAGCACCATATCGGGAGGATACCGCCATGCGGCCGTTAATTCTCAAATGTTTTGTTGGGCTGACCTTGTTGCTCGCCGGATGTGCCGTCTCCCCGGACAATCTGGCAAGCGATGACCGCGATCCCTATGAAGCCACCAACCGCAAGATTTTCACCTTCAACACCAAAGTCGATGATGTTGTCCTTGAACCTGCGGCAAAGGGATATCGCAAACTGCCGTCAATGGTCCGAACCGGGCTTACCAATCACGTGACCTGGACGTCCCACCCCGGCACAGCGGTCAATTCCGCCTTGCAGGGAAAACTTGAAAATGCCGCCCTTGCTTCCATCCATTTCCTCATGAACGGGCTGACACTCGGCTTTGTTGATCTAACCGAAGATGACGCGCCTGAGAGCGAGGATTTCGGCCAGACACTCGCCCATTGGAACACACCTGAAGGCCCTTATGTTGTCATGCCGCTTCTCGGCCCCGGAAGTGTGCGGAGCCATGCAGGCTTTATCGTTGACGGACTTACGAACCCGCTCAGCTATCTGGGTGAGCCGACCATAGACACTATTCAGGACGTTGGCCTGCCGGCAGGAGCGCTGACATTTCGCGGCAATAACTTTGAACAAATCAACGACATAAAATACAATTCCGTCGATCCGTACGTGAAGACACGTTCCATTTATTTTCAGTATCGGGAAGGCCAGATCAATGATGGCGATGTTTCCGTCGAAACAGATACCGATGCCCAGTTTGACCAGTTTCTTGATGGCGAAAAAGAATGATATCCTGTTTTCCCGCATCCCGATTTCTGCAACTTGGCCGGATAATATTCCTTATTTCGGCTATAGCGCTCATCCCGGCTGTATCCAGGGCTGAGCCAAGGCTCGAAGAAAGCCTGAAACTGGTGAACACCCTCGTGGCTGACATCATGGCCGTAGTGGAATCAGACCCTTCACCGGAAAAAGTCCGGATTGAAACCGATCGTATGATCGACACGTATTTTGACTATAACATTATCGCCCGGTTTGCGGCAGGCAACGCGTGGCGGAGCGCGAGCGATGCAGAAAAAACCGCCTATATGAACGCCTTTCGGGAGATATTGTTATCGCTTGCCGAAACCCAGTTCAATTATTTCAAAACGCTGGAATACAAACCGGGCTTGGTCACGCCCAAAGGTGATAAACTGGTTGTGGTTCAGGGGCAGATACATGATACGTCAGGAGAATTGCCCGATACGGCCGTATCATGGCGTATCCGGACATGGGCAGATAAACCGCCGCGCATCATCGATATTGAGATTGAAAATATCTCCATGCTGATCACTCAACAGCAGGAAAACACCGCCATTATCAACAGCAATGGTGGCTCATTTCAGGCGTTGATTGACAGCCTCACCGTACAGGCCAGGGAAATCAGGGCTTCCCCCGGCCTGACCGGCCAGAATTAAACCTTATCTGCTGATAGGCTTGTATTTGATCCGGGTCGGCTGATCAGCACTGGCCCCCAGACGACGGCGGCGGTCTTCTTCGTAAGCCTGCCAGTTTCCTTCAAACCATTCGACATGGCTGTTGCCTTCAAACGCCAGAATATGGGTGGCGATCCGGTCAAGAAACCACCGGTCGTGGGTAATGACCACCGCGCACCCGCCGAATTCGAGAAGAGCTTCCTCAAGCGCCCTCAGGGTATCGACATCGAGGTCGTTTGTCGGCTCATCGAGAAGAAGAAGATTGCAGCCGGATTTCAGCATCCGGGCCAGATGAACGCGGTTTCTTTCCCCGCCGGAAAGCTGTCCAACCCGTTTCTGCTGGTCACTGCCACGGAAATTGAACTGCCCGACATAAGCCCGTGAGGCCACAACCCTCTTGCCCAGCTCAATCTCATCATGGCCGTCGGAGATGACTTCCCATACCGTTTTGCTGTTATCAAGGGCATCACGGGACTGATCGACATAAGCCATCTTCACGGTTTCCCCGATCTTCAGCTCGCCGGCATCCGGATTCTCCTGCCCGGTGAGCATCCGGAAAAGCGTTGTCTTGCCGGCGCCGTTCGGGCCAACCACGCCGACGATACCACCGGGCGGAAGACGAAATTCCAGATCATCTATCAGCAGTTTTTCCTGAAAGGCTTTGCTGAGGCCGCTGGCTTCGATGACAACATTGCCAAGCCTCGGGCCGGGCGGGATCTGGATGCGGGCGGCTTCACCATGGGCTTCATGTTGCTGTTCAAGAAGCTGTTCATACGCCTGCAGACGTGCCTTGGATTTTGCCTGCCGGGCCCGCGGCGCTGAGCGTACCCATTCCAGCTCACGGGCAAGAACCCTGTTCCGTGCCTCTTCTGTCCGGCCTTCCTGCTCAAGCCGTTTCTGTTTCTGTTCAAGCCAGCCGGAATAATTGCCCTGATACGGGATGCCATGGCCACGATCAAGTTCAAGGATCCAGCCTGCAACTTCGTCCAGAAAATACCGGTCGTGGGTGATGGTAACCACCGTGCCCGGAAAATCGTGGAGAAAACGCTGCAACCAGGCAACACTTTCAGCATCGAGGTGGTTTGTCGGCTCATCGAGAAGCAGAATATCCGGCGCGCTCAGCAAGAGCTGGCACAAGGCAACCCGTCTCTTCTCCCCGCCGGAGAGGTTTTCCACCCCCCAGTCCGATGGCGGCAGACGAAGCGCATCCATGGCAATAGACGCTTTACGCTCAAGATCCCAGGCATCGGCGGCATCAATCTTTTCCTGAAGCTCGCCCTGTTCCATGATGAGCGCATTCATTTCATCGTCGCTCATCTCTTCGCCGAATTTGGCGCTGATCTCATTGAAACGGTCAACAAGCTGCTTTGCCTCACCCATGCCAAGCATGACGTTTTCCAAAACGGTGAGGTTTTTATCCAGTTCCGGTTCCTGCGGCAGATATCCGATCTTGATCCCGTCCGCTGGCCTGGCTTCACCCTGATATTCTGTCTCTATACCCGCCATGATCCGCAGCAGGGTGGATTTTCCCGCCCCGTTGATCCCGAGAACACCAATCTTTGCCCCGGGCAGGAACGACAGGGAAATGTCTTTCAGCACTTCCTTGCCCCCGGGCCAGGTTTTGCTCAGGCGGCTCATGGTGTAGACATATTGCGGATTTGCCATGGGAACATTTCCTCCGGAAAAACTTAAAACGATGTTGTGTTTATAGACCAGTCAGGATGGCTTCGGGAACAAGAATTTCCTTTATTTCCCTGCGAATGCCAATCCATCGCATATGGATGGAGTTGCGAACGATTTCTTCATCCTGTTTTTTCAGCTCATCGGCAATGGGCGCCCAGCGGATCAGCGCATCAGCACTGGACTGAAAGGCATTTGCTCCCTCCGCAAGATCTGCCCATGCCGCAACTTCGCTCCGCGCCCGGCCGCGATCGATCATCCCGTCAAACTCGCCCGGGTCAATGTCATCCTGATCATAATCTGAAAGTATGGCCGTGATGATACGTTCCGCCAGTGATTTCGCCTGTTCAGGTGTTGCTGCATTCCGGCTGACCATGAGCGCACCATAGAAAATGGCCAGATCGGCCACCGCCGCGCCGAAAATATGCCAGCGGGCCATTTTCATGGAAACAAGATAGGTTTCGTTTTCAAAAAGTTTGGGATACTGCGTTCCCGCGCGTGTCTTGATATAGGTGTAGAGCGTGACCTGTGAAACAAAGGCCGCCTGTTTTTCCGTATACTCTTTAAGCTGGTCCAGCGAGGTAAGCGGCTCCGGAGGCACAAGCCCCAGATACCGCTGAACTTTCCTGATAGAATTGAAAACCAATTCTCCCCCCTGATGAAATCAAGTGTATTTTTCTTGCTATTTATACCCATGTGTAAGATATTTATGTCATCTGCACTAGCAGAATTCGTCTACATAATCTCTTGGGGGGAGATGATGATAGTCTTCACCCCGGTTATGTATTTCAGCCCGTTTGGGCGTATTAACACGGGGGAGGACTATGAGTAAATCATCCTCAAGTGATCGCGAACTGCATTGGCAGAAGACAAAACTGCTGACAGCGATCACTCTAATCATTTGGTATTTCTTTTCATTTGAAATCCATCTCTGGGGCGAAGCGTTGAATACCGCTGGCTTCCCGGGTGGATATTTCATGGCTGGTCAGGGAGCACAGGTGGCTTTTGCTATCCTTGTGTTTTGGTTTGCCCGCCAGCAGGACAAAATCGACGAAGAACACGGCGTAGCCGAATAAGGGGGAAACAATGCTTAAACTCGAAGGTGGTTTTATTCAAAACCTTGGCCGAGTCTATGGGTTGTACACCCTTGGATTTCTCGGCTTCGTTATTCTCATGGCGATACTTGAAGTCGCCGGTGTGTCCAATACGGTAATCGGATGGCTTTTCGTTGCTTTCACCGTGGTGATCTACGCCTTTATCGGTGTTTTGTCACGGACGATGGAATCCAGCCAGTATTACGTTGCCGGGCGTGAAGTTCCTGCCGTTTTCAACGGGATGGCAACAGCGGCGGACTGGATGTCCGGTGCGTCATTCATCGCGATGGCTGGCGGGATCTATCTTAAAGGTTATCCTTATATGGCATTCCTGGTGGGCTGGACCGGCGGTTACGTGCTGGTGGCATCGCTCATCGCGCCATTCCTGCGTAAATTTGGTTGCTATACCGTGCCGGACTTCATCGGCACACGCTATGGCGGCAATTTTGCCCGTCTCTGCGCCGTGATCATTCTGGTGGTGGCCTCCTTCACTTATGTGACGGCTCAGATCACCGGCACCGGCATTGTGGCGTCCCGTGCGCTGCAGATACCGTTTGAGCTCGGGGTATGGATCGGCCTTGCCGGCATCCTGTTCTGTTCCATGCTTGGCGGCATGCGTGCCGTGACATGGACACAGGTGGCCCAGTACATCGTGTTGATCATCGCCTATCTTATTCCGGTTGTGTGGATGTCCAACAAGCTTGGCTATGGCCTCATCCCGCATTTAGCCCAGTTTGATGCGGTTGGCCGGGTGCAGGAACTCGAAGCGCTTCACGGCGTCAAGACGTTACTGCCAACAGCGGCTGCCAAAGCTGAAGCCGGCGGTCTCGCCGCGCTTACGGTCGGGATCAACGATGCGTCCACAACGCCGATGGCAAAGTGGAAGTTCTTCACCCTCGTGCTTTGCATGATGGCGGGTACTGCGTCGCTTCCGCACGTGCTGATGCGCTACTTCACCACGGCTTCCGTCCGGGCTGCCCGTCAGTCCGTGGGTTGGTCACTTCTGTTCATCTGCCTTCTCTATCTGACGGCTCCGGCTCTTGCGACCTTCACCAAACTGTCGCTGCTGGACCCGACTGTTGCCACAAGCATCATCGGCAAGTCGGTTGCTGAAGTGTCAAATCTTGAATGGATCCAGAAGTGGAGCAGTGTCGGCTTCCTGAAGATCATTGATGGAAACGGCGATGGCCTGATCCAGATCAATGAATTCTTCATGAAGGGTGATATCGTGGTTCTTGCCACGCCTGAAATGGCTGGCCTGCCTTACGTGATCTCCGGTCTGGTCGCCGCAGGTGGTCTGGCGGCTGCCATGTCCACGGCGGATGGCCTGCTGCTTGCTATCGCCAACGCCCTTTCACATGATCTCTACTACAAGATCATTGATCCTAAGGCTGAAACCAAGACCCGCCTGCTTGTCGCACGTGCGCTCCTGCTGGTGGTTGGTGCTGCAGGTGCCTTTGTGGCGTCCATGAAGCTCACCGGTATTCTTGGTGCGGTGGCCTGGGCGTTCTGCTTTGCCAATTCAGGCCTGTTCTTCCCGCTGGTTCTCGGCGTCTGGTGGAAACGGGCTAACCGCGCCGGTGCGCTGGCCGGGATGATTGGCGGCTTTGGTGCCGGTGCTGCATATCTCTACTACGTGCAGTTTGCCGGTGGCACACCATGGTTAGGCCTTGATGGTCTTCGCTTCGGGATGATCGGTATGCCGGTCAGCCTGATCCTGATGATCGTTGTCAGCCTCATGACCGAAGAGCCGGATGCCGAAACCCAGAAGATGGTTGAAGAAATCCGTGTTCCGGGTGGCAAGACTCTTCTGGACGCTGACCACTAAGCCGGTCTTCTGAAAATCAGGCCGGGGCAGGAAATTCTTCTTGCCCCGGTTTTTTATTGCCTGCTATCACAGTAGCAGATGCATTGCCCGGGGAGGTAAACATGGACAGCGCATTTCCTGTCTGGCTCATGCTCATGGATTACGCGCTCGGCGCCGTGATGTGGACACTCATCGGCCGGTTCGGGATGTCGATCTTTCTTGCGGAAAATTCCAGCTTCTTTTTCATGCGCATGTTTGTGGTCACTACAAACCCGATCATCCGGTTGGCGCGCCCTATCACCCCCGGGTTCCTTATAGATCGGGTCGTACCGCTCTATGTTGCCTGGTTTGTGTTCATGTTTCGCTTTTATGTTTTGCCGCTGGTGATGGGCTACAGCGTTATGGGGGTGCTTTCCTTCCCGCTGGAAGGCGACATTGCCCGCATCATCTATGATATAGGCCTTATGTTCCGCTGAGATTAAGGTGTTACGAAACCATAACCCTGACCCGGGGTGATGGAAACACGGCCCGTGATCTTCTGGTCACCGAGATCAAGTAGCAGTATCTCACCCTCGCCATCAGCACCGCTGAACTGAAGCACCAACTGCCCGTCGTCACCTGTGCTCGCGCCGACAAGATCCATTCCCTCAGGATACTGAAACCGGGTTTCACCTGTTGTTCTGGCAAGGCGGTCACCGACGCCGGTTGCAAGACCATAGGCAAGCAACGCCAGCCCGAAAACAATAAGAACAGACATCACCACAACAGCCGCCTTCACCGGGCCGACCCAGGCTGGCATCGGCGGCTCATCGCCCGTTTGTATTTCGGACTGGCGATCTTTTTCAGGATTGTGCATATTAGCCGCCATGTCTCAGCCTTTCATCATCACATTAACCGTTCCGGCGGATGCATACCCCGATCGCCTGGATCGCTGGCTTGCCCATCAGCTCTCTGAACCTTCAACAGATAGCCCAGAGCATGTCCGGGGGGCAAGTCAATTACCGGTTTTATCTCGTTCGCGGGTTAAAAACCTTATTCTTGACGGTATGCTCAACATTGACGGGCAATGCGTGAAAGACCCGTCTTTCACCGTTGCACCTGGGCAGACATGCATTCTCACCATTCCGGCATCTGCCCCGGCCACGCCAGAAGGCCAGTCTATACCGCTCAATATTCTCTATGAAGATGCCCATATCATCGTCATCGACAAACCTGCCGGTCTGGTGGTGCATCCCGCCCCGGGCACGCCTGACGGCACGCTTGTCAATGCGCTGATTGCCCATTGCGGGGATCAGTTGACCGGCATAGGCGGGGAGAAGAGACCGGGAATTGTGCATCGCCTTGACAAGGATACAAGCGGCGTCATGATGGCCGCCAAAACCGACAGGGCGCATCAAAAACTGACTGAAATGTTTGCCGCGCATGATCTGGACCGTGTCTACACCGCCCTTGCCTGGGGTATCCTGCGTGAGCGAGAGCAGACAATCGACGCCCCCATAGGCCGCAGCAACCGAGACCGGAAAAAAATGTCTGTAAACGCAAAAGGACGTGAGGCAATCACGCATCTCCATGTCGTCCGTTCCCTGCCGCCTCTTGCCAGCATGGTGGAATGTCGCCTTGAAACCGGCCGGACCCATCAGATACGCGTCCACCTTGCCAGCATTGGTCACGGCATTATCGGCGATCCTGCCTATGGCCGCCCGATGCGGTCAGGTCAGATGCCTGATACGGCAATGCGCGACGCGCTGACGGGCTTGAGAGCGTTCAAAAGGCAGGCCCTTCATGCAAGCCATCTCGGCTTTGCCCATCCCGTGACCGGGGAGATGATGGAATTTATAACACAACTACCAGCGGATATGCAGGATCTCATCCGAAATCTTGAAAAGGCTATACGCGCCCGCGGCCTTCTTTAAAACATAATCCCAAGATATTATATATTCACCATGGACACGAAACTCGCCAAATCTCAATTACCGGCCGCCATGCCGAATATAAGCCCTGAAGGCAATCTGGCGCGATATCTTGATGAAATCCGCCGTTTCCCCATGCTTTCCGCCGAAGAAGAATATACCCTTGCCAAGGACTGGCGTGATCAGGGTAATATTGAGGCCGCGCATAAACTGGTCACCTCGCATCTCCGTCTTGTTGCAAAAATTGCCATGGGGTATCGCGGCTACGGCTTGCCGATGGGTGAGCTGATCGCCGAAGGCAATCTTGGCATGATGCATGCGGTGAAAAGATTCGAACCCGAAAAGGGATTTCGGCTTTCCACCTATGCCATGTGGTGGATCAAGGCAAGTATCCAGGAATATATCCTGCGCTCATGGTCGCTGGTCAAGATAGGGACGACCGCCGCCCAGAAAAAGCTTTTCTTCAATCTTCGCCGCATCAAGGGGCAGATCAAGGCTGTTGAAGACGGAGACCTTTCCGCCGAACAGGTGGAACATATCGCCAATGAGCTGAATGTTTCCGAAGATGAAGTGGTGAGCATGAACCGCCGCATGGCAGGTGGTGACCATTCCCTGAACGCGCCGGTCAGCAGTGACGGCGAAAGCATGGAATGGATGGACTGGCTGGTCGACGAACGCGAAACACATGACACCACATTTGAAGAAGCCGAAGAATACGACGCCCGCCGCAAGCTTCTCATCGAAGCCATGAAAGACCTTAATGAGCGTGAGATCGCAATTATCGAAGCACGGAGATTGAGCGATATGCCGGAGACACTTGAAAATCTCTCCCAGCGGTTCGGGATCAGCCGTGAACGGGTTCGCCAGATCGAATCCCGCGCCTTTGAAAAACTTCAGATTGCTGTTCGTGACATGGCAACAGAACAGAAACTTTTAGGCTGATCCTAACCTTCAAACGGGTCACGCACCAGAATGGTATCATCACGTTCAGGGCTTGTTGATACCGTCGCAACAGGGATTGACGTCAGCTCTTCCAGCCTTTTGATGTACTTTATGGCTTGTGAGGGCAGATCAGCCCAGGATCGCGCCCCCATGGTGCTGTCTTTCCAGCCTTCGATCTCTTCATAGACTGGCTCTACCCGCGCCTGTTCAGCCGATCCTGCCGGGAAACGGTCAATTTCAGCACCGTCAAGCCGATAGGATGTACAGATTTTCAGGGTGTCAAATCCATCCAGCACATCAAGTTTGGTGAGGGCCATCCCGTCGATACCCGCCATCTTGCCGGCCTGCCGGACCATCACCGCATCAAACCACCCGCAGCGACGCTTGCGTCCGGTCACCGTGCCGAATTCGCGTCCGCGCTGGCCAAGCGTCTCCCCGTCTTCGCCAAAATCTTCCGTCGGGAACGGCCCTGAGCCCACACGTGTTGTATATGCCTTGGTGATACCAAGGACATAATTCACCGCGCCGGGGCCGATGCCCGAACCCGTGGCCGCTTGCCCCGGAACCGTGTTGGAGGAGGTGACAAAAGGATACGTGCCATGATCAATATCAAGCATCACCCCCTGAGCGCCTTCAAAAAGGATGCGGCGTCCCTGACGTTTTGCATCATCCAGACTTGCCCAGACTTCGCCAAGAAACGGAAGGATACGCGCACGCATCTCTTCGAGTGAGGCGACAACTCCATCGACTTCCATGGTGGCTTCACCGGCGGCGGCAAGCCAGACATTATGATGCGCGAGCAGAGCCTTTATCTTGTCGCGAAGTGCCGCCATATCAAGAAGATCCGCCATCCGGATACCTCTGCGGGCAACTTTATCCTCATAGGCAGGGCCGATGCCGCGACCGGTGGTGCCGATCTTTCCATCGCCGCGGCCGGCTTCACGTGCATGATCCACCAGCTGGTGCACCGGCAGTATGATTGGTGCGGAAAGCGAAATCATCAGGTTATCGGGGGTGATTTCAACCCCTTGGCCGATCAGCGTATCCATTTCCTTCAGCAGCGCCGCCGGGTCAATCACCACACCGTTCCCGATAATCGACTTCTTACCGGGGCGCACAATCCCGGAAGGCAGGAGGCTGAGTTTGTATTCCGTGCCATTTATGACCAGCGTATGGCCGGCGTTATGCCCGCCCTGGAACCTGACAACAAGATCAGCTTTCTCCGAAAGCCAGTCAACGATTTTGCCTTTCCCCTCATCTCCCCATTGGGAGCCGATTACCGCGACATTAGCCATCGCCGAGCCTCCGTTAAAAACCTGCTATTCATTCAATAAAATTATATCACCGTTACGCATGATCCGGCCGCAACCCATTGCCGCCGCTTCCTTGGCTTCAGCCTTGCTGTCGGATGCATTCACTGTCCCGAAGCGGCATGTTTCACCCGCATCAACGAGGCGGACAAGTGTCTCAAGTCCTGCGGCAAAGGGCACATAAACAGCATCACTGTCCTTTCGTTGCGGCAAGGCCCGCATCACCCGTTCAAGATATAAGGTAACGCCCGTTGAATCCTCACCACTTCCATTGACGGTCGTTGTGCGATACCGGCCACCACGTCCGAGCTCACCCCGGATACCCGGGGCAAAGATCGAGAAACCAATGCCGTGATGGTAATCAAAACCCCTTGATTCCAGCGGATCCAATGTAACCGATACCTGCGGCGATGCCGAACGTATGAGCCCCGCCACGTTGAGAAGATCAGCAACCAGGCTTGCCGCTTGTGGCGCGAGACCCTTGCTTATCACCGCAACATCATGATCAAGTTTTTCAAGCGGGAGCATGGGCACATCGAGAAGCAATGTCAGTATGTCAGCAAGTTTGCCGCCATACTGCCTGACCAGCATATGATCCTTGGCGGCAACAGCCTGAACCAGAGCATCATCCGGCTTTTCACCTGCTATGGCCTCAAGCAGTCTGGGAACACCCAAATCAATGGTCAGGCTGGCAACTCCGGCCCGGGCAAGGGCATTGAGTGCGGCAACAGCAAGTTCGGCATCGTGATAAATACTGCTGGCACCGATCATTTCCGCGCCGACTTGCGTCAACTGCCGTTCCGGATTGAGCGGATCAGGCCGGACACGCAAGACGTCCCCGCTATAGGACAGCCGAAGTGGCCGCGGCATATGAAGAAGACGTGTGCCGGCAATTCGGGCAATCTGGGCCGTCATATCCGCGCGGATCGCCATCATCCGGCTCGATTGCGGATCCATGACCCGGAACGTGTCCGCCGCCAGCGCCGCGCCCGGTCCGTCAGCAAGAAGGGTGTCTTCAAATTCCACCAGAGGCGGTTTGACGCGATCATAGCCAAACGAAGCAAACCCCGCCATCATCGCGGCAATGGCCTCTGCCTCACGACGTGAATCTCCGGGCATAAGGTCACTCAGCCCGGCGGGCAGCAGTCCTTGAGAACGATTTTCGGGCGTTTCGGCCATAATGAATTCCAGGGGTGATTTTAACCACCCCCTGTCCTACCCCAGCCCTCTCTATTCTGCAATCCCTAAGACAGATATCCGTGATCAGGAGGCAAACCTGAGCCGGTCTGCCCGCACCACCTGCGGCAACTCCCTCAGCGCCGACATGAAGTCATCATTGGCGGCTTCGTCTATTTCCACAAGGGCGATAGCTTCGCCCCCCACTTCACGACGTCCGAGGTGGAAAGTGGCAATATTTATATTGCCTTTCCCGCATAAGGTACCGAGATCACCAATGAAACCCGGTTTATCGTAGTTTCTGAGATAGAGAAGATGCTCCGGGAAATCGCTCTCAACGGCAATATGCTGGACTTCGACAATTCGTGGCATGGTCATCCCGACAAGAGTTCCGGCAATCGTCCGGCTTTTTTCGGTGTCGTCTGTCCCCTTGTATTTCAGCGTTACCCTCAGCTTTGTCTGGTAATCACAGGGGCGGTCATGGCGGATCGCCGCCACATTGATCCCGCGTGACTGGGCAAGCGTAGAAGCGTTGACAATATTTGCCGCCGCCATCACCGGTTCCATCAACCCGGCCAGTGTTGATGCCATCACCGGCTCAATATTCAGCGTGGATGCCTGGCCGTCAAATTCAACGGCAACCTCGGTGATGCCAGATCGTGTCACCTGCCCGAGGAATGAGCCAAGCTTGCGGCCGAGATCCATATAAGGCAGAAGTATCGGGGCTTCTTCAGCCGTGACATTCGGCAGGTTGAGCGCATTGAGCACCGCCCCTTCCAGAAGATAATCGGCAATCTGCTCGGCAATCTGGACAGCCACTTTCTCCTGCGCTTCCGCTGTACTCGCCCCGAGATGAGGCGTTGCGATAAGGTTGGGGGCATCAAAAAGAATATTTTCCCTCGCAGGTTCAATGGCGTAAACATCCACCGCCGCGCCAGCAAGATGCCCGGTTTCAAGCGCACCACGCAGGGCAACCTCATCAACAAGCCCGCCACGCGCACAATTTATGAGCCGCGCCCCTTTTTTCATCCGGCTGATGGCGTCGGCATTGATGATATTCCGTGTATCATCGGTCAGTGGGGTATGAAGAGAGACATAATCTGCCTTTATCAGCAGCTCATCAAGCTCCACCTTCTCAACACCAAGATTTTTCGCCCGGTCTTCCGTCAGGAACGGGTCGTAAGCCATGACTTTCATCTTAAGTCCCTGTGCCCTGTCCGCAACAATCGCCCCGATATTTCCGCAACCGATAAGCCCCAGTTTCTTGCCGGTCACCTCTGTGCCGACAAAAGCAGATTTTTCCCATTTGCCGGCAATCGTTGAGATATGCGCCGCCGGTATCATCCGTGATGAGGCGAGCATCATCGTAATCGCATGCTCAGCGGTGGTGACGGCATTGCCATGAGGTGTATTCATGACAACAATGCCAGCGGCGGTGGCGGCATTGACATCGATATTATCCACACCGATACCGGCGCGACCTATCACCCTGAGCTTGCCATTCCTGGTTTTTTCCAGCACTTCCGCTGTCACTTTGGTGGCGGATCTGACGGCAAGCCCGTCGTAATCCCCTAGAATTTTCTCAAGCTCTTCGGCAGCCAGCCCAGGCCGGTAATCCACCTCAAGTCCCCGTTCTTTCATCACCGCAACGGCGGTCTCGCTCAGGCTGTCGCTAATCAATACACGTGGCATTGTTCTATTCCCCGGTTCTTTCGTGTTGCACTTCATCTTTGGTCTGCGCCAGAGCCCAATCAACCCAGGGCAGCAATGCCCTGAGGTCTTCCGCCTCCACCGTCGGGCCTGCCCAAATCCTCAAGCCGGGTGGCGCATCACGATAGCCATCAATGTCTTTGGCAACATTTTCCTGATCAAGCAAGGCCGTGATCCTTTTGGCCAGCCGCTTCTGTTCTGCGGGATCTGCCGCGGTAAACCAGTCTGCGGTAATGCGTATGGTCACCGAAGTGGGTGAAACCGTTGCCGGATCTTCGGCAAGAAAAGCCAGTTCTTGATGGTTTTCAATCCAAGCCCTGAGAATTCCGAAATTTGCCTCAACCCTGTTGAACAGAGCTTGCCTGCCGCCAGCCTCTTCCGCCCATTTCAAGGCGTCCAGCGCATCCTCAACACAGAGCATCGATGGTGTGTTGATCGTGGCCCCGGCAAAAATATCCCGGGCCAGAACGTTGTTCCTGGTGAGCCGGAAGATTTTTGGAACCGGCCAGGCTGGTGTGTAATGCTCAAGACGGGCCACGGCTTTGGGCGAGAGCGCAATCACGCCATGTGCCCCCTCACCTCCAAGGGATTTCTGCCAGGAAAACGTGATGACATCGAGCTTTTCAACGGGCATGGGAAACGCGAAAACAGCCGATGTGCTGTCGGCAATAATGAGCCCCTCGCGATCATCACCGATCCAGTCCCCATCGGGCACCCGAACGCCGGCGGCGGTTCCGTTCCAGGTCAGGATCACATCACGATCAGGGCTGGCAAGCTGCAGATCAGGGAGTTTTCCGTAAGGGGCTTCAAACACCCTGATATCCGGAAGCCTGAGCTCTTCAACAGCATCTTTGAGCCAGGTCTTGCCAAACGCTTCCCAGGCAAAGATATCCACGCCCCTCTCGCCCAGAAGAGACCACATTGCCATCTCAACGGCGCCGGTATCAGATGCCGGAACGATGCCGAGGTAATAGTTTTCAGGCAAACCCATCAGATCACGCATCATCGTAATGCATGTTTTGAGTTTTTCTTTTCCTTCGGAAGATCGGTGTGACCGTCCCAACAAAGCCTGTTCCAGTGCCTGAAGGGACCATCCTGGTCTCTTGCTGGTGGGGCCGCTGGAAAAATGCGTGTTCTGGGGACGCACTAAAGGTCGCGGGAGCGACGTCGTATGGTCAGGTTTCATAAACCCCATCCTTCAATATGTTGCCATCCGTTGGGGGATGACGGCCCGGAAACAGTTCTAGTCGGTTGCCTGGTATTGTCAAGCCTGTTGTTATTTTGATTAAGGCAGGTAGACTTGAGATAAAATAACATGAGGCACCGAAATGAACGCACAGGCAAAACCACAGCTTTTTGAGCTGATCTCCACCCATGGTCTGGCCCTGAGCCCCTGGTGCTGGCATGTCCGGATGGCCCTGGCCCATAAAGGTATCGACGCTGAGATCATTCAGGGCCGATTTACTGAAAAAGACCGGCTTTTATCCCCGGGCGGTAAAAGCTACCCCCTCCTTAAGGCATCTGACGGCAATGTTTTCACGGATTCAAACGATATCGTCTTCTATCTGGAAGAATTGACACCTGACCCAACTCTTTTCCCGGGCGGTGAAAGCGGGAGAGCACATTACCGTTTTCTGCACCGGTATATGCAGACAATCCTCTTCCCCACGTTTGCAAAAATGATCGTGAAGGATATTCCTGACCTCCTTGATGGGGAGGACAAAGCGTATTTCGTTTCATCAAGAGAAGCGCGGTTCGGCAAGCCCCTTGCTGAAGTCTGTGCCGGCAGGGATGAAATGCGGCCTCTCCTCAACCTTCAGCTTGACCCGTTCCGGAAAGCCATGGCTCCGGGCGGGTTTGTCAACGGAACAACACCGGCAATGTCGGATTTTCTGCTTTTTGGCGTCCTGCAATGGGCCCGCGTATCCTCCGATTATCCGTTGATCGAAGACGATGACGTTATTTCGCCATGGATGGAAACAATGCTCGATCTTTTTGACGGCCTCGGCAGAAGCGTGCCAGCCCGGAAGGCAAACTAGGTTATCAGCTCTGAAATGACACCTGCGAGCGTCTGCCCCGTATCTTCCATCACCTGCTGATCTTCAGCTTCGACCATGATACGGATAAGCGGTTCGGTGCCGGAAGGGCGGATGACAATGCGTCCGGCATCGCCCAGCCTGTTTTCCGCATCGGCTACCGCTTTTTCAAGATCGTGATGGCTCAACGCCTGCCGGATCGCGTCCTGCGAGCCGCATTCAACATTCACAATCTGTTGCGGCAACGGCGTGAAACGTCTCAGACTCTCGCTGGCAGGAGCATCCCCCATCTTGAGGTACATGAGCATCTTGAGGGCCGCAATGGTTCCATCCCCGGAAGTCGCGTGATCCGTCAGGATAATATGACCTGAAGGTTCTCCCCCGAGGTTAAGCCCGGCTTCACGCATCCTTTCAAGGATATACCGGTCACCGACCTTGGTACGCTCCAGATTGACCCCTTTTGAAGACAGGTATTGCCCCAGTCCATGATTGGTCATCAGCGTGCCGACAACTGTCCGGCCTGCCAGTTCCCCTTGTGACGCCATCATATCGGCAAGGACAGCAAGGCATTGGTCTCCGTCGATGATCTGGCCTTTTTCATCCGCCATGATCAGTCTGTCGGCATCACCATCGAGTGAAATTCCTGCATCCGCCCCATGTGCGACCACGGCTTGTGCCATAATGTCCGGATGAACAGCGCCGCATCCGAGATTGATATTGATCCCGTCAGGATCCACCCCCATCGGGATAACTTCGGCGCCCAGCTCAAAAAGAACATCGGGTGCGGCACGATAGGCCGCGCCATTGGCGCAATCGACGACAACCTTAAGGCCTTCAAAACGCATGGAACGGGGAATGGCGGTTTTAACCTGCTCGATATACCGGCTGACGCCATCAAGCATCCGGCGGGCCCGCCCAAGCTCAAGCGCATCGGCAAGGGGAATATGGCCTCCCATGATGGCGCTGATTTCATTTTCCGCCACATCCGGAAGCTTGAACCCGTCCGGGCCGAAAAGCTTGATACCGTTATCTTCATGCGGATTATGGCTGGCCGAAATCATAACCCCCAGATCAGCCCGCAGAGTTCGTGTCAGATAAGCTACTCCCGGCGTCGGCAACGGGCCAAGCAGGCGCGTATCCATGCCGATTGAGGCAAACCCAGCCTGAAGGGCGGCCTCCACCATATAACCTGAAAGCCGGGTGTCCTTACCTATCACCACCAAAGGGCGTCGAGAGCTTTCTGTGCCCTTGTTGGCATTGCGAAAATATTTACCGGCAGCGAGCGCCAGTCTGATGATGTTTTCAGCGGTCATCGGCCCTGTATTGATACGAGCCCTGACGCCATCAGTTCCAAAAAACCGTGACATGATATTCTGTCAGCCTTCACCTAATTCCTGAACAATATACATCAAGACCTTGCCTTGATACAGACACAAAACCTAAATACCCAGCATAGCCTCGGCATTAGCGAGGGCCTGCATGGTTTCCGGCACATCATGAACCCTGAAAATCTGGACACCCTGCGCCCGGGCAAGCGCCGCAAGGGCCGTGGACCCGGGCTGTCTTTGTTTGGCGGGTTCGTTATTTGAAAAATGGGCAATCGTTGATTTCCGGCTGACACCAAGCACGACGGGAACACCGAGGCCATGGAAAAGGGAAAGGTTCGCCATGATCTCCATATTATGAATGGGTGTCTTGCCAAATCCGAACCCGGGATCAACCGCCAGATTGCGTTTCGGTATCCCTGACTTCACCGCTGTGTTGATGCGATCTTCCAGCCAGTCGAAAATATCCGTGGGGGCATAGCTGTACTGCGGCTTTGCCTGCATGGTTCCGGGCTCTCCCTGCATATGCATCAGGATTGCCGGCGCATTGCTCCGGGCCACAAGCTCAACCGCACCTTCTGCCCGAAGCCCGCCGACATCGTTGATAATGCGCGCACCTGCGGCAAGCGCATCCGCCATTATCTCTGTATGTCTTGTATCGGCAGAAACGCATACCCCCTCACCGGCAAGCGTGCGGATAACCGGCAGAATCCGGCGGCGCTCTTCATCACGGCTGACTTCATCGGCACCGGGACGGGTGGACTCACCCCCCACGTCCAGAATACGTGCCCCGTCCATCACCATCTGACGGGCTGAGGCAAGGGCAATCTCCGCTTCCGCATGATCCCCACCATCCGAAAAACTGTCAGGTGTTGTGTTGATGATACCCATGACATGCCAGGCTTTCATCGAAAGACCCGCAAAATCCTCACGAGGTTCTGTCAGCTTTTGCAGTTGAGCCCTAGCCTGTTCTTCTGAAGCATCACCTCCGGCCCCGGCTTCTTTCAGGAGCCGCCCGGCCTCAATTCTCGTGATGGTGATCTCACTACCTTTCCCTGACTGGATTACATCAAGGTGGCTGAACGCGAAAGGCCCGTCTGCAAGAGGATGAAACCCTGCCTCCAGACACTCCCGGGTTTTTGCAACAATGCCAACAGGTTTAAGCCAGGTGCGGCTATTGCCACCCTGATGCTTATCATCCGTGAAGGGCGGAAAGGCAAAATCCGCCTTACGCGTGACAGACATCCGCCTCAGGCCGACGTATCCGGCGACTGATCCTGCGAAGGTTTCCTCACCCCACCGGGAATACCTGTGCGGGATTTGGTGCGTGGCGCTTCAGGTGTATCGTCCGTGTTGCGGACAATGGTCCCGCCTTCGATGATAGTCTTGATCTCATCACCGGATAAGGTTTCATATTCAAGAAGAGCTTTTGCCAGCAATTCGAGCTGATCCGCATGCTTCTTGAGGATCTTGGCCGCATCGCTATATGAGCTGTCCACAATTGATCGGATTTCGCTGTCAATGGCAGATGCCGTGGCATCGGACATGTTCTTCTGCTGTGAGACCGAACGCCCGAGGAAGACCTCCTGCTCGTCAGCGGAATAGGCAAGGAAGCCCAGTTTCTCAGACAGACCCCATTCGGTGACCATGCGCCGGGCCACATCCGAAACCATGCGGATATCGCTTGAAGCTCCCGTCGTAACCTTTTCCGGGCCGAAGATCATCTCCTCGGCGATACGGCCGCCACAGGCGACTCTGAGATCGGCAAACAGCTTGTCCTTGGCCATGGAAACGCGGTCACCTTCCGGCAGGCGCATCACCATGCCAAGCGCACGCCCGCGCGGGATAATCGTGGCTTTATGTATCGGGTCGGATTCAGGCTGATGCAGGGCCACCACCGCGTGACCGGCCTCATGATACGCGGTCAGCTTTTTCTCTTCATCGGTCATGACCATGGACCGCCGCTCAGCCCCCATCATGACCTTGTCCTTGGCCTCTTCGAATTCGGCCATGGAAACGGTGCGGCGGTTTTTACGGGCGGCCTGAAGCGCCGCCTCATTGACAAGGTTTGCAAGATCAGCACCTGAAAATCCGGGCGTGCCACGGGCGATGATGCGGGCTTCGACATCATTGGCAAGCGGCACTTTGCGCATATGAACCTTGAGAATCTTCTCCCGGCCCAGCACATCAGGATTAGGCACAACCACCTGGCGATCGAACCGGCCCGGACGCAACAGCGCCGGATCAAGCACATCAGGACGGTTCGTGGCAGCAATCAGGATAACCCCTTCATTGGCTTCAAACCCGTCCATTTCAACAAGCATCTGGTTCAATGTCTGTTCACGCTCATCGTTGCCGCCGCCAAGTCCGGCGCCGCGGTGACGTCCCACCGCATCGATTTCATCGATAAAGATGATACATGGCGCGTTTTTCTTGCCCTGCTCGAACATATCGCGTACGCGGCTTGCGCCCACGCCGACGAACATCTCAACAAAATCGGAACCGGAAATGGTAAAGAACGGCACATTCGCCTCACCCGCAATGGCACGCGCCAGGAGAGTCTTACCCGTACCCGGAGGCCCCACCAGAAGAACACCTTTCGGGATCTTGCCGCCAAGGCGCTGAAAGCGGGAAGGATCACGGAGGAACTCCACAACCTCTTCAAGCTCGGTTTTCGCCTCATCGATACCGGCCACATCCTCAAAAGTCACCCTGCCGTGGTGTTCGGTCAGGAGCTTGGCGCGGGATTTGCCAAAACCCATGGCGCCGTTGCGGCCGCCACCCTGCATCTGCCGCATGAAGAAAATCCACACCCCGATAAAGAGCAGCATCGGGAACCAGCCGAGAAGAATGGAAAAAAGCCCCGGGCTGTTGCTTTCATCCGGCCGCGCGAGGATCCGGACATTGTTTTCCTTGAGCGGGGTCACCACATCGGTGCCTTCCGGCATATAGGAATTCACCGGTATATTGTTCTGCGTCACCCCATAAAGGTTGTTGCCTTCGATGGTGACTTCACGCATATCACCGGATTCCACCTGGGCCAGAAAATCAGAATAGGCGACAATCGATGAACGCTGTCCGGAAGTGTTGTTCTGGAACATGTTGAACAGAGCCAGAAGCACCACACCGATAACCATCCAGATAATCAGATTACGGGCCATATTGTTCATGTGAACGCCTTTCTTCCGGTCTTTGCCGGGATCATCACCACGTTTCGCCCCCGATGAACCATGCACGAAGCCCGGTTGTCCGAAAGCCGTATAATTCGTTTCTGTCCTTACTCAGATGGGGAATGATACCGTGATCGTCAAGGGTCCGTAAACCCATATCCGCCGAAATCTGGCTCACCCCCTGATCAGGGATAAAAAGAGGCAGGGTCCAGAAAGCCCGCGCCGGGACACGCGCATTCCCCGCAAAATCAGGCATAAGGCGCCTGAGGGCCGCATACCCCCTCGCCCCCAATGGCTGCACCCGGCCCGGAACAGGGGCGGTGATATGCCATCGCTTATCGAAAATACCATGGCCGGAATCAGGATATGTATCAATTATTTCAATGGCATGCGATGTTATTTCCGCTTCACGCCAGAGAATGATCCGCCCCGCATCCCACGGCCGCCATTCACAGCCGCCAAGGGTAACGCTGCCCCCGTCAAGAAGCCTCTGCCGCAGGTCTGAAAGCTGGCTTTCCCGTGGCGGCGCCCCGGCGGCTCCCATCTTCCGGATCAGCCGCGCCAGAAGCGCCTGGCTTGCCCGCAACGGCAGATCATCCAGAAGATCACGCTGAAACCAGGCCCATCCTGCCGGGTCCACCGCCGCGCGACCGGCAATCGCACGGTCAAGGCTACGCTGAAAGACATGGTCAATCTGTCCTGCCAGCCGGCCGAGCCGCCGGACAGACGGAGCACCGGCCCCGGCATCTTCCAGCGCCGCCATATCCTGACGAAACCGGACCCGGGTGAAACGGCGGTTGCGGTTGGACGGATCATCCACCACCGGCACGGCACCATCGGAGAGAACACCGCGAAGCTCATCCCGCGGCACATTGATAAAGGGGCGGGCAAGCCTCAACCCGGAAATCCTGCTGAGCGGCCTGATCCCACGGAGCCCGCGCAAGCCGGATCCCCGGTCAAGCCGCATCGCCATGGTTTCCGCCTGATCATCCGCGTGATGCGCCGTCATGATCACGGCATCCTCCGCAAGGGCATGCCGGACAAGCGCGTGATATCGCTGTTGCCTTGCCCAGGCCTGATGCCCGCCTTCGGGCGGCGTCGCGGTGATCTTATGCACCTCAGCCCTGATCCCCATTCCATTCAGGGCCAGCACGACCGAAGCGGCCTCCTCACCTGAATCCGGCCTGAGCCCGTGATCCACCACCAGCGCCGTGAGGGGCAATGCCGCCCCGCGGCTTTGGTCATGCCAGGATTTGACGACCCGCGCCATGGCCATGGAATCCGGCCCGCCTGAAACCGCCAGCAGAATGCGGTCACGCGCGGGATTGAGCCCGAGGGCATCTAGCCGCGCGGTCAGCCCACAGATGGCGTCATCCGGCGCATTCGGCGCTGGTTTTGAGCTTTTCAAGACGGTCAAAGAAACTTTCCGTTGGGGTTTCCACGAGACTCGGCAGGGATTGCAGCAGATCACAGACTTCGTTTTTCGAAGCGAAGGTGGAAACCGCCTCAGCAATCCAGAGCGTGGTCTTTTCGAGGCGTGAATCCGTCGGCCAGTTGGTGTTGAAGCGGGTGAACGTCATGGCGGACTGTTCAAAAGCCCCTTTCATGAACTGCACCCGCCCGAGCCAGAAGGTCGCATCCGCAAGCCGGCTGTGCTCGCCGTTTTTCTCAATGAATTCGCGGAAAGCCTCTTCCGCGGTGGTGAGATCATTTTGCAGGGCCTTGCCGAGGGCAAAACGATATTGCTCATCAGGTGAGACATCAGGCAAGACCGAAACCGGTTCAGGTTCCACCGATGCAAGAACTTGCGTTTCCGCCGGGGTAGCGGTGCTGTCTCTTTCGCTCACCGGGGCTGTTTCCGTGGCGGCGGCGGTGGCGTTATCGCTTGTCCCGGGTGCAGCCACACCGGCGGCACCCTGCCCGTTTTCAGGCAAATTCTCTTCAAGTTTGCTGGCTTCGATGGTCCAGGCCGCAGACGTGTCCGCCTGGGCGTTCAGCGAAGATGACGGCACGTCACCAGCCCCGCTTCCGGAAGGGGTGGTTGCTGCGGCCAGATCATCCTCAATCCCGAGCCGCATCAGGCTTTCCAGTCTCTTTTCCATGCGGAGCAGGCGGAATTCGTTATCGCTCGCGACTTCGAGCGTCCGCTCAAGCCGGTTGTTCAGTACCCGCATCTGGTCCACCAGTTTGCCGATCTGGTTTTCGAGCATTTCGATCTTCGCCGGGTCAATCGAGCCATTGGCGTTGAGCTCCTGCCGCAACGCCCGCATATCTTCCTCAATCACCCCGCGCACATCTTTGAGCCCTTCTTCAAGGGCTTCAACGCGTGTTGCGAAAATCTCAATAGAAACGCTCTGCGCCCGGGCGGTGGTAACCACACCAAGGATCAGGAGAGCGAGCACACCACAGCGGAGTATCCGCCGGACCATAAGCGTAATTGAATTCATCTGCATTTTATCCATCATCAAAAACAATTCACGGACAGCTTATATCCTGTTTCGGTCAGAAATGTGGCAAAAAAATTTAACTTTTCCGGCAGGCGGGTATGCCGGAAAGAAAATTGCCCGTAAAAAACATGGCCGCGGGAGGTGCGGCCATGTTGTCTCAGGTAATCCTTATCTGCGGCCCGGATCAGATGAACTCGAAATCCGTGAAATCAAAGGCATAAGCACCGAAGCCGTCGACCGGCCCGTCGACAATCATCACCACTTCATCGGTCGCATTCCAGATGATATGGGTGTCATGCATATCGCCATCCACGGTGGTTGTGGTTATCTGCTCAAACCTGAGGCCGGTCTTTTCGGTGAAATTCGCCGCCGTGATCGTGGTGGTATCGACCGTATCGGCCACATCAGTCACGATCTTGTCTTCGCCGGTAACCGTTGCATTGAAAACCATATCCGGTGCGCGCAGCTTTTCATCGGTTTCCACGATGAACCTATCCACCTCCCCGAACCGGCCGAACATATCATCGGAACCGGCCCCGAGATTACCGTAATAGTCATCCGTCGCATCGGTGGGTGTATCTGTGCCTATATTGGGCTTGTCCAGAGCATCCTTGAGGCCCAGCACGACATCCTGAGTTCCCGTGAGCCCCACCTTGTCGGTGGCGGTGACCGTGAATTCATAATACCCCTTGGAGGGCAGGCTGAACGATGCCTGATCAACAGGTTTCAGCCAGATGGAGCTGCCCCTGGCTTCAAAGAGGGTGGCATCGACCCCGGAAACCGACAGCGTGAAGGTCTCAAACGAATTGCTGTCCGTGACAATAGGCTGGTATATCCTTCCGCCGATATGCGTAGGCGTGGTTACTAGCGTATGCGGCGCGTCAGAAGAAATGACCGGCGCGACATTCCCTTCAATCGTGATG
>CAZOLR010000007.1:0-73732 GCA_964580905.1 uncultured Hyphomicrobiales bacterium | reverse complement strand
AAACGTGTCTCGCCGCCAAGCGCCTTCATGCCATCCTGGCCGGCGGCGGCAAAGACATACGCGCCATCAGGAATGGCTGATATCAGCTCATCCCAGCCGTCAAATTCCCGCCAGCGGTCACCTGTCTCCGGTTGCCAGGCAGGACGCCAGAGGACAAGCCGTCGGATACCGGTCATCGCCGCCGCTTTCTCGGCATTTGCACTGATGGTGCTGGCAAAAGGGTGGGTCGCGTCAATAAGGGTGGAGATCTTTTTATCTTCGATATAGGCCGCTAGACCTTCGGGGCCGCCAAATCCGCCGATCCGCACGGGAATACCGGGATCAGGGGGCGAGTTTGTAACCCCGGCAAGCGAGAGGGTGGCTGAAACATCATCTCTTGATGCCAGTCTTGCCGCGATCTGTCGGGCCTCAAATGTGCCGCCGAGAAGCAGGATATGCCGCATCATTCAGAAAGCCTCAGCCAGAATTTCGCCACGCCGGTCCACAACCATGATATCGATGCTCACATCATCGGAGCGGACAATCGCCCTTGCCTGCCGGAGCGCGTTTCGGGCGATCACCCCGCCAAGGGTTTTCTGCTGCTGAGGCGTGGCCATGCCGAGCACATCGAGCGCAGTGTTTGCCCCGGCGACAGCGGCATAATCCATCCCGAGTTCGGCTGCGGTATCAGCCAGCGATGAAAAATCGATCTGGCTTCGCGCGGAATGCAGATCACCATGCCCCTGGGCCAGTTTGACCATCTTGGCAAAACCGCCTGCGATCGTGAGCCTTGGCACGGGGTGGCGGCGCAGATATTTCAGCATACCGCCGACGAAATCCCCCATATCAAGAAGTGCGATTTCCGGCAGATCATATCGTTTCAGCAAGGCGGCCTCAGACGTGGCGCCGGTAGACCCCGCCACATGGGCAAGACCATTGGCGCGGGCAACATCAATGCCGCGATGGATCGACGCAATCCAGGCCGAGCAGGAAAACGGACGCACAACCCCGGTGGTGCCCAGTATCGATATCCCGCCGACAATGCCGAGGCGGGGGTTCCATGTCTTTGCCGCCAGTTCAGCGCCCCCGGGCACGCTGAGCGTTATCCGCACATCGGGCGGCCCTTCAAGTTCAGTTGAAAGATTGGCGATGATATCGGCCATCATCTGCCTTGGGACGGGATTGATAGCAGGCTGGCCGACCTCGACCGGCAACCCGGATTTGGTCACCATACCGATCCCTTCCCCGCCATGAAAACTCACCCCTTCCCCGGTTTCACCCGGAGAAACGGTAGCACGGATTTCCGCCCCGTGGGTGACGTCCGGATCATCGCCCGCATCCTTGATGACCCCGGCCATGAAGCCTGACGATGTAACCCTGCCGGAATGGATGCCAAGTTCGGCGGTTTTGCCGGATGGTGTATCAATCCTGACGGATTGGGGAAATTCCCCTGTCACCATGGCCATGTATGCTGCATAGGTGGCCGCGGTTGCGCAGGTGCCGGTGGTCCAGCCAAAGCGTAGGGATGTTGTCAGCCTGCCCTGCATTTTCTTTTTCCTGCATCGATTATTCGGGTATTATCAGCTAATTCATCATGAAGAGAAACAGGAATTCCGGCAAGACCATGGCTTCAGGCAAAGATAACTCCCCCCCCATGCCCGGGATCGCCGGGACGGAATGGCCGGTGATGGAACCCGGATGGGTGTGGCTTGCCGGTGCGGGGCCCGGTGATCCGGGGCTGGTCACCCTGCATACGCTGAATGCGCTTCGTCAGGCGGATGTGATTGTCTATGATGCGCTGATCAACCAGCAGATCCTTGAATGGGCCAAACCCGGTGCTGTGATAGAATACGCCGGAAAGCGCGGCGGCAAGCCTTCACCGAAACAGCGCGATATCACCCTGCGGCTGATCGAACTCACCCGTGAAAACAAACGTGTTCTCCGGCTCAAAGGGGGTGATCCTTTCGTTTTCGGGCGTGGCGGCGAGGAAGCCCAGACACTTATACAGGCTGGTGTGCATTGCCGGATTCTGCCCGGTATCTCTGCCGGTATCGGCGGGCTTGCCTATGCCGGGATCCCGGTGACCCATCGTGATGTCAATCAGGCCGTAACCTTTCTTACCGGCCATGACCGTACCGGCCTTGCGCCTTCTGCCGTCAACTGGGACGGTATTGCCGCGGGCAGTCAGGTAATTGTCATGTATATGGCGATCAAACATCTGCCTGAAATCTGCGGCAACCTCATCAGGGCCGGACGCAATCCTTCGGAACCGGTTGCCGTGGTGAGCAACGCAACCCTGCCTGACATGCGTGTGCTGGAAACAACCCTGGGCAAAGCCCCGGATGACGTGACACAGAGCGGTATTGAGCCGCCCTCAATTATCTGTGTCGGCGATGTGGTGCTCATGCGCCAGTGCCTCGACTGGATCAGCCAGTCACAGGGGCAGGCGCCGCGCAATCTTGACCCGCTCGGAAACCGGACCAGCCAGGATACGGCCTGATGCCTTCCTCCGGCCCTGACAGGCAAAGCGGCCCTGGCCCGGCATCCGGACTGATGATTGCCGGGCTTTCTTCGGGTAGCGGCAAGACCGTGATCAGCCTCGGGCTGATGCGAGCGCTCAGGGACAAGGGCGTCGATATCCGGGCCGCAAAAGCAGGACCTGATTATATCGATCCCGGATTTCACCGGGTTGCCCTTGGCCGGGATTCCGTCAACCTTGACCCTTATGCCATGTCTCCTGCCCTTCTTTCCTCACTTGCCGGATCACGGGGCGGGGAATTCCTGCTGGTTGAAGGCGTGATGGGTATCCATGATGGCGGCAATGCCTCTTCGGCAACACTGGCCTCGATCCTCGGTCTGCCGGTGGTGCTGGTGATGGATATCAGCGGGCAGGCCGAAACCGCCGCCGCTGTCGCCGCCGGTATCAGGGACAGCCTCCGCAGGACAGGGGGAAAACTGGCGGGTGTCATTTTCAACCGGTGCCGGTCAGAACGCCACCGCAATATGGCCGCATCTGCCCTTGCCGAAACAGGCATTGATCTGTTTGGTGCTGTTCCGGACGATGACGGGATAATGGTGCCGTCCCGCCATCTCGGGCTGGTGCAGGCCGACGATCTTGATGCGGCGGACACTATCATCGCCGCCGCCGCCGAGGTTATGCAAAAAGGGGCAGATCTTGAAAAAATCATCGCCGCAGGTCAGCCGCTCCGCCGTCATGATGGCGAAAGCGAGAGCCGGGCCATTGCCATCCCGCCCCCGGGCCAGCGTATCGCCGTTGCCCGTGACCGTGCCTTCGGGTTTGCCTATTCCCATCTTCTGACAGGATGGCAGCAGGCCGGAGCGGAGATCTGCCCGTTCTCGCCCCTGGCGGATGAGGCCGCGCCGGAAGACTGTGATTTTATCTATCTTCCCGGCGGCTACCCTGAACTTCATCTGTCGGAACTCACCGCCGCCGGCAGGTTCCATGAAAGCCTCCGGCAGGCGGCCGCGAATGAAATCCCTGTCTATGGTGAATGCGGGGGATATATGGTGCTCGGGCAAACCATCACCGGCGCCGATGGTCAGGCGGTGCCCATGGCCGGATTGCTGGATTGCGAAACAAGCTTTGCCAGGCGGCAGCTCCATCTCGGCTATCGTCAGCTTGAGACGCTCGGCGATATACCCTTGCCGCCCCGCGCCATCGCCCATGAATTTCACTACACCACCGCCGTATCGGAAAAGGGAGAGCCGGTTTTCACCGCATCTGACCGTGAGGGCAGAGCGCTCGGCACCATGGGGGTCCGGAAGGGATCCGTATTCGGATCCTACGCCCATCTCATTGCCGCCTGCTGATCAGCGGGGTGTCTGCCGTTCTTCAAGATTGCCGCGAGATGTCCTGAGCACGTGGACATGGTCCTTGTCGTAGAGGGCCGAATCACGAAAATCCTTCACCTGGCTTAAGGCTGGCCCGATGAAGATCAACGCCGTTCTCGTGATCTTTGCGTCACGGACAAGTCCCCGGATCGTGCTGAGCGTGCCGTGGATGAATTCCTGATCCGGCCAGCCCACCCGATACGCGACCACCACCGGACAATCCGCCCCGTAATAGGGCGTCAGCACACGCTCGATCTCACGCAGATTGCGGATGGAGAGATGAATGGCGAGTGTTGCGCCGGTGCGGCCAAGACTGTCAAGATCCTCGCCCGGCGGCATGGAAGACGATTTCATCGCGGTCCGGGTGAGAATGATACTCTGCGCCACTTCAGGGATTGTCAGCTCAACCCCCATTTCTGCGGCCGCCGCCGCATAGGCAGGAACGCCCGGGATGATCTTATAGGGAATATCCATCACTTCAAGACGGCGGATCTGCTCGGCAATCGCCCCGTAAAGCGACGGATCGCCGGAATGCACCCTTGCCACATCCTCGCCTTGCTGATGGGCGCGCGCAATGATCGCCATGATATCGTCAAGCGTAAGCGAGGCTGTATCCACCACTTCGGCATCAGACGGCGCTGCCCCGACAACCGCGGCCGGAACGAGAGAGCCTGCGTAAAGGCAATACCGGCAGGATGAAATCAGCCGCTGGCCCTTGACGGTGATCAGGTCAGGATCCCCCGGGCCTGCGCCAATGAAATAGACCGTCATGTCATGTCTCCTTTTTTATCGAGATGCTTGGCGTATCCGCGTGGGGTGAAGACAGCCTTGCCGCCACGGTGATCCATGATCTGGCTGGTGGACGCACCAACCATCACCACCGTGAGCATATCCACTTCATCCACCTCAAGACGGCCAAGGTCACGGAAACGTATCTCTTCTTCCGGCCGGCCAAGGCTTGATGCCAGCACCACCGGTGTCGAGGCAGGCCGGTATCTGAGCAAAATCTCTTTTGCTATGGCAAGGCCTGTCCGCCGGCGCTTTGATACGGGATTATAGAAAGCAATCACGAAATCCCCCCTGCCGGCGGCGTCGATACGGGTTTCGATCTGATCCCATGGCGTCATGAGATCGGACAGCGAAATGGTGCAGAAATCATGGCCAAGAATGGCACCTGACCGCGCCGCCGCCGCCTGAAGAGCCGACACACCGGGGGCGGTCAGCACTTCCACCCGTCGCGCGGCCATGCTCACCCCGGCATCTTCCTCTTTGCGGGACAGCAGCTCATAGACCAGCGCTCCCATCGCATAAATGCCCGCATCCCCGGAACAGATGATGGCGATGTCCTTGCCTGTTGCGGCCTCTTCAAGGGCATAGCGGCAACGCGCCTCCTCTTCGCCGAGAGCAAAATCACGCCTCGGCTTGCCTCTGGCAACCGGCCCGAGAAGATCGATATAGAAATGGTACCCCACCAGCTCATCTGCGGATGCAATCATATGGGTGGCTTCCGGGGTCCGCCAGACCGACTGGCCGGGGCCGATCCCCACCAGCATCACCCGACCTGCGTGGCGGGACGTTGTGTCCCTGAACACAGCTGAGATATCAAGGGCAAGGGCCATGGTTGCATGGGCATCCCTGATCTTGGGGAGGAGAAGCCGGCTGTCCGGCCCTGCCGATGCGAGCGCCGCCGCCTCCGCCACACCATGACAGCCGACTTCCTTAAACACCACTTCGGAAGGGCTGGACAGGTGCGGGGTTTCCTCTTCAAGCCGTGCCGGCGGATAAAGCCGCAACCGGCAACCAAATGCTGATGCAAGCGCGTTCATCGCCGCCTCATCTGCCTTGAGATCAACGCTGGCAACATCACGGACCGCTGCCGCCGCCACACCAGCATCCTCAAGGCCCCGGTCCACCAGCGCGACCATTTCCGGGGCAGGACAGCCCCGCGAAGCCCCGAGGCCAAGGGACAGGATCACGGGATGATAGACAAGATCTGCGTCGGTATTCTCCGCTGGCTTCAGGGTAAGGGCAAGACGGGGGCCATCACCTTCTTCCCTGATTTCAAGAGAGGAGAGCCATGCCCGCCAGCGCTGGTCTATATGCTCAAGACCTGCCGGAAGATCGGTAATTAGTCGCAGGCCTTCACCTGCCAGAAGCCGCGCCATCACCGGCTTGGCCTTATCCGGTTGGGCCAGCAGGAACGGTTCCGGTGGCTCATCAAGTGCGATCCCGAAGCGGCGGTCACCTGCGGTGGTCAGCGCGGCAATTCCGCCCGTAATTGCCGCCAGTTTTTCCGCCAGCGCGTTTGCCCCGTGATGCCCGCCGAGAAGAGGGACGATCACCTTGCCATCCTCGCTCATGGCAAGGACGGGGGATTCCGTTTTCTTGGCAAGCGTATGACCGGCAAGCGCACGGATGAGGATGCCGGCCGCACAGATGCCGACGATACTTCTGCCGCTGAGAAACAGGTCACGAAGATGATCCACCGTATGCTCAAACATCTCCCCGGGCTCAAGATCATCACCAACCCGCCCTTTCAGCCCATGCCAGATACCTCCTGTATCCGCGGCAAGACGGCGGGCAAGCCTTGCCCCGTCTGAAGTCAGCGCAACAAAAACAGGTGCGTTCAGATCCATGGATCATCTCCCTTGTAGATGATGATGATGGAAAAATACGGCGCTTCATCCGGCGCATCGACAAGCGGCACGGCCTGCTCATGGGCAAGTGACGCGTGGCTTGTATAGAACGCCCTCCCCGCAAGACCGAGCCGCCGGAGAAGAGCTTTAAGCCGGGGCAGATGGCGGCCGATTTTCATGATTACCGCCGCATCACATCCGGCAAGCCTTTGTTCAAGAACTGTATCATCAAGCGTGCCCGGCAGGACCGTCAGGATATCGTTCCGCGCAACAAGCGCGTGATTATGGGATGCGGCGGCGGCGGTCATGGAGGTCACGCCGGGGATGATCCGGGTGGTGAAATCGTCACGCAAACGCGCCAGAATATACATGAAAGAGCCGTAAAAAAGCGGATCGCCCTCGCACAGCACGACCACATCCCTGCCGGCGGTGAGATGCTCTGCTATCTGCTCTGCCCCGTTATCATAGATGGCTTGCGCCGGGGCACGCCCCGCAACCATCGGCACGGCCATGATGATTTCCTCGGCATCCGGCCGGATGGCCTCAGCCATAATCGACCGGGCGAAGCTTTCCCCGCCTTCCGGTGCCGGATAGGCGATGACCCCGGCCTCGGAGGTGATACGCCAGGCCTTGCGGGTGACGAGTTCAGGATCCCCCGGGCCTGTGCCAATGCCGTAAAGTGTACCTGTTGTCACGATGACGCCTCCCCCCGGCTCAACACCCATTGCGTGACCGGCATGAGCGGACGCCAGCCGTGAAGCCTGCCGACCTCTTCCATACGGCTGACCGATATCCGGCTCATCTGGCCGCCGAATTCCTGCCAGGCAGACAACAGTATCATTTCGCTTTCAAGCGTAACCGCGTTGGCCACCAGCCGCCCGCCTTCGGGAAGTCGCTCAAGCGCGGTGAGGATGAGCTCGCGGCTCAGCCCGCCACCGATGAAAACCGCATCAGGCGGCGGCAGATCCTCAAGGCCGGAAGGCAGTTGCCGGGAGAAGCCCTGCCATTCGGGAACGCCAAGATGTTCTGCATTCCTGCGGGCCACTTCAAGCCGGTCTTCCCGCATGTCGATACCGATTGCCCTGGCCTCTTGCGCGGATCTCATCCATTCGATACCGATGGAGCCTGACCCGCAGCCGAGATCCCAGAGCATCCCGCCGCGAAAGGGTCTGAGCCGGGCCAGCGTTGCTGCCCTCACCTCTGCCTTGGTCAGTTTGCCATCGGAGGTGAACGCCGTGTCAGGCAGGCCCGGAACAGAAGGAAGGAAACCCTCCATCCGGCGCGGGCATTCAATCGCGATGACGTGAAAATCCGGCACAGTCATCTGGCCGGAGACCCAGTGATCTGCCCTTGCCTCATGCCTTGCTTCGTCTTTGCCGCCGATATGCGCAAGTGTCGTGATCGTTGCATCACCATACCCGGCCCCGGCAAGCAATGCACTGATCCGGACCGGGCTTGCCCGGTCATGTGCCAGCACCAGCAGTTTTGCCCCCGGCGAAAAATATCGCCGCACGATTTCATGGGGGCGGCCATGCACGGTGAGTGTTGCCACCTGATGCAGCGGCCAGCCCATACGGCTCGCTGCCAGCTGGAAGCCTGAAGCTGACGGGGTTATGCGCATCTCTTCCGGGCTGAAATACCGGACCAGCGTTGAGCCCGCGCCATACCAGAGCGGATCTCCCGTCGCCAGAATAACCACCGGCGCGCCGCGGTGAGTTTCAATGAGGGGAATGATATCAAGAAACGGCTGCGGCCAGGGCATGGCCTTGCCGCTGAACCCGTCAAGATCAGCCAGGTCATCTATCATGCGTTCCGCGCCGACAACCAGACTGGCGTTACGGATACGGTCAAGACTATCTGAATCCAGCGCCATAATGCCGTTTTCGCCAAGGCCGATGACATCAATCCATCTCATTCTTTCCTCCCGGCGAGCAATGCTGCCGCGTTGACCGAGGCTGACGCCATGGCAGACCCGCCGCGTGTCCCGTCAAGGCACATATAGGATGAATGTGCGGGCGGGTTTGCCGCAAGTTCTGCCTTGGATTCGGCAGCACCGACAAAACCCACGGGAAAGGCCAGGATCGCCGCCGGGACAGGCCAGCCTTCATCAAGGCGTTCCAGCAGGTGAAACAGTGCCGTCGGCGCGTTACCTATCGCAACCACGGCACCGTCAAGCGATGGCCGCCAGAATTCCACCGCCGCCGCGGATCGTGTTGTTCCGAGAGCGGCGGCTTTATCGGCCACACCATCATCGTTGAGCGTCATGATGATCTCATTTTGAGCCGGCAGAAATCTCCGTGTGATACCGGCGGCAACCATCGCGCAATCGCAGATCACCGGCGCGCCGCCCCGCAACGCCGCAACCGCTTTTGCACCGATATCACCGGAACAGCGGATATCCCGGGCAATTTCAGGCATGCCGCAGGCGTGCACAACCCTGAGGACGATTTCCGCCACATCGGCAGGGAAACGCCCGAGATCCACCGCGTGCCTGACCCGCTCAAAGGAAAGGGCATAGATCGCCTCCGGATCACGGAGATAGGCGGGGCGCGCGGCCATCGGTCAGGTCTTCGTCTTCGGCCGGTTCAACACCGACCTCGGGCCAAGCGGATGATCCGCCTGGGGATACGGGTGATGATGATGGCCATGATCGTGGTCATGATCGTGATGGTGGTGATCATGATCGTGGTGATGATGGTGGTGGTGATCATGATCGGACGCAACAAGGCGGCATTCACCGGTGCAGAAGGTGGTGCAGAGGGTGCAGTCTTCGACATTGCTCCCCGGAGCTGAAACCCCTTTACCTTCGACATGGTGATGATGGCTTTCCTGGGGCAGACCGACCTCATCCTCAAAGCCGAGCACCTGGGCGCGGTATTTGCACATGGAGCAGTTCATGTTGTTACTGCCGGTGAGGATTTCCTGCACCCTGTCGGCAAAGGTGGCGATCACCTGATCATGGTCGTTAAGATATCCCGCCTTGACGAATTCAATGTCCGGGTGGCGGGCCGCAACCTCATCGGTAAAACCATAGATGCGGTCAATGAGAATACCGGAGAAGAGGAAGTAGGGAAAAACAACAATCCGCCTGAAACCCAGTCTGGTCACTTTTTCAAGACATGGTTCGACCAGAGGAAAGGTGACGCCGGAAAACCCGGTTTCGCACCATCCGAGCCCAAGGGATTCAACCAGCATCCGGGCGACCTTGGAGACGTTTGAATTGGCATCCGGATCAGAAGAGCCGCGGCCGATCACCACAAGACAGGTGTCGTGGTTTTCCACCGGGCCGTTTTCAGCATTCGCCCGTTCCATCGCCGACTGAACCCGGTCCGCCGCTGCGGCCAGCATCTTGAGATCCACGGCAAGTTCACGGCCATACTGTATTTTTATGCCATGCTCAGCCGCATAGGTGTTCAGCACCGAAGGAATATCGTTCTTGGCGTGACCGGCGGCAAAAAGCATCCCCGGCACGGCAAGCACATGATTGACCCCTTGTTCCCTTAGTTTATCCAGCCCTGTCTTGATGACCGGCGTTGCAAATTCGAGATACCCGTACTCCACCGGCCAATCGGGAAATAAAGGGGCCAGCTTTTCCGCAAGCACGGCAAATTCCGTTACCGCTGATTTTGACCGGCTGCCATGACCACAGATCATGACACCGTATTTTGTTTCCGTCTGGCTCGTTGATGTATCGTGGGGCATGTTATGGCCTCTCCGCTCACTCTGACTGCGTTCGGCCCCGTGCCCATAAAAGGATAAGGTGAGATTGACGGCATGATCCGATGCCGTTTCAATAAGGTTTCCGGTCTTGGCCCCTGGCATGGGTCAGCCGCACCGGAATCACTTCCACCTTGTTAACAAGGAACCCGATAGTTATGGGTATAATATGATTCCGCCTGACTTGACAACGATTACCCTTACGAGATCAACGTGACGATATTGACGGAACACATTTCTCTCCTTGCCCTGCCGCATGATTTCGGCACACGTTGTCTTATTCTTGCCTTTGCGCTGGGGCTTGATGCCGTTTTCGGGGAGCCGCCCTGGCTGTGGCGGTATCTGCCGCATCCGGTGGTGCTGTTCGGGCGCGCGATCTCAACTCTGGAAAAACACGGCAACCGTCGGGGATGGCGGGGCACATCACGGAGACTGATCGGGGTTTTCGGTATGATCGCGCTCATCTTGCTGGCGATTCTTTCCGGCCTCGGCATCATGTCCCTGAGCAGTTTCGGCGGCACTACCATGACGCTGGCAGTGGAAACCCTGCTGGTTGCGATCATCCTTGCCGGCCGCAGTCTCGATGAACATGTCCGCGCGGTAGCCCTGGCACTCAAGACAGGCGATCTGGCAGCGGCCCGGCAAGCGGTTTCCATGATCGTCGGGCGGAATCCGGACAAGCTTGATAAACATGCCATTGCCCGCGCCGGGATCGAGACGACGGCGGAAAACCTTTCAGATGGTATCATTGCCCCGGCGGTGTTTTACCTCGCAGGCGGCCTGCCGGGCATGTTTGCCTATAAGATGATCAACACCGCCGACAGCATGATCGGGTATAAATCCGCCCGTTATCTTGCCTTTGGCTGGGGAGCCGCGCGAATAGATGATATCGCCAATCTCATTCCGGCGAGGCTGACCGGTCTTCTTATTTGTCTGGTCTCACCGGCTCGTTTATTTAAGGCCTTGTCCGTGATGCGGAAAGACGCAAGACATCACCGGTCGCCCAATGCCGGCTGGCCCGAAGCCGCCATGGCCGCGGTGCTGAACCTGTCGCTTGCCGGCCCCCGTATCTATGGGGTCAGGATGACCACCGACAGGGCCATGAACGCGGCAGGCAGGCGTGATGCGTCAGCGGAAGATATTTTATCCGGGCTGAGAATAATGTGGAGGGTGATTGCCGTCTTCGCGCTGTCTGTGCTTGCCGCCGGTATCATGCTCTGGCTGGAAACAGCGTAAATCTCACGCCATCAGAGCGAAAGGCCGGCAATACCTGCGATGGCCGGGATATCGGCATGCGCTTCAAGATGATCAGCCAGCGCTTCGAGCCCGTTTTCAATGGAATCCTCGAACCGGAGCGCACTTTCGGAACCGCTATGGTCGTTGAGCCAGCAGGAACGGTAGGTATCGCTGGCAAAAAGACCATGCATATAACAGCCCATGACCAGACCATCCGGGCTTACGGCCCCATCCGTCCGGCCATCGGTCAGTTTCAGCATCGGACGTGCCGTATCGGGGCCCTCTGTCCTGCCGAGATGAATTTCATAGCCTTCAACCCCGGCACCGGAGGCAAGATCCGTTCCGGCGGAAAAACGGACGGTCTTTTCTGATAAAAGGGTGGTCTCAACATCCAGAAGCCCGAGACCTTCAACCTCACCGGCGGGGCCTTCGATTCCCATCGGGTCACGCACATATCTGCCCAGCATCTGATACCCGCCGCATAACCCGACAATCTTCGCACCCCGGCGGCGGAGTGCCTTAAGATCGATATCCCATCCCTGCTCACATAGGAATGCCAGATCAGCCATTGTTGATTTCGATCCCGGCAGAAGAACGAGATCAGCATCCATGGGCAAAGGTGTTCCGGCTTCAACCAGTGTCAGCCGGATCGCCGGGTCACCGGAGAGAGGATCAAGATCATCAAAATTGGCAATGCGCCGCAGGACCGGCACCGCGACATGAAACCGGCGTCCATCTTCCCTGCTGTCCGCCTTGGCCGAAAGATCGAGAATATCTTCGGCCGGCAGGGCACGGGCGCCATCAAACCACGGCAGAATGCCAAGACCAGGCCAGCCCGTCGCCTTTTCTATGATCTCCATACCATCGGCGAAAAGCGTGGTATCCCCCCTGAACTTATTGACCAGAAACCCTTTGATACGGGCAACTTCCGATGGCTCCAGCACTTTCGCTGTGCCGACCAGCGAGGCGATAACACCACCGCGGTCAATATCGCCCACCAGCACGACCGGCACATCAGCGGCTTCGGCGAAACCCATATTGGCGATATCTCCGGCCCTCAGATTGACTTCTGCCGGGCTGCCCGCGCCTTCGATGATGACCAGATCAGCCTCAGACCTCAGGCGGTCAAAACTCTCCAGCACCCGGGGCAGAAGCTCAGCCTTGCGTGAGCCGTATTCCCGCGCCCGCATCGTTCCCATTCTGTTGCCCTGAACAATAACCTGCGCCCCGGTATCGGTTTCAGGTTTGAGCAGAACCGGATTCATATGGATGCTGGGGTCAGCGAAAGATGCCCTTGCCTGAAGGGCCTGGGCCCGCCCGATCTCACCGCCTTCCTTTGTCACGGCGGCATTATTGGACATGTTCTGCGGCTTGAACGGGCGAACCACAATCCCTTTGCGGGCAAACACCCGGCACAGGCCCGCAACCAGCAGAGACTTGCCCACATTGGAGCCGGCCCCCTGGACCATCACGGCCCCTTTCATGTCAGAATTCCACCCCGATCTGCGCCTTGATACCGGACCTGAACGGATGCTTGATGAGCGTCATTTCCGTAACCAGATCAGCTTCGTCGATAAGCGCGTCACTGGCGTTGCGTCCGGTCAGCACAACATGTGTCATGGCAGGCTTATGTGCCCGCAGAAACGAGATCACATCGGCTTCGTCCACATATCCGTAGCGCATGGCGATATTGATCTCATCCAGCAGAACCATCCGGTTGCTGCCATCGGCGATAAGGGTTTTCGCCTTCTCCCATGCGGCCTGGGCCGCCTGGATATCACGTTCCTTATCCTGGGTTTCCCAGGTAAAGCCCTCCCCCATGGTGTAAAACTGGCACCGGTCGGCAAAATGCGTGGTGATAAGATCACGCTCACCGGTGGAAAGCCCCCCCTTGATGAACTGAACCACCACCGAGGGCAGATTATGGGCAATACACCGGAAGATCATTCCAAACGCCGCGCTGGATTTCCCCTTCCCCTTACCGGTATGAACAATGATCAACCCTTTTTCTTCGGTCTTGGTGGCCATGATGCGGTCACGGGCCTGTTTTTTCTTGGCCATCTTGGCGTTATGGCGGGCGATGTCATCCTGCTCTTCGGTCATGGTGCATGTCTCCGTTGTTGGTCAGCATATTATGGCGGTTTCAACGCTCAAGCGCCAGTATTTCGGTCCGCAAGATGTGTCCGGACGCTGTTCCGCCGTGGCTGCCACAAATCACGTGAAACAGCTTCGGCAAACCGGTTCATCATATCTTCAAGTGCTTTCGGATTGCTTGAGGCAAGAAAAGCCCTGACCTCTTCGTCTTCAATCCAGGCATCATAGACCGCGTCGAACAGATGATCCGGCACCTGCCGTGTGGTGGCGGCAAAGGCAAAGAGATAATCAAGGGTTGCCGCAATTTCGAACGCGCCCTTATAGCCGTGACGCATCACCCCTGCGATCCATTTCGGGTTACTGGCACGGCCACGGACCACCCGGGTGATCTCTTCCTTAAGGCTCCGTATCACGGGACGCTCCATGAGGCTGTGATCCCCCATATAGACAGGCGCATCCCCCCCTTTGAGCGACGCCACCGCAGCGGAAAGCCCGCCGGCAAACTGATAATAGTCATCGCTGTCGAGAATATCATGCTCGCGGTTATCCTGATTATGGATCACCGCATCAACCGAACCAAGCCTGCGCTCAAGCCCGGCCCGGTCCGCAATTCCGTCTGCAGTCTCGCCATAGGCATACCCGCTCCAGCCCAGAAACACATCACCGAAATCCGAACGGTCATCCCAGATACCTTCATCAATCAGGGTCTGCAGCCCGGCGCCGTAGGATCCGGGTTTGCTGCTGAAAACCCTGAAACCTGCCCTGAGCGCTGCATCTTCAGCGGACATGCCCGCGGTGATGAGTGTTTCGGCATCGGCTTTCATCCGCGCAGCGAGCGGATTCTGATCAAGAGGTTCATCAAGCGCACCAACAGCGCGGGCAACCTTGTCAATAAGTGCAATCTGCTGGGGAAACGCATCACGGAAAAACCCCGAACACCGCAAGGTCACATCAACACGCGGACGCCCCAAAACGGAAAGCGGCAGGATTTCAAACCCCGTGATGCGGCGTGAGACACCATCCCATTTCGGCTGTACGCCCATCAGGGCCATGGCCTGGGCGAGATCATCCCCGCCTGTCCGCATATTGGCGGTTCCCCAGGCGGAAAGGACCATCGCTTCAGGATAATTGCCATGATCCTGAACATAACGTTCGATCACCATGCTTGCCGAGGCCCAGCCGATCCGCCAGGCCACTTCAGTCGGGATGGCGCGGCTGTCCACGGAATAGAAATTCCGCCCCGTCGGCAGGACTTCGGGGCGGCCCCGGGTGGGTGCACCGGAAGCCCCCGCCGGCACATACCCGCCACCAAGCCCTTTCAGGAGAAATTTCATCTCATCGGTGCCGGAGGCGGAGACAGACCGGCGGAGAGATGGCAGGGCTTCGTTCAGAACAGCGGCGGTCTCACCCCATTCCGGTTGCGGGGCCACATCACCCTCCACCAGCTGACCGGCAAGGATATTGAGCCTTTCCACCGTATCCCCCTGATGACGCCATGGCGACGGATCAAGATCAGCGAGGATATCCGGCCTCGGCCCGTTCCAGGGCAGGCCCCGGTCGGCGGTGAGCGGGTCAAATCCCCTCAAGCCGAGATCTGCCGCCAGGCTCCGCAGGATCGATTGCCCTGCCCCCTGACCATCACCACGGGGTATCCGGAGGATCGACGTGATAAGGTCACCGGCAAGCCGCCCTTCGGGTGATCTGCCATAGATATGGAGCCCGTCCCGTATCTGCATTTCTTTGAGATCACAGAGAAAATTGTCAAGCTTGAGCAGTTTTTCCTCATCCGTATCGTCACGTTTGATACCGCAATCTCCGGCCAGGCCGGCGCGTTCCGCCGTCATCAGGATAGTGTCCATCAGGGCCGTGCTGCGGCGATCATCAAGCCCCATGGCTTCAAAATATTCATCCATGAGGGTTTCGATTTCCGCCATCACCCCATGGCTGTCGGCAAGGGTCATCGGCGGCGTGAGATGATCAAGAATGACAGCGGATGTGCGTCTTTTGGCCTGACTGCCCTCACCCGGATCATTCACGATAAAAGGGTAGAGATGTGGCATCGGGCCGAGAATGGCATCGGGAAAACAGCTCCGGTCAAGTGCCAGCGCCTTGCCCGGGAGCCATTCCAGATTGCCGTGTTTGCCCAGATGCATCACCGCCTGAGCGCCGAACACATGGCGGAGCCAGAAGTAGAAGGCAAGATAGTGATGCGGTGGCGGCAGATCAGGCGAATGATAGCTGGTTTTCGGATCAATATTGTATCCCCTTGCAGGCTGGATCGCGACCGCCACATTCCCGAAAAGCCGCACCGGAAGGGCAAAGCCGTCCGGGCCCATCATGGGATCATCTTCGGGCCCGCCCCAGCGATCCGTGACCGCCTGCCTGATATCAGCCGGAAGTGTGTTAAAATATGTTTTGTAGAGATCAGGGGCACACCAGGCTTCCACGTCACGTCCGTGCCAGCCTGTATTGGTCGGCGCCGCCGAAAGCCGTTCAATAAGTTCCGCCGAATTCCGTGGCGGGGATGTGACCGTATACCCCGCAGCGGCCATCGCATTCAGGATCAGGGCCGCGCTTTCCGGTGTGTCGAGGCCGACACCATTGGCAAGGCGTCCGTCCTTGTTGGGGTAATTCGCCAGCACCATCCCGACACGGGTTCCGGCAACAGGGCTCTGCCTCAGGCGGACCCATGATGCAGCAAGGCTTGCAATATATTCCACCGAAGACGGATGAGCTTCGTATCCCGTCAGCATGGCTTCGGTCAGCGGATCCTTGCGTGGCCGGGATTTGAACCCGGCGGCACGGCTGGTGATACGCCCGTCAAGTTCAGGCAGGACAACATGCATCGCAAGGTCACGGGGGCTGAGCCCGGCGGTGCTTTCCTGCCATGATGAGATAGTGCCTGAAGACAGCATGACCTGAAGAACCGGCACATCACGGGCACCGAACGGCCCGGGGCTTACGCTGTCCCGCTGGCCGGATGACGGATCGGACACGGCAAAACTCGTCAGATTGAGAATGATCTCTGCTGATGTTTCCTTCAGCATATCCCGGAGCAAGCCGGCGCTGGCAGGATCTTTCAGGCTTGAGACATAGACCGGCATCGCTGCCAGCCCCTGTGCCTCAAGTGCCTCAATCAGCGCATCAACCGGCGCGGTATCCCCGGCCTGGACCTGTGCCCGGTAAAACACCAGTGCCGCGACCGGCGCATCAGCAAGGCCCCTCTCATCCCAGCGGCGGCGCAGATCTTCAAGCCCGGGGGTTTCCGATGCCGCCGTGTAAAGGCCGGCCGGAAGAAACGGTACCGGCGGCAGGGCCTTGTCTGTTCCGTCGATGATATCGTCCATTGCATCAAGCAGGCGCACCGCGTTGGTCATGCCGCCCGCCGCCAGATACCCGCCAATCTGCCTGAGCTGATCCGGGTTCAGGGTGGAAAGGCGCTCAAGTTCAGCATCCGGTTTGCCATCCCCGGGCAGAAGAGCAAGGTGAATATTGTTCTGCCTTGCGATCCGGGTGACCTCTTCAACCCCGTAAGACCAGTATGAAACGCCGCCGAGAAGTCGGATCACCACCGCACGTGCATGGGCAAGAGTCTTCTCGATATAAAGATCAATGGAATAGGGATGGCTGAGACTGAGAATATTGGCCGCCCGCAGGGCCGTCCTGCCGCGTGATGTCTTTTGAACAGCGGCGGCGATAAGACTGATTTCCGTATCCGCCGCACTCAGAAAGACTACCTTTGCCGGGGTCTGGCCGAGATCAACCGCTTCCCCCGTTGCATAGAGATCACCGGATTGCTCAATACGCAGGAGGTGCATGGCTCAGGCATGACCGGAAATGATGGTGCCGCCGAGAGAAGCTGCCAGTGCCGGCATGTCCGTTGACTGAAGCCCGATCAGCACCAGCCGGCCGTCATCATCATCCAGCCTGCCGCCGTAATAAGAGTCCACGCGTCCGCCCACCGCCTGAACAACAAGAGGCAGTGCCTTGCCGTCAACACGCAGAAACCCTTTGGCGCGCAACAGCCCCGAGGCTGAAGCATTGGCTGATAGCAGATCAAGGAAGCTTTCCGCATCAGCAAGCGCAGGCAGACGGATAACCACCGAGGTAAAGGCATCATGCCCGTGATCATGATCATGGTCATGGTCATCATCGTGGTCGTGATCATCGTCATGGTGATGGTGATGGTGAAAATCCTTGCTGCGGGCAAAGGCTTCGTCTTCAAGACCAAGGCCGAAAATTGCCTTAAGGGGAAGACCGTTCCCTTCGGTGACGAGGATCGGTGTCTGCCCCTTGGTTCTGGCGGTGAGCCGGGACATCACCTCTTCGCGCTCATCACCGGTGATCAGATCACCCTTGCTGACAACAAGCAGATTGGCCGCCGAGACCTGATCTTCGAACAGTTCTTCCACCGGCGTCAGGTGATCAAGTTCCGGGTCGGCCTGACGCTGGGCTTCGAGCGCATCGGCATCCGCCACGACATCCCCGGCCGCAAGCGCCGCCCCGTCAACCACCGTGACCACCCCGTCCAGCATGACACGGGACCGGATATCCGGCCAGCCGAACGCCTGCACAAGCGGTTGCGGCAAGGCCAGGCCTGAGGTTTCAATGATAATCTGTTCAGGTGGCGGCGACTGGCTGAGAAGACGTTGCATGCTGGGCAGAAAGTCATCGGCCACGGTGCAGCATATGCAACCGTTGGCAAGTTCGATCACATCATCCGCCGAACATCCGGGAATATTGCAGGAGGCCAGCACCTCGCCATCGACGCCGACGTCGCCAAATTCATTGACGATCAGCGCCAGACGACGTCCGCCGGCATGCTCGATCAGATGCCGGATCAGGGTGGTTTTCCCCGCGCCGAGAAATCCTGTGATTACGGTTGCCGGTATGCGTTGCGCCACCATGAAAACACCCTCAGACAATGCACGGCCAGCGCATCACACTGGCCGCAGTGATCATGTTTTTATGCAATCAGAGAGCGGCCAGAATGACAGGTTCGGCCATCTCCACCAGATAGGTGAGACCAACGCCCGCCACCATGGCCCCGGCAAGACGTGGCTGCAGGGTTGCCGTGGCATTGTCATCCCCCGGCTTTCGCATAAGAGCGAGAGCCAGCAGCATCACGCCGAGGGAGATCGCAAACTGGGTTGCGCTGAACGCGGCAATATAGGACATGATCGGGGTTGCTTCGGCACCGATCACCGCTTCACCATAGGCCCAGCCGTGAAACAGCCCGGCCCCGAGTGCCATCATGCTTGCGGCAACAGCCCCGAGACGACGCCCTGCCATGACAAGACCACCGATCATCAGAACAGAAAGCCCGATAACCACCTCAGCCATGGGTAGAACAACGCCCCCCACGATCAAGAGTGTCCCGAGAGCCGTGCCTGCGATGAAGCTTGCGGGAAGAGCAAGACGGGCCTGCTGAAACGCGGCGAGAAGACCAATCCCCACAACAAAGGCCAGGTGATCAAAACCGATAATCGGGTGGCCGAGGCCGGAAAGAAGCCCCTGACCCATGGTCTGGGGAATTTCCCCGCCCATGGGATGGTGGGCAAAGGCAGGCGCCGCAATCATTATTGCAGAAAAAGAAATGGTGGCAAAAAGCTTATTCATGATACCCCTCCGGTATTCGGTCGGGGCAGAAAGGACAGCAGATACCATTTGTTCATGCTGCATCTGGCGCACCCCGGCCATGCATTAATCCACGTAAAGGCAGGTCTCCTGGCTCAAGGCGTTGCGGCAATCCCCGCCTTCCCGGTTTCCCAGTGGCATAATGGGGACGCCTGCCTAATGACAGTCGCGGGGGCGGCTATGGATTTGGGCAGATTGTTCATCATCACCCGCACCATATTCCCTTTTCAGGTGATAAGCTTCGGCAAAATCACCACCCTTACCCTTTTACTTTCCCATGCCAGCAATTCATGTGTCAACCAGAAGCGACATTATTTGCTGTTTTGCCGCCAATCCGACAAGGCCGCATCAAGACGCTGTTCCGCTTCGGCCTCTCCGGGCAGGCCAAATCTTATCCATTGCGGTGCATAGGAAAAAATACGTGTCCATATCCCTTTCCGGGCCAAGTATTCGTGAAGCCTGCCTGCCTCCGGCACTTCGGCAAGGGAATACAGATCCGTGCCGCCGATCACCTCAAGCCCGTACTTATCCAGCATCGTCCTGAGCCTTTGGCCGGATTTTGCCAGAAACCCGCGCTGATCCTCCGCAAAGGACGCATCTGAAAGGGCCGCCGCCCCGATGTTCAGGGCAGGTGTGGACGTCGCCCAGGGGCCAAGCTTTTGTTCAAGGACAGCGATATCTTCGGCATAGCCGATGGCCATCCCCAGCCTGAGACCGGCAAGGCCAAAGAATTTGCCAAAGGATCTGAGCACGATCAGCCCGGGCCTGCCAGCAAAGGGAGCAAGGCTCATGTCCGGCATGAGATCAATGAACGCCTCATCCACCACGACAAGACCGCCCGTACCGGCAAGACGTGCGGCCTGTTCTGCCAGTATGGCCGGGGGGATCGTCTCACCCAGCGGATTTCCGGGCTGAACGGCGATCAGCACCTGAGGGGAAGACGCCGCATCAAGTTGATCAGGCAGATTTCCTGCCGGATAGGTCATGATGTCGTGACCGGCATTCCGCCATGAATTGCCGTGCTCAGAATAAGCAGGGTCGGGAAGCCAGACACGCGCACCGGATCGCAACACGGGCAGAAGGGAGATCAGGATCTGGCTTCCGGGGGCGACAGCTATGGCCGCATCTCTGTCAAGGGACCAGGCTTGCCTTGCCGCGTCTTTCAATCTGTCTTCATCTTCGCGTTGCGGCAGAGACGTCCATCCTGCGGGATCGAGGAGTGCCGCCGGTACCGGCCAGGGGCGAGGGCTTATGCCGGTGGAAAGATCAAGCATGATCTCCGGTGCAATACCATACCTATGTGCCGCGGAGGTAATATCGCCGCCATGATCCATCCCTGACCCCCGTTCCGTTATCAAGATCGCGATTATTTGGATTAACTTCGCCGAATCAACTAGACTTTCAGCAACTAATCTGAATAAACAGTGCTCAGACTAACTTGGGAGTATTCAATGAAAAAGACAATACTTGCGATCGCAGCTTCTGCGTTCCTGGCTTCTCCGGCATTCGCTGACGACGCCAAGATTGGCATTCTGCTGGGCTTCACCGGCCCGATTGAATCGCTGACACCTGACATGGCATCCGGTGCCGAACTGGCCATCAGTGAAGTCAATGCCGCCGGCAACTTCATGTCCGGAAACACAACACTGTCATCCGTTCGCGGGGATTCAACCTGCATTGACGCCGCCGCCGCCACGGCTGCCGCCGAACGCCTCATCACCGCTGAAAAAGTCAGCGCGATCATGGGGGCTGACTGTTCCGGCGTGACCACCGCTGTTCTGCAGAACGTCGCCATGGCCAATGGCGTTGTCATGGTCTCACCTTCGGCAACATCACCGGCTCTTTCAACCCTCGAAGACAATGGCCTGTTTTTCCGTACCGCGCCATCTGATGCCCGGCAGGGTCAGGTTGTGGCTGAAATCCTCAAGGCACGTGGCTTCACATCAGCCGCGATGACCTACACCAACAATGACTACGGCAAAGGCCTTGCCGACAGCATCGAAGCCAACTTCACCGCTGCTGGTGGCCAGATCACCATCAGCGCCGCCCATGAAGACGGCAAAGGTGATTATGGTGCTGAAGTTGCCGCCCTCGCTCAGGCTGGCGGTGATATCCTGATCGTTGCCGGCTATCTGGATCAGGGTGGTAAAGGGATCATTCAGGCGTCACTTGATGCCGGGGCTTTTGATATGTTCTTCCTGCCTGACGGCATGATCGGCGACAGCCTTCCCGCAGCGATCGGCCCTGACCTTGACGGGTCCATCGGCAGCCTTCCCGGGACAGACAGCCCGGGTGCGGCGCAATTTGCCAGCCTTGCCGAAGCTGCCGGATTTGCAGCCGGTCCGTTCGCTGCCGAATCGTATGACGCGGCCGCGCTGATCATCCTTGCCATGCAGGCGGCAAAATCCACCGACAGCCAGGATTACAAAGATCACCTGATGTCAGTTGCCAACGCACCGGGTGAAAAGATCTATCCCGGTGAACTCGCCAAGGGGATCAAGTACCTTCGTCAGGGTCTTTCCATTGACTATGTCGGTGCTTCTGCCGTTGAACTGATCGGTTCAGGTGAGAGCGCTGGCAGCTATGCTGAAATCCTCATCGATGGCGGTAAGAACACCACCGTCGGATATCGCTAATATTCAGCAACACGGCCCGGGGTACCCCGGGCCGTGTTTTTCCCGGAACCCGAATGCCGGCTTGAGTTGCGGATGGGTTTCAAGAGCAATGTCTTCCATGCTCCGCGCCGGGGCACAGACCAGACTTCCTGATAAAAGCCATGATCGTTGTTGAGCATCTATACAAGAATTTCGGCGGCCTGCACGCTGTTGAAGATGCCTCCCTGACCATCAGCGAAGGCTCGATCACCGGGCTGATCGGACCTAACGGCGCCGGGAAGACCACGCTGTTTAACATTATCGCCGGCGTGCATAAGCCCAGCGCCGGCCGTGTTTTCCTTCATGGTGAAGATATCACGGGCCTTGCCCCGCATGAGCTGTTCCATCGCGGGCTGCTCAGAACATTCCAGATCGCCCATGAATTTTCATCCCTGACCGTGCGTGAAAACCTGATGATGGTGCCCGCCGGACAGTCAGGCGAAAACCTTGTTGATGCCTGGTTCCGTCCGGCACGTGTCCGTACCGAGGAAGAGGGTATCCGCAAGAAAGCCAATGAGGTGATTGATTTCCTCCAGATCAGGCAAGTTGCCGATGAACGTGCCGGAAACCTTTCTGGCGGGCAGAAAAAACTGCTGGAACTCGGCCGGACAATGATGGTCGACGCCAAGATCGTTTTTCTCGATGAAGTTGGCGCCGGGGTCAACCGGACACTGCTCAACACCATTGGCGATGCTATCCTGCGCCTGAACAAAGAGCGCGGATACACCTTCTGCATGATCGAACATGATATGGAATTCATCTCCCGGTTATGTGATCCGGTGATCGTCATGGCAGAGGGAAGTGTCCTTGCCCAGGGCACCGCAGAAGAGGTCAAGGCCAATGAGATGGTGATCGAAGCCTATCTCGGAACCGGCCTTAAAAACAAAACAGCATGAGTGGACAACAAAAGTGAGTTATCTGATTGGCAAGGACATGACCGGCGGCTATGGCGGGGCGGATATCCTGCACGGATGCACGATTGGTGTCGAAAAAGGGGAGATCGCGGTGGTGGTCGGCCCCAATGGCGCCGGCAAATCAACAGCCATGAAAGCCATTTTCGGGATGCTGGCCCTGCGTCAGGGTCACGTCATGATCGATGGCGAAGATATCTCACATCTCAAGCCTGAAGAACGGGTCATCAAAGGGATGGGTTTCGTTCCCCAGACAAACAATATCTTCACCTCGATGACAGTGGAAGAAAACCTTGAAATGGGCGCGTTCATCCGCGACGACGATATCAGCGAGACCATGCAGCAGGTCTATGATCTTTTCCCGATCCTGAAGGAAAAGCGCCGGCAGCCCGCAGGTGAGCTTTCAGGCGGCCAGCGCCAGCAGGTGGCGGTCGGCCGGGCCCTGATGACCCAGCCGAAAGTGCTGATGCTGGATGAACCCACCGCCGGGGTTTCCCCGATCGTCATGGATGAGCTGTTTGACCGTATCATCGAAGTTGCCCGCACCGGCATTGCCATTCTGATGGTCGAGCAGAACGCGAAACAGGCGCTCCATATTGCCGATAAGGGCTATGTGCTGGTGCAGGGGGAAAACCGCTACACCGATACCGGGGCCGCCCTGATGGCAAATCCCGAAGTCCGACGGGCTTTTCTGGGAGGATAGAGGATGATTGACCTGCTCAACGCGCTCGTGCTTATCACCAATTTCATCATTGTTCCGGCCATGACCTATGGCAGCCAGCTGGCCCTGGGTGCGCTCGGGGTGACCATGATCTACAGCGTGCTGCGGTTTTCAAATTTCGCCCATGGTGAGATGATGTCATTTGGTGCCATGGCCACGATACTCATGACCTGGTATCTGCAAGGCCAGGGGGTGAGTCTCGGCCCGTTGCCGACAGCATTGATCGCGATACCGGTCGGCATTGTTGCGACGATTGGTCTGGTGATCATGACGGATCGTCTTGTCTTTCGCTACTACCGGCGCATCAGGGCTGAAAATGTTACCTATCTTATCGTTTCCATCGGGGTGATGTTCTTTATCGGCGGATTGATCCGATTCATCATCGGGCCCAATGATCAGGTTTTCACCGACGGGCAGCGCTTCATCCTCAAGGCAAGGGCCTTCAAGGCCATGACAGGCCTTAACGAAGGGCTGGCCATCAAGACAACACAAGGCATTACCATCATCACCGCCATCATCATGGTGAGTTTTGTGTTCTGGTTTCTGAACAAGACCCGGACCGGCAAATCGATGCGCGCCTATTCCGATAATGAAGATCTTGCCCTGCTTTCAGGGATCAATCCCGAACGGGTGGTGATGATCACCTGGATCATCACGGCGGCGCTGGCGGCAACTGCGGGGGCACTGTATGGCCTTGATAAAAGTTACAAGCCCTTCACCTATCTTTCCCTTTTGCTGCCTATTTTTGCGGCGGCGATTGTGGGCGGGGTCGGCAATCCCGTCGGCGCCATCCTCGGCGGTTTCGTGATCGCCTTCTCCGAACTCACTCTTACTTTTGCCTATAAAAAATTCCTTACATATCTTCTGCCGGACAGCATGGCTCCGTCGGGCCTTATGCAGCTTCTTTCCACGGATTACAAGATCGCCCTTTCCTTTGTCATCCTTGTTATTGTTCTGCTGATCCGGCCAACCGGAATTATAGGAGGCAAGACATTATGACCGGTCAGGGTTCTGCAAACCGATATCGGACGGCGCTGTTGTTTTCGGCAATGGCCGTTCTGCTGGCGCTTGTCGGCATGATCCAGAGCTGGAATGTCGCCTTCACCCTGCTCAACCTGTGCCTCATATCGGCGATCATGACCCTCGGCGTCAATATCCAGTGGGGGTATGCCGGGCTGGTCAATTTCGGGATGATGGGATTCACTGCCCTTGGAGGGTTGGCCGGGGTTCTGGTGGCTGTCCCGCCTGTGACCGAAGCTGTTGCTGCTGGCGGCGCGGGCATCCTGATAGCCCTGATCGTTGCCGTCATCACGGTCATTGCCGCTGTCTTCATCTGGAGACGGTGTGCCGGATCGGGCCGCAGACAGCTCTGGGCAACAACGTTGGTGGTGGTCTCGGGGCTGGTGGTTTTCCGCCTTGTTCTTGATCCGGCGGTCAGCATCATCGAAGCGATAGAACCTGCAAAAACCGGATATCTCGGCGGGCTTGGCCTGCCTATTCTCCTGTCCTGGATTGTGGGTGCGCTCATGGCGGCAGGTGTTGCCTGGGTGATCGGCAAGATATCGCTGGGGCTGAGATCAGATTACCTGGCCATCGCGACGCTGGGTATTTCTGAGATCATCATCTATGTGCTGAAAAACGAAGACTGGCTGGCCCGTGGCGTGAAAAATGTCAACGGATTGCCGAGACCTGTTCCCTATGAAGTGGACCTGCAGGCAGAACCATGGCTGATCTCGGTTTCCGAATATCTCGATATATCTGTCATCGATGCTTCATCGCTGATCGTGAAGATCTGCTACGCGGCCTTTTTCGTGGTGGTGCTCGCCGTGCTGTATCGTCTGGCTGAGGCGGCACTGGATTCACCCTGGGGCCGGATGATGCGGGCTATCCGTGATAACGAGGTTTCCGCCAACGCCATGGGCAAGAACGTCACCGCCCGCCACCTTGAGGTTTTTGTCATCGGTTCGGCCATTGTCGGCCTCGCCGGGGCCATGCTGACAACACTTGACGGCCAGTTCACCCCTGCATCATATCAGCCCCTGCGTTTTACCTTTCTGATCTGGGTGATGGTGATTGTCGGCGGTTCCGGCAATAATGCGGGCTCAATCCTCGGCGGTTTCCTGATCTGGTTTTTCTGGATCGAAGCGGAGCCGATCGGGCTGTGGTTTATCAGCGCCATCACCGCCGGCATGGCCGATGACAGCTGGCTTAAGGCACATCTGATTGAGAACGCCGCCCATACAAGGCTGATGACCATGGGGCTTGTGCTGATGCTGGTTCTGCGGTTTGCCCCGCGCGGGCTGATACCCGAAAAGAAGCGCTAGACGTTTCGTTGTGCTGCCACCCTTTCACGCCACAGGATCAGGCATCCGGCGGCAATGATCAGCCCGCCGCCCGCGATTGAACTCGTGTCCGGCATTTCCTGCCAGATAAGCGCCCCCCACAGCGTCGCCCAGAGAATCACCAGATACTGCGCCGGTGCAATGATCGACAGCTCACCCCGCCGGATCGCGATAATATAGGCAACAAAAGAACAGGCCACCAGCGCCGCCGCAAGGGGCAGCAGCTGAACTTCACGCGATGTCACCTCAACCCAGCCAAAGGGAAGGCTCGCAAACCCCATCAAGGTTGTAACAATCGCTGTTGTCAGGGTAACGGTGCCGGAATCAATACCAGCCGGTATCTTGCGCGTGAAAAGATCACGGGCGACGAGACTGAGCGCTGTGCCCAGAGGTAACAGCAGGGCAAGATTGAACGTATCGCCTCCCGGTGCGGAAATCATGACAACACCGGCAAAGCCCATCAACACCGCCAGCCACCGGAAAGGGCCGACCTTTTCGCCGAAAAGCGGAATGGAGACCAGCGTGAGCAGCACCGGGAAGATGAAAACAACCGTGGTGGAAATCGCAATCGGCAACATCTGGATACTGATAAAAAAGCAATAGGTGGACACCGTCTCCGCCAGCCCACGCGCCAGACTCCAGCGGTTGGTCAATGCGGTAAAGACGAGGCGGCGCCTTGATAACCTCAGCCCGATCATAAGAAACGCTGTCAGGAAAACCCCGCGCATGCCGATGATCTGACCGCTGGGGAGGCTTTCACCAAGCAGGCGCACAAGCGCATCCCCCGCCGCCAGCAGGGTCATTGACAACGCCATCAGCAACAGCGCTGAGCGGTTTTCAGGCATCGTTCAGCCAACAAGCCAGGCCGGTTGCATGGCCAGAACGGCGTCATCCCCGGCAAGGATTGTTTTCGCCAGCGCCATCACCTGTGGCAGCGAATGGGTGATGAAGGTATCGGCTGTCACCCGTTTGACTGAAAGAAACTCCATATCAGCACCATCGATCTGCATTTTATCTGCGGCGATACCTGCTGATCTTGCCATCAGCCACCCCCCTGTCAGATAGCCGAGCAGCATCAGATAATTCACCCCGCCTGCCGCCGGTCTGCGCGGATCATTTGACGTCGCCAGCAGATGGGCCACGACCTTTCTTGCCTCGGCCACCGCCTCCCGGACAGATGCCCCGGCACTGGCCGCGATGTTATCCTCATGGTGGCAGAGCTTTTCCATTTCGCTGTCGATTTCATCGAGCAGGGTATGGACGGCTCTGCCATCGTCACGGAGTGTCTTACGGAACACAAGATCATTGGCCTGAATAGCCGTCGTGCCTTCATAGATCGGCAATATCCGGGCGTCACGGTAATGTTGCGCGGCGCCTGTCTCTTCGATGAAACCCATGCCCCCATGTACCTGAACGGCACGTGACGTCAGATCAAGGGATCGCTCGGTCAGCCAGCCCTTGATAACCGGTATGAGAAGGGCGGCACGTTCTTCCCACCGGGCGGCTTCGACAGGATCATCGAGATGGCCAAGATCAAGAGCGGCCCCGCCGACCGCGGCCAGCGCACGCATCGCTTCAATCTCAGCTTTCATGGTGGTGATCAGCCTCAGCACATCAGGATGGTGGATGATCGCATCACCATTCTGGCCGCCTAGCGGTGTGCCCTGCTTGCGGTCCATGGCATAGGATACCGCCTGTTGCAGCGCACGTTCCGAAATCGACAGCCCCTGCAGGCCAACGGAAAAGCGGGCATGGTTCATCATGCCGAACATGATCTGCAACCCTTCGTTTTCCTCTCCGACCAGATAGCCGATAGCGCCGCCATTATCGCCGTAGGAAAGCACCGCCGTGGGTGACGCCTTGATGCCGAGTTTCTTTTCAATGGAAATGCAGCGGACATCGTTGCGCTCGCCGAGTGAGCCATCAGGATTGACCAGAAATTTCGGCACCACGAAGACGGAAATGCCCTTCACCCCCTCAGGGGCATCAGGGGTGCGGGCCAGCACGAGGTGGATGATATTCTCCGCCATATCATGCTCGCCATAGGTGATGTAGATCTTCTGCCCGGTGATCCGGTAATGATCACCTTCCGGCACAGCCTTTGTCTTGATCGCGGCCAGATCCGTCCCCGCCTGGGGTTCGGTCAGGTTCATGGTTCCTGTCCACCGGCCTTCCACCATGGGGGGGATGAAGATCTGCTGTTGTTCGGGGCTTGCTGATTTCTGCAACGCGTAGATCTGACCTTGCGTCAGGAGATGACAGAGCGCAAAAGCCATATTTGCCGACTGCCAGATCTCATTGACCATCGCTGATACGATCATCGGCATGTTCTGGCCGCCGAATTCCTCTTTTGCGTCCATTGCCGTCCACCCGCCTTCGGCCATCGCACGGTAGGCGTCGATAAATCCTGCTGGCGTGGTGACCGATCCGTCCTTGTGATGGGCGCATCCCGCCACATCACCTGTATGATTGGTCGGGGCAATAATATCCGCGGCAAGTTTACCGGCTTCGTCAAGGACGGCATCAACAAGGTCAGGGCTGACATCATCATCACGGCCCAGTTTTGCCAGCACATCCTCTATGCCGACAACGTCGTTGAGCACAAACCGGATATCTTTAAGCGGTGCGGTGTACATAATACTGACCTTTTCCGAATGAATGTCTATTTTCTGTTCTGATAATGAAGCGGGCCGCCGCGGAATGACGGAAAGCCGGTGCCGAAAATCATGCCGGCATCGGCCATATCGGCACTGTCAACCACGCCTTCATCCACGGCCCTGCGGCACGCATCGATCATTGGGGCCAGCAGGGTCCGGGCCAGTTCTTCCTGAGCCTTGTCACTATAGACGGCCCGCGGCCGGACGGCCTTGTTGCCCTCCCACTGATAAAATCCTGATCCTGATTTCCGGCCGATCGTACCGGCGGTGATTTTTTCCTTTAATGCCGCGGCGACCTTATCTGTGATACCGAGGGGAAGGCTTGCATCATGGGTCACATCAAGACCGATCTGGTCGGCCAGTTCAACCGGTCCCATGGGCATGCCGAAATTCACCATGGCTTCGTCGATCTGGTCAGGATCCGTGCCATCAAGCATGGCCTCAATGCCTTTGAGCAGATAGGGCAGTAACGCCCGGTTGACAAGAAATCCCGGAGAAGATTTGCACCGGATCGGCATTTTGCGGAGCCGGCCGGCAAACATCATGCCCCGCGCCACCAGGTCCTGATCCGAAAATTCAGACCATATGACCTCAACCAGCGGCAAGACAGGTACAGGATTGAAGAAATGAAGCCCGATCAGACGTGCCGGATCCGACAGCGCGGCGGCGATGTCCTCAAGAGGAATGGCCGAGGTATTGGTTGCCAGTATCGCACCCTCTTTCACTTTTGGCTCAATGGCAGCGAAAACAGCCTTTTTCACGTCAAGGCGTTCTGCCACGGCCTCGATTACCAGATCAGCCAGGCCAAGCCCTGTCTCCGCCTTGTCGGATATCAGGCGGTCCATGGCGGCGTTAATTTTCTCCGGTGTCTTCAGGCGGCGCTCAAAAAGTTTACGCGCGCGATCGACCGCCTGCTGAATAGCGGCATCGTTCTGGTCGCTCAGGGTTACCGTCAACCCTTCCATCGCCGCCACCGCCGCAATATCACCGCCCATCACACCGGCGCCGATGACATGAATATGCTGGATACCGGCATCACCGCGAGCTGTTCTCTTGACCGCATCGGTGAGCTGGAAGACCCGCCGCAATCCGTCAGACGCATCGCTGACCATGAGCGAGGGAAAGATGATCTTTTCCGCCGCGGAGATTGCCGCCGCATCCGGGGCATTGTCCGCGATATGGTCAAGAATGGCGAAAGGCGCGGGCGTATGATCAGGCCGTGCCCGTCCGATGAACGCCTCTTTGGCTTTATCCACCTCAGCCCGGGTGTCTTCATCCGTGATCTGATGACGCGGCGGTTTCACACCCCCAAGGCTCATCAGTATATCCTTCATGGCGTCGTCGAGATTATCCCGCCCGTCGGCAAGCGCATCGGCCAGATTCAATCTGAGCGCTTCAGCCGCGGGCACCATCCGTCCGGTCAGCATCATGTCCAGCACCGGATAAGCCCCGATACGTCCGTAAGCGCGGCCTGTGCCGCCATATCCGGGCATCAGCCCGAGCTTGACTTCGGGAAAGCCGACTTGTGTCTTGGGTGAGTTGGTCAGCACCAGCCGGTCACAAAGCAGGGCAATTTCAAGCCCGCCGCCGAGGGCGTATCCATCAATCCCCACCACGGTTGGGAAAGGGAGCGATGCAAATCTGTTGAACGTGCCATGCACATCATCGAGAAGAGCGGCAACATCAGCCTCGGTTTCCAGAGCTTCAAATTCATTGATATCCGCGCCATAGACAAAGCCCACATCCTTGCCTGAACGAAAACAGAGCCCTTTGATATCTTCTGCCTGTTCAAGATGGCTGACAACATCCGCCATTTCCGCGACCACGTCCCGGGTCAGCACATTGACCGATTTGGCGTTGACATCAATGGTCAGCCAGGCAAGGCCCGCATCATCTTTTTCAAGTTTCCAGTGTTGCCATGACATGGCCTGTCTCCCTTCTGTCGGGGCATAAGTCTAGCGAAGCGCTCACCACTTTCCAACTGATTTGCACACCGGCGCGCCGGGCCGGTTTACCCCTGACCTGCAAGGTTGCGGGCCGCATCAAGGGCGGCATCATCAACAGTAAGCCCATCGGCTACGGCCGCCTTGCGGCGGGCAAGCCGGTTTCCTCCGGGAAGACGCGCGCCATCATCTTCAATACACCGGGCCAGCTGGCCAAGACGTTCCGGCACACCTTCGGCCATGACACCCGGATCAATCAGGATCATGATCTGGCCGGTATTCGGTGCCTTGCCTTCGGTCTCAAAGAAGGATGTGGCCTCGAACCCGAAATTCGCACCGGTGACTCCGGCGGCAAGAATTTCAATCATCAGGGCAAGCGCCGCACCCTTGGCTTCGGCCATCGGCACCATCGATCCCTTCAGTGCGGCGTCGGCACTGGTGGTGGGCCGGCCTTCGGCATCAAGGGCCCAGCCTTCGGGAATAGGTGCCTTCTTCTGCTGTGCGGTCAGGATATTGCCCCGCGCAACACGGCTGGTGGCAAGATCAATCACGAGCGGCGGTCGCCCCGCAAGAGGTGCCGCAAAAGCAATCGGGTTGGTGCCGAAAAGAGGCGTCTTGCCGCCCCACGGGGCCATTGCCGCAGGGGTGTTGCCAAGCAAAAGGGCAATCAGCCCTTCTTCCGCCATGGCCTCAACGTGATGCCCCGCCACACCGTAATGATGTGAGCGGCATATCCCTGCCATGGCGATACCCGCCTCACGGGCAATCTGCGGGGCCTGCTCACGCATCAGATCAAAAGCGGGATAGGCAAAGCCCAACCCGGCATCAATCGCAAGAACGCCTGATCTGGGGCGACTGCCCCGGGGGGTGGCTGTTCCGTCAACCTTTCCGCTCTTTGCCTGACCGGCATAACTCGGCACCCGTGACAGGCCATGGCCCTTTTTGCCGTCGATTTCAGCAAGCACCAGCGCCCGCGCCACCGACCGCGCGTTGCCTTCGGACGTGCGGCTGTGGATGAGCGCAGATGTTATAATATCTTCAAGATCAGCAGGGGTGATTACGGTCATTCGCTTTCATTCTCCGTGCCCAGATGGGATGCAATATTCCGGGCGGTCATTTCAGATACCCTGATATTGGATTCATGGGTCAGCCCCGCAATATGGGGGGTTAATATCAGGTTTTCCACCCCTTCAAACATGGCAAGGGAGGCCGCATCTGCGGGCTCCTGCTCAAAAACATCAAGCGCCGCCCCGGAAATATGGCCTTCTTTCATCACCGTCGCCAGCGCGTGATGGTCAATAATTCCGCCCCGCGCTGTGTTGATAAGGATACTGCCGGGTTTCATGGAACGGAGACGTGCCGCATCAAAAAGCCCGCGCGTTTCCGGGGAAAGCGGCAGATGCAGTGATACCGCATCAGCCGAAGCCAGGCAGTCATCCAATGATGTGACCGTCCACCCTTCCCTGGTCGGGCCTGAGGGAAGCGCCGGATCAGCGATACGGATTTCCATCCCCAGAAGAACGGCACGTTGAGCAACAGCCCGGCCGATAATACCGCCGCCAACCAGCCCCATGATGCGGCCGGCGATTTCCCTGCCTTCAGACAGGCTGGCCCGGGGGAATTCGCCGGACAACATTTCAGCCCGGGAAGAAAAAACCGGGCGCAGCAACTGAAGACAGGCAGCCATGACGTATTCGGCGACACTGTCGGCATTCGCGCCGATGGCAGGGCATACGGCGATATCACGTCTGGCGGCGGCGTCGAGGTCGATATTATCAAGCCCAACCCCGAGCCGGCCGATGACACGGAGCTTTGGTGCCGCGTTCAAAAGCTCCTCATCAACCCGGGTCTGATTGCGCACGATCAGCCCCCTGGCTGAGGCGAGCGCCGCCATCAGCCTGGGTTTATCCCCGACAAGTTTCGGATCATAGAGAGTCCGGTACTGGTGGCTGAGTTCAGCCACCACCCGGTCTTCCATGAATTCTGAGATGACGAGATCCGGATTCACCCGATCACGCACTCCGATACAGTTTGGTCATAACGAATTCCTTATGACCCAGCGCTTCGGCCGCCGTCAGCCGGCCATTTGCTGTCCGGCGGATCATCTCAATCAGTGAGTCGCCCGCCTGATCGATGGTCTGCTCACGACGGAGCACACCGGAGACATCGACGTCAACATGCTCACCCATGGTGCGGATCGTACGCGGATTACCGCTGATCTTGATGACCGGAACAATCGGGTTACCGATAACGTTGCCCTGACCGGTCGGGAAAGTATGGACGACATATCCCGCCGCCCCCATCAGGGTGACGCATTCCGCCGCCGCGGATGACGTGTCCATGAAATAGAGACCAGGTCCCTTTTCAGGTGATTCCGCCGGGCCGAGCGCATCGATATAGGTGGAGGTGCGGCCAATTTTTTCCAGATTACCAAGGGCCTTTTCCTCAATGGTGGTCAGGCCGCCTTCGATATTCCCCTTGGTGGGCTGGGATTCGGAAAGATCAGAAGTCTTGAAGGGCTCAATGACTTCGTCCTGATACGCCTGCCAGATCTTCATGAATTTATCGCCGGCTTCAGGTGTCGCCGCACGCGCCTTGCACAGATGCTCGGCACCGGTGATCTCAGAGGTTTCGCCGAAACATCCGTAAATCCCCTTGGGCAGAAGCTTGTCATACATGTTGCCAACGGTCGGGCAGGAAGAAAGACCGGTGGTTGTATCGCTTTCACCACATTTGGTGGAAACCCACAATTCCGACATATCGCATTCTTCACGCAGGTATTCGCTGGTCATGTGGACAAATTCCTTGGCTGTCCGTGACGCGGCCGCAACCGTGTTGATATCGCCGTTCTGCTCAATGGAAAAGCCCGCAACAGGCTTGCCTGTCTTGGCAATGCCGTCCACGATCCGCTGTGTCCATCCCGGCTCAATCCCGATGACAACACAGGCCGCTATATTCGGGTTGGCCCCGGTTCCGATGATGGTGCGGAAATGCAATTCCAGATCTTCACCAAACTGAAGCCGCCCGTAGGAATGCGGCAGGGCCATCGTGCCCTTGATATTGTTGGCAACGGATTCACATGCGGCGTTGGAAATATCGTCCACAGGCAGGATGGCGACATAATTGCGGACACCGACACGGCCATTTTCGCGTCTGTAGCCGAAAAACGAATTATTGGATGCCATGGGTGCCTCCTACCAGCGCTTGGTTTTAAGGTTATGGACATGGATATGATCACCCTTGCCCGCTGTTGCAACAATGCGGCCGATATCCTGTGCGTATTTGATAACCGTGTCGCCTTCGGCAAAATCCTGAAGCGCCACTTTATGGCCGATCGGCACATCGTGATTTACCGTCATGGTAAAGTCGGTGTTGTTCTCCGTCACAACGCAGAGCATTTCTGTGCCTGCCTTTAATCCTTCGACAACAACAACGCCGACATTATCACCTTCGTGATGCACGAGAAGATGAGGTTCTGTCATCTTTAATTCCCCTTAATGAAATGATGATGGCCTACTCTAATGCGTCGAAAGAAAATCACAAGCAGGTTTAATGAATCCCTATTATTGGGCTAGCCAAGGTTAAAAAATGGGACCAGAATGGCGTCCGGTCAGAACATTTGGACGCAACTTCCATGGAATCAGCACGAACACAGGCCAGCCCTGCTGCCAGTACGGGTGACGGCAACAGTCTTCGCGGCATGGTGTTGATGGCGCTGGCCATGCTGATGATCCCGGCCATCGATGTTTTTGCCAAACTCCTGGGCCAGACAATGTCACCGGGGCAGGTCGTCTGGTTCCGCTTTTTTGTCCAGAGTCTTCTGATCACGCCGATTATTATCTATCTCGGGGAATGGCGCGTGCCGTCAGACACCCTGAAGGTGCAGATCGCACGCGGGGTGCTGATCGCCGCGGCGACCCTGTTCTTTTTTGCGGCGCTGAACTATCTTTCCATCGCATCGGCCATCGCCATCTTTTTCATCGAACCGATGATTCTGACCATTCTGTCGGTCATCTTTCTCGGAGAGACGATCAGGATTCGCCGGATTTTTGCCATTCTGGCCGGTTTCATCGGTGCGCTCATCGTCATCCGGCCAAGTTTTGCGGCGGTGGGACTGCCGGCGCTACTCCCCCTTGCAACAGCCGTGTGTTTTGCCTTTTACGTCATGCTGACCCGTACCCTGACAGGACGGGTCAATCCTTTCCAGATGCAATGGATGGTCGGCCTTTCTGCGCTGACCATCATGTCACTTGCGCTGGTGTTGGGGGAAGTATCCGGTATCGGTGTCTTTCAGGCATCCCTGCCGGAAGGCATTGAGATAGCCTGGGTATTCAGCCTTGGCCTTATCGCGACAGTGGGGCATCTGATGCTGGTGCTGGCGGTACGGGAGGCGGCCACCAGTCTTCTTGCGCCCTTCCAGTATCTTGAGATTATCGGGGCCACCGTGTTCGGCTATCTGGTCTTTGACAATATCCCTGATCTGGAGACGGTTTTCGGTGTCATGGTGATCGTGTCGTCAGGGCTTTACCTGTTTCATCGTGAAACCGTCAACGCCCGCAGGGAGAATGATTGAGTCTGGCCAAATCATCCGTTTGACGATAAGTTCACCTGAATACAACGTCTGCTGACCACCGCCAAGAGACGCGCCACCATGACATTGCTCTCAGCTGAGAACATCACCAAGACTTTCGGGACCTTTGTGGCAAATGACCGGGTGAATTTTTCGATTGAGCCCGGTTCGATCCATGCGCTTCTGGGGGAAAACGGCGCCGGAAAATCGACCTTCGTGAAAATGCTCTATGGGGTTCTTCAACCGGATGAAGGGCGTTTTGTCTGGGAAGGGCAGACTTTGCGGATCACGTCCCCGAAAATGGCCCGCCGACTCGGCATTGCCATGGTCTTTCAGCATTTCTCCCTTTTTCCTGCCCTGACCGTCGCGGAAAACATTGCCCTTGCCATGGATGACGAAAGCCGTCTTTCCGGCTTGCGGCATCGCATCAGGGAGGCGTCCGATCACTGGGGCCTTGCGATCAATCCCGACCGGCCGGTAGGCGAGCTTTCGGTGGGGGAACAGCAACGGGTGGAAATCCTGCGCTGTCTGCTTCAGGACCCGAAACTGCTGATTATGGATGAGCCGACTTCTGTGCTGACACCGCAGGAAAGCCTGCGCCTTTTTGACGTATTACGGCGACTGGCCGACGATGGATGCGCGATCCTCTATATCAGCCACAAACTTGATGAGATCATGGAGCTTGCCGGCAAGGCCACCATTCTGCGCGGCGGGAAAAATGTCGGCGAGGTCATCCCCCGCGAAAGCAGTACCCGCGACATGGCGGAGATCATGGTTGGCAACGCCGTTGACTGGATCGAACGACGTAAATCGCATAATCCCGCCAACAGCCCGCCACCCATCTTTGCGGTAAACGGGCTGAACCGCCCTGCCGCTTCGGCTTTTGCCACACCGTTGCGTGATATCCGCCTTGAAGTCCGTCCTGGCGAGATACTGGGGATTGCGGGAATTTCAGGCAACGGGCAGGAAGAACTGGCTGAAGCGCTTTCCGGTGAATGGCTTGCCCCTGATGCAGAAATGATTTGTCTTGACGGCAGGAATATCGGCCATGACGGCCCCGAACAGCGTCGCCGGATGGGGCTTGAAACCGTGCCGGAAGAACGCAACGGCCATGCCGCCGTTCCGGATATGACGATGGTGGAAAACACTTTCCTCACCCAGTATTTCAGTTTCAGCTCCGGTCTTTCCTGGGTTCAGCGTCAGCTCGCCTACCCTGACCTCGGGCGTGAAGCCACGGATGCCATCATCCGGGCAGCCGATGTCCGCACCCCTCATTCCAACCCCATGGCCAATCAGCTTTCCGGCGGTAACCTGCAGAAATTCATCATGGGCCGGATGCTTTCAACCGAACCACGGGTGGCGGTAATATCCCAGCCGACCTGGGGGGTGGATGTGGGCGCCGCCACGGCTATCCGCCGCGCGTTGCTGAAACTGGCCGAAGATGGCTGTGCCATTATCCTTATCAGTCAGGATCTTGAGGAAATCTTCGGGCTGGCAACACGTATTGCCGCGCTGAACAATGGCCGCCTGACCGAAAGCCATCCCGCCACAGATCTTACCGCCGAAGATATCGGGCTGATGATGGGCGGCGTATCGGAAGAAGAGGCCAGAGCATGATCCGCCTTGTTCCCCGAACAGAAACATCACCCTTGTATGCTGTCATCAGCCCCGTTGCCGCTATTCTTGCGACAGTAATTGCGGGCGCGCTCATCTTCACTTTCCTCGGGTATAATGCCGGGGAAGCTCTTTATCATTTCTTCATCTCGCCGCTGAGCCGGATTGACCGCATCACCGACCTTGTTGTCAAAGCCTGCCCGCTTATCATCATCGCGCTCGGGCTGGTCTTCTGTTATCGCGCCAATATCTGGAATATCGGCGCCGAGGGGCAGTATATCATCGGTGCGCTGGCCGCCGGATGGCTGGCGCTGTCCTTTCCTGACACCACCTCACCCCTGCTTCTTCCGGCCATGATGGCCATTGCCCTTATGGCCGGGGCCGCATGGGCAGCCATCGCCGCCTTGTGCAAGACGATCTTCAATGCCAATGAAATTCTGGTGACATTGATGCTGTCCTATGTGGCGGCGCTGGTCATGGATGTGCTGGTTCGCGGGCCCCTTCGTGATCCGATGGCTTTCGGGTTCCCGCTGACGCCGATGTATCCCGATGCCGGGCTGATCACGCGGATGCCGCTCCCGGGGATCGGCTATGTCGGCCAGCTCCACTATGGTGTTCTGATCGCGTTTGCGCTGGCGCCGCTTGCCTGGTGGCTGCTGCACCGGACCTTGCCTGGCTTTCAGGTCAGGGTGATGGGATCCTCCCCGCGTGCGGGGCGTTTTGCCGGGTTCAGCCAGAAACGGACAACGATCGGCGTCCTGCTTCTTTCAGGCGGGCTGGCCGGGCTGGCCGGCATGGTTGAAGTTTCAGCCAATATCGGCCAGTTGCAGCCAAATGTATCTTTCGGGTATGGCTTTACGGCGATTATCGTTGCCTTCCTTGCGCGGCTTAACCCCATCGGCGTTATTTTTGCCGGCCTTTTGGTCGCCATGGCCGAACTTGGCGGTGACAATGCCCAGATAGCCCTTGGCATCCCCAAAGTCGTGACTGGCCTTTTCAAGGGAATACTGCTTTTCTTCCTGCTGGCGGGCGCCACCCTTCAGCATTATCGGATCACCTGGCGCGGGTTGCACATAAAGAAAGAACACGGAGAGACCTCGTCATGACCGCCTTGATACTCACTGTTCTTGCCACCTCCATCCCCCTGCTTCTCGCCGCCAATGGCGAGTTGGTTGCTGAACGGTCCGGGGTGCTCAATCTCGGGGTGGAAGGCATGATGCTGATGGGGGCGGTATCGGCGCTCGGGATCGTTCTTTATACCGGAAACCCCTATACCGGTATCGTGGCAGGTGCCCTTGCTGGCATGGCCGTGTCGCTTATCTTTGCCTTCTTTGCCGTAACAATGCTGACCAATCAGGTCGCCACAGGTCTGGCGCTGACCATTTTTGCCACCGGGTTTTCCGGCCTTGCCGGGGCACCCCTCGTGGGCAAGACCAGCGAATCACTGCCCAAGATCATCATCCCCCTTCTGTCGGACCTGCCGTGGATCGGGCCGGTTCTCTTTGCCCAGGACCTGCTTTTCTATCTGGCGTTTGTAATCATCGCGGCCACCTCGTGGTTTCTCAGGAAGTCGCGCTCCGGCATGATTCTCCGTGCCGTGGGCGATAATCACCACAGCGCCCATGCGCTTGGCTATTCCGTGATCCGGGTGCGGTGGCTGGCGGTGGCTTTCGGCGGGGCCTGCGCCGGAATGGGCGGGGCCTATATCCCGCTGGTCCTGACCCCGCACTGGTCCGAAGGAATGACCGCAGGACGCGGATGGATTGCACTGGCGCTGGTGGTGTTTGCGTCCTGGATGCCTTCGCGGGTGGTCGTCGGCGCACTGATTTTCGGCGGCATCACCATCATGCAGCTCGCAGGTCAGGCAAGAGGATGGGCAATCCCATCACAGGTCTTGTCAATGCTTCCATATCTTGCCACTATCGTTGCGCTTGTTGTGATTTCGATGCGAGGAAGATCATCGTATCTGACCGTGCCTGCCTGTATCGGAAAACCCTTCCATCCGGGCAGTTAAGTTAAAGCAAGAAACAGATGAAGGTGGCCCTGCACCTTCCATTTCAAGGAGGACTTTATGTTTCGCACACTAATCGCCATGACCGTCGGTATCATTACCATGCTGACCGCCGCAGTGGCATCGGCTGAGCCGACAAAGGTCGGTTTCGTTTACCTGACCACCCCCGGAGACCACGGCTGGACCTACGCGCATGAACTGGGCCGGCAGATGGTCGAAAAACATTTCGGTGACAATGTGGTCACCACCTATGTTGAAAACGTCCCCGAAGGACCTGATGCAACCCGCGTGATCCGTGAACTTGCCCAACAGGGGAACGAAATCATCTTCACCACCTCTTTTGGCTATATGGACCCGACCCTGAAAGTGGCCAAAGAGTTCCCAAATGTAAAATTTGAACATATGACCGGGTATAAACGCACCCCGAACATGGCCACCGGCAATATCCGTTTCTATGAAGGCCGGTATGTGCAGGGCGTCGTTGCTGGAATGATGACCAAGACCAACAAGGTCGGCTATATCGGTGCCTACCCGATTTCCGAAGTCATCATGGGGATCAACGCATTTGCCCAGGGCCTGCGTTCAACCAACCCGGATGCCTCAATTTCCGTTATCTGGGCAAACACCTGGTATGATCCGGTGAAAGAGGCTGACGCCGCCAAGGTCCATATCGCGGAAGGCGCGGACATTCTGGCCCAGCACACCGACAGCCCGGCCATGCTCCAGATTGCAGAAAAGAACGGCGCGCTCGGCTTTGGCCAGTCCACCAACATGGAAGCCTTCGCCCCGAACGCCCAGCTGTTCGCATCGATCAATAACTGGGGGCCGTATTACATCAAGCGGATCGAAGCCCTGCGCGACGGCAGCTGGTCCACCGGTGAAGGTCCTGATCACTGGGCCGGAAACACCTGGGGTGGACTTTCCACCGACATGCTGGTTCTTTCCGAGTTCAAAAACATGCCGGCAGATGTAGCCGCCGCCGCCAAGAAAGCCATGGAAGGCGTGCGGTCAGGCAAGATCAAGATCTTTGCCGGTCCGCTCAAGGATAACACCGGAAAGCAGGTGATCGGCGCCGGTGAAGAGCTGGATGACGGCGCCCTCTGGGGGATGAATTACTACCTCGAAGGGGTCAACGGCAAGATCCCCGGCTAAAGCCAAAGAGACCTGAAACGGAAAAGCAGCCTTACATGGCTGCTTTTTCTTTTCCGGAAGGTTTAATTCTGGCCGCACGCTCCCATATAATCTAAGGAAAAAGGAGCGTTACATGATCAAAGGTCTTCATCACAAAGCGTATCGTTGCCGCAACAGCAAGGAAACCCGAGCATTCTATGAGGAATTTCTCGGGCTTCCCCTGGCCGGGGCACTTGTCATCAATGAAACCAAAACCGGGCGTGATACAAAGGTTCTGCACTCTTTTTATCAGATGGGTGACGGGTCCTATATTGCGTTTTTCGAAGCACCGGATCGCCCCTTTGAATTCAAGGATCACCACGACTACGATCTTCACCTTGCCCTTGAAGTCAGCATGGACGACTTGCATGCCATGTTTGAGAAAGGCAAAGCCGAAGGGGTTGAGACCAGAGGCATTTCCGATCACGGGTTTATCTCGTCCATCTATTTCAGAGATCCCAACGGGTATGTGGTTGAACTGACGGCAAGAAAACCCGATCACGACGAGATGATTTTTCCGGGAAACCCGAAAGCCAATTCCATCCTCGAGAACTGGGATCCGGCAAGCTGAGGCCATATCAACCGGGCAAATTCTGACATGATGTTTTCACAGAACCATCTATGGTGCGGCTCAGATGGTGAGTCGCACCTATCCTGAAATCTGTCCGTTACAGCCAGTCTTTATCAGATGCTTTTGTTCTTTTTCACAAAATAACAAAAGGATACACACTTCTGAACAGCCCGGACACATAGCCTCTTCGGGCTATGGCGGCGCTCCGGCAGGCATGCTAGGACTTCCGGTGCCTTGTGCATTGGGGCTAATTTAACATGTTATCAATTATTCTTACGCTGTATTAATTTTAAGTATGAAATAAAATTATTTTCATTTTCATTATCTTATTTGCTAATATTCATTTAATATGCACGTTTTAGAGCATGGAATTAAGAAAAGATTAAGGGTTTTGATATGCGTAGTTCTGTCCGCTCAATAGCCTTTCTGCTGACATCAGTTGCGGCGTTTTCCGCGTATGCTGGCGGATCCCCGACCATGGAGACAGATACGGATTCAGCGGCATCCGATGCGGCTGTGGCCAGTGACAGCGCAACTTCCGGAAGCGGAAGCAACTCTTCGGCTTCATCTGCCGGATCTTCTTCGGGAGCGTCTTCAAATCTGTCATCCGGCACGTCCGGCTCTTCGGCGGCAGGCTCTTCATCCGCTTCGTCCCCGGGCACATCATCCTCAAGCCAGGGGGCAGAAGCCGGCGGGTTTGTTGCGATTGAAGATGATCCGCTGATCGTCGATACAAGTTCGATCATGGATGATGATGGCATGGGCAAGGTTTCCGTGCAGTGGCAGATCAGTGGCGATGATAATAAATGGATGAATATCACCGGCGCCACCCAGCAGTCTTTCACCCCCCAGCAGAAACATGTCGGCCAGCGCCTGCGGGTGATGATCAACTACGTGGACGGCCAGGGTAATATGGAAATACTGCGCAGCCCGGCCTCCAACCCTGTGCAGAATGTTAATGACAAGCCTACGGGATCCCCCATTCTTTCCGGCACCGCCATGGAAGGTGATGCGCTGGTGGTTGATACCAGCACCATTTACGATGAAGATGGGATGGGGCTCTATGATGTCATCTGGCAGCGTTCTTCCACCAAAACCGAATGGGAAACCTATCCCAATGCCACCACCGAAGTTCTCCGCCTGGGGCAGAACAATGTGGGCTATTCCTACCGGGCCATCATCACTTATGTTGACCGCTACAATACACGGGAAGTTTTGATTTCTAACGTATCCGAGCTCGTGCTGAACGTCGATGATCCGGTGGAAGGTGAAATACTCCTTTCCGGTGAACCGGTTGAGGGTGAAACACTTTCGGTAAGGACGGACAATGTTTCCGATGAAGACGGCATCGCCAGCCTTTCGGTTTCATGGGAACATTCGAAAGACGGACGCAACTGGCGTGCGCTTGACATGCCTTCGACAACAGCCATCAAACTCGGCCAGAGTTTTGTCGGCATGCAGATACGTGCCAAGGCCACGGTGGTGGATACCTTTGGTGTTGAGACCGTTATCTACAGCAAGCCATCGAACGCCGTCAAAAACGTCAATAACGCACCTGTCGGCTCGATCACCGTTCGCCGGGTAGGCTCCTGACACAGACCGAATTTACCATATGACAGGCAGGTGGCTGAATACGCTTATCCTGCCTGATCTGCCCGGGGCATGAACATCCCGAAATTGACGCTTTTGTGCCCGACACAACATCTTGTGTCTGAAAGTTAAAATTTTATGAAATTTTAGCAGATACGCCTTTGCGGATTGACAAGCCGGTGCAAGTCCCATGTAATGACAGTTGATGATAGATTTTGTTATCAAAGGATGGTTACCCTTTGGCATCAGCTTCGGTGCAAGAGAAACTATCCGCCAAATATCTGTCCGAAATCCCAACATCATTCCAGATCATGGAGACGTTCAATGCCAAAAACGGAAACCGGCATCCGTGAAGGATGCGTTATTTTGCCATTCGCAAAACCTGAATTTCCATCTGAGAACGTAAAAGCCACAACTCTTGCTGCCCTCGTGGCCATAACCATTATCCATGATGCTGATATCTCACCTGAGGACAGGCTGATCGAGATCATTGAGAGCACGGGTGAGGCTGAAGTCCTGGACAGCGAGGATACGTTATCAGATCTGGGGCTTGATGACGCAGATGACGGGGAGCATTCATTATTGCCTGAACCGGTTAATGATAACACGGCTTTAACCGTCATGAGCTGAGATCAGGACCGGCCGGCTGTTCTTAAAGACCATTGAAGATTCCGACGATATGCTGAATATCGTATGGGGCTTTCTGGCTTGTATTAATGCCGTCTGGCCCTGACCTTTATATCCGGGAATACAGGACCGTTAATATTTTTTCATAAACTTTCACACAAATGTTATAAATAGGCTTATCATTCGGAATTAACATGATTTGAAAAGACAAACTTCCCTTTAGTATTGCCGGACATGGATCTCGCTCAGAAAAAAGATAATGTTCCGATCTTCTCTTTTGCGAATGGAGAACTCGGGCCTATTTCAAATGCCCTTATCCGGGGCATTGAAAAATTCACCGGACAGCCCCGTATAAAGAAAATCTATGTGGATTACGTCAGCGCCGACCGGCCCAACCATCTCTTCTGGCAGGATGCGGTTGACCGTCTTAATCTCAACCCCAATATCACGTTTGATCCCGGCGCATATATTCCTGAAACGGGACGCCTTGTGATCGTCGCCAACCACCCCTTCGGGGTAATTGACGGGCTGGTTATCTGCTCGGAGATATCCAAGCGCCGCAATGATTTTAAGATCATCACCCATCAGGTCCTGCGTCAGGCCCCTGCGGTGATGCATCAGATCCTGCCGATAGATTTCGATACGACAGAAAGTGCCCTTCAGACCAATATGCAGACGCGAAGGGACGCCATCCGTCAGGTTCAGGATGGGGGCGCCCTGATCCTGTTCCCGGCAGGGGGCATCTCGCTTGCACCTAACGTGATCGGCCCGGCACAGGATGTGGAATGGAAAACCTTTGCCGCCAAACTGGCCCTGATCAAAGACACAACAATCCTGCCGGTCTATTTTACCGGCCAGAACAGCATCAGCTATCAGGCGGCCCGGAAGGTCAGCCAGACTCTGGGCTATTCGCTGATGTTCAGGGAAATTGTCCGCCGTATCGGCTCCCGTGTTGACATGACAATTCGTAAACCTGTCACGTCCGAAGACCTCTCCTCGTTTTCCGACCGCAACGAGATCACCGCTTACCTGCGTGACCTGACCTACGGCACGACATCATAAGACTACCGGATTTCAGGTGCCACAGACCGGATCAGGCTCTCCGCATCACCGGCCGGGACAATGATCAGATACCCGCTGTCTTCACCGTCTGCCCTGATGCTCACCTCACTACTTCCGGCGGCAACACGGTTTGATGTGCCGATAGTCTTGCCCGGCGCCATACAAAGCCCGTCAAGAGGCCATTCCAGCCCGTCCGAGCCGATGAAATGCTGCTCGCCAACCGGCCAGACAGAAACCCGGGTACCGGCGGCAAGGCTGACAGAGATATCCCCCCTGATAAAGATGATGGCATCATGAGTTCCGATAAGGACAATCCGGCGTTGTGCCGCCCGGGCCAGGGTGTTCATGGCCGCCAGCTCATGGTCAAATCTTCTGCCCAGAAACCCGAGACTCAGTATCAGCGGCGCTTCAATCAAGGCGAGCGCCTTGTCAAAATCCGTTCTGTCCTGATCAGGGGTGGGCAGGATACGGCTTTGCGGGAAGGCATCAGGAGATGAGATCGAGTCCATATCACCGGTGATGACCTCAGGCTCAATGCCGTGGGCTCTCACCTCATCCGCGCCACTATCCACACCGATAACAGGGTACCTCTCCGCCCATATCTTCAGGCGATGGGCATCAATATCGCCGCCACCGACCAGAATTACGGGCGTGGTGTAGAACAAAACCGGGGATGTCACCTGCTCATCCATCTGTTGAGTGTAGCGCCAAAAGACATGGCTGAAAATGACCTGCCACACGCTCATGCTGAATTGACAATCATATCAGGCTACATATATATATTAAGAGAATAAAACTTTGCCTTAACGAAGTTAATAAACCGAAGGAAATATCCGGATATGCTGGCATCAGTTCACCCACTTCGCCAGATTCAGTCTGTGGCGATTGTACTGATAGCTTTTTTTGTCTTTCAGCTCAGCCTTCTGTCGCCATCAGGCCTTACAGATGTGGTGCTGAAAGCCCTGGCAGATGCCTATATTCAGGTCACTTCCTTTGTGGCGGCGACGCTGTTTCTTTTCTATGCCGCAGAAAGAATCACCGGCATCGATGCTGAAAAACTGCTGACCGAGTCAAAATCGAGCCAGGTTGCCATGGCGGCCTTTCTAGGTGCGCTTCCAGGTTGTGGCGGGGCAATCATCGTCATCACCCAATATGTTACGGGGCGGCTGTCCTTTGGTGCCGTGATGGCGGCACTGACGGCGACCATGGGGGACGCGGCGTTTCTCCTGATTGCCCAGGAACCACTGACGGGCATTTCCATTCTGATCATGGGTTTTGCCGTGGGCGTGGTTTCAGGATATCTTGTGAATGCTATCCATGGACCTGATTTTCTCCGTCAACCGGCGGTTTCGGCTGTAGCAGACCTCAGCCCCGAACATCAGGGAATTGGCGGCTGGCTAAATCGCTTCTGGATTGCGCTTTTCGTTCCGGGCCTGATTTTCGGCATCATGGCGGCCCTGCAAATCGATATTGATGCTCTTCTGGGCAGTGATATTCTCCCCTCCCCGAGCCTGACCCTCGGGGCGGCCGGCGGCATCCTCTCGGTGATGATGTTTCTTATGCCGAAGATCCTCCGGAGCCTTGCTCCACGGATGATGGATGCGACGCCGGAACAGCCCAGCATGCTTAACCGGGTGATTTCTGACACCAATTTTGTGACGGCATGGGTGGTGCTTGCTTTTCTGGCCTTTGAGGTGAGCGTTTATGTTTTCGATATCGATCTTAAGGATCTCTTCAGCGGATACAGTGTTTTCGCCCCTATCATTGCCATTTTGCTCGGGTTTCTGCCCGGATGCGGCCCGCAGGTTCTTGTCACCACCCTTTATCTTGCCGGGGCAATCCCCCTCTCGGCACAGATCGGCAATGCCATCTCCAATGACGGGGACGCGCTCTTCCCGGCGATTGCCATCGCACCGAAAGTTGCGATTATTGCCACGCTGTATTCGGCCATACCTGCCCTTATTCTCGGCTATGGCTGGATGTTCTTTGTTGAAAATTCATAACTGAGCATGAAAAAACCCGCCATCTGGCGGGTTTGAGAATTTGGTGGAGCTAAGCGGGATCGAACCGCTGACCTCTACAATGCCATTGTAGCGCTCTCCCAGCTGAGCTATAGCCCCGTTCCAAATTATGTGAGGGTTTTACCGGCAACCCGGTAAGAGTGCAAGCGCAAATTGCTTACACTTATTCCTCATCCTCGATATCGTCATCCTGGTCGTCGTCAAGATCAACGTCAATATCGGCGTCATCGGAACCTGTGACCGCTTCGTCGTCGTCATCATCGCCTTTGACCACAATCAGATCCGCGTCATCGTCGAGCATGTTGTCATCGGTATCGGCGTCATCATCGACCTCATTGATATCGTCATCCAGCTCATCCGAATCAATCGCTTTTTTGCCTGAAGTCTCGGCTTTTGATGCCGCGGCAGGAGCAACCGGTTTGGACCGGCGGCTTTTCAGCAGGACTTCAGGATCAAATACCGTGCCACAGGACGGGCAGACTATTTCAGGCTTGTTGAGATCGTAGAACTTTCCGTCACAGGACTGGCAGTGCCTCTTGGTACCCAGTTTTTTCGATGCCATCGACAACTCCGAACACAATGATGATTATTTGTTAATGAAGATCTTTTGTTCAGAAATCCAAACAAGGTCAAGCAAAAATCTTCACCAGCAATAATTTGATTTTTTCATTGATGCAGTGCTAAAACTCACCATCCGTCGCGGTTTTGAGGAAATTCCCCGTTATGACAGCTCTTATCTCCCATCGGGCAGACCATCTTGGTGGAACCATAGCCCTCCCCGGCGATAAATCCATCTCGCACCGTGCGCTCATTTTAGGGACACTGGCCCGGGGACAGACAAAAATACGCGGCCTTCTCGAAGGCGAAGATGTGCTTGCCACGGCCAGAGCGTTACAACAGCTTGGCGGTCATATCAGAAAAGACGAGGACGGCATCTGGGTTGTCGATGGTATCGGGCTGAGCGGATTTCATGAACCGGAAGCCCCGCTGGACCTCGGCAATTCGGGAACGGGCGCAAGACTGCTGATGGGGGTTGTCGCGGGAAGCGGGATAAAAGCCGTGTTCACAGGAGACGCCTCTCTTTCCTCAAGACCAATGGCCCGGGTGACCACACCACTTGAGAAAATGGGTGCGCTGGTTTCAGCCCGGGAAGGAACATACCTGCCGCTGATGATTGAAGGTTTACTCCAGCCCATGGGTATCACTTATGAAAGCCCCCATGCGTCCGCGCAGATCAAATCAGCGGTTCTGCTGGCTGGGCTCACCGCACGGGGGGAGACAAAAGTCATCGAACCGCGGCCTTCACGCAATCACACCGAAGCGATGTTGAGGCATTTTGGCGTGCCGGTAGAAGAAAGCCCGACAGCAGACGGCGGGATGGAAGTCTCGGTCAGGGGGGATAGCCTGCTGACCGCAGCAGACATTGAGGTGCCAGCGGACCCGTCATCCGCCGCCTTCCCTGCCGTGGCCGCGCTTATCACCGAAGGCTCGGAAATAACGATGACAGGGATTGGCACAAACTCCCTCCGCTTCGGGCTTTTTGAAACCCTGATGGAAATGGGCGGCGATATCACGCTCACCAATCAACGGACCGAAGGCGGGGAGACGGTTGCTGATATAACGGTCCGATCCTCCCGCCTGAAGGGTGTTGACGTTCCCGCTGATCGCGCCGCCTCCATGATTGATGAATACCCGGTGCTTTCAGTTGCCGCCGCTTTTGCCGAAGGCACCACACATATGGACGGCATCGGTGAGCTCCGGGTAAAGGAAACGGACCGGATCGCGCTGATGGAAGAAGGGCTTAAACGTGCCGGGGCAACTGTTTCAAGCACAAAAGAGAGCATGACCGTAACAGGGTCCGGCCAGATCAGCGGCGGCATTACGGTCGATGCCTGCCATGATCATCGAATCGCCATGTCTTTCCTTGTTCTTGGCCAGCGTGCAGACCAGCCTCTTACCGTCGAAGGCACCGAAACCATCGCCACCAGCTTTCCCGGCTTCAGGGAGATGATGAACCGCATCGGGGCTGACATCAGGTCACATGACGCATGATTATCGCGGTGGACGGGACAGCCGCCTCAGGCAAAGGAACCCTGGCAAAGCATCTGGCCGAACGGCTTGATCTTGCCTATCTCGACACCGGCTCACTTTATCGTGCCGTCGGGCTCAGCCTGCTAAAGAAAGGCTATGCGGCATCGGAGGTCACCGCCGGAATTGCTGCTGCCATGGCGGCTGATCTGGACAGGGCGCTGCTGGCGGATCCCGGGCTCAGAAGCGCGGAAACCGGCCAGATGGCATCGGTCGCAGCAGCCTACCCTGAAGTCCGCGCTCAGCTTCTAGACTATCAGCGCCAGTTTGCCCGGACTCCCCCGGCCGGAAAAGCCGGCGCCATCCTCGATGGCCGTGATATCGGCACTGTTGTCCTGCCCGATGCCGATGCCAAATTCTTTGTCGATGCGGATATCAATATCCGCGCCCGACGTCGCCATAACGAACTGGCGGCCGAAGGAAGCAAGCTCAGCCCTGAAGATGTCAGAAGACAGATTGAAGAAAGAGATCACCGGGACAGGACCAGAAGCCATGCGCCGCTAATTCCGGCTGAAAATGCCATTTTTGTTGACACAAGCGAAAAAAACATAGAAGAGATGGTTGCGTTCGCGCTGTCAGCCCTTGGGGGTTGATATTCCCGTCTTCTGAAACCAAAGCTTTGGAAGACCCCGTAACTTTAGGAATGCTGGATATGCAAAGCCGAGCATCCCTGGTGGCCCGTAAGGGCAAGCTTTGGCACCACGGGCACCCTGAACCAGCCAGGGCGGGGTTTCAGAATTTCTGAAATCTTAAAACGGCACCACACGGAGAAAATTTTGACTGAAACCACTAGTGCCATCGCCAGTGCGATGAATGAAAACTTTGCCGACCTCCTGGCAGAGAGCTTTGATGAATCCATCACTATCGAAGGTAGCGTTGTCCGCGGAATAGTTGTTGCCGTTGACAAAGACGCTGTCATTATCGATGTCGGCCTGAAATCAGAAGGCCGCGTTCCGATCAAGGAATTTACCCCGCCCGGTCAGCAACCATCGATCACCGTCGGTGACGAAGTTGAAGTCTATATCGAGCGTATGGAAGACCGTAACGGTCAGGCCATGCTGAGCCGGGAGAAGGCGCGCCGTGAAGAAGCCTGGGCAGCGCTTGAAACCGCACATGAGAAGCAGGAACGTGTTACCGGCGTTATCTTCGGCAAAGTCAAAGGCGGCTTTACCGTTGATCTTGACGGCGCCACCGCCTTCCTTCCCGGAAGCCAGGTTGATATCCGCCCGGTGCGTGATCTTGGCCCGCTCATGGGAACGCCGCAACCTTTCCAGATTCTCAAGATCGACCGTAAGCGGGGCAATATCGTGGTATCACGCCGCGCTGTCCTCGAAGAATCACGGGCCGAAGCACGTTCGGAGCTCGTCTCCAACCTTCAGGAAGGTCAGGTTCTGAGCGGTGTGGTCAAGAACATCACCGATTATGGTGCGTTTGTTGATCTTGGCGGGGTCGATGGTCTGCTTCATGTGACCGATATTGCATGGCGCCGGATCAATCATCCGTCGGAAGCTCTTCAGGTTGGTGAAACCGTCGAAGTTCAGGTGATCCGCTTCAACACGGAAACCCAGCGTATTTCGCTCGGCATGAAGCAACTTCAGTCCGATCCATGGGAAGCCGCCCAGGCCAATTTCCAGATTGGCACGAAGGTGACCGGCCGTGTGACAAACATCACCGACTACGGCGCGTTTGTTGAACTGTCCGACGGCGTTGAAGGTCTTGTCCATGTTTCTGAAATGTCCTGGACAAAGAAAAACGTTCACCCTGGCAAGATTGTTTCAACCAGCCAGGAAGTCGAAGTCATGGTTCTTGACATTGACAGCGTGAAGCGCCGGATTTCACTCGGCCTCAAGCAGTGCAACCCCAACCCCTGGGAATCCTTCAAGGATACTTACGCTGCCGGCAATGAAATCGAAGGTGAAGTTCGCAACATCACCGAATTCGGTCTCTTCATCGGTCTCAATGAAGAAATTGACGGGCTTGTTCATCTTTCAGACATATCCTGGGATGTGGCAGGGGATGAAGCCATTCAGTCCTATAAAAAGGGTGATATGGTCAAGGCCAAGGTGCTCGAAGTTGACGTCGACAAGGAACGCATTTCCCTCGGCATCAAGCAGCTTACCGAAGATCAGGTTGGCGAATCACTTTCCAACATGAAGAAAGGCGATATCGTCACCTGTTCGATCACTGCCGTTACCGATGGCGGGCTTGAAGTTGAAGTTGGTGAAGGCGTCAGCGGATTTATCCGCCGCAGTGATCTTTCCCGTGATCGCGGCGAACAGCGTCCTGACCGCTTTGCCGTCGGTGAAAAGGTCGATGCCCAGATCACCATGGTCGATGCCTCAGCCCGCAAGCTGAACCTGTCGATCAAGGCACGTGAGATGGCGGAAGAAAAGCAGGCCATGGCCGAGTTCGGATCTTCGGACAGCGGCGCAAGCCTCGGGGACATTCTTGGTGCTGCGCTGGCAAAGCGTGACAGCGAGACCTCGGACAAAGCATCCGCCAAAACCACCAAGGAAAGCAAAGCCGCCAAAGAAGAAGACAGCGGCGAGGCGTCTGAATAAAAGGCGACCTGACATTACGCCCACCCCCCTTAACAAGATGTTGATACAGTTGACAAAAACAAGGGGAGTGGGCATCATCATTCCTGCTCGTATTGGAGGTAGGGATGACAAAATCTGAATTGATCGCCGTTCTCGCGGAAAAATACGATAATCTGTATTATCAGGACGTCGAACGCATAGTTAACTGTTTCTTCGATACGATTTCCGAAGCCCTTGCCCGTGGTGACCGGGTGGAATTACGCGGATTTGGTGCTTTTTCCGTTCGCCACCGCGATGCCCGACGTGGACGTAACCCCCGGACAGGTGAAAGCGTTGACGTTGAAGCAAAAAATGTCCCTTTCTTCAAAATGGGGAAAGGGATGCGTGAGCGCCTCAATCAGTAGATCTCCTTTTCAGGTGATCCAGACGATGTGGAGTTTTCCATTTTCAAGTTTATCGGCAGATTGCTTGGCTCAGCCCTGACACTTGCGGTGATCGTATTCACGATCCTGTTCACCATCAGCAATTCCGATTCGGCCTCGCTGGGTTTATGGCCCCTTGAAACGCGTCTTGTGGTCCCGTTATGGGTTGTTGGTATCGGCGGCCTTGCCACAGGCCTGCTCCTCGGCGCATCAGCCATGCTCATCCCGCTTGCCGCCAGCGGTCTTGAAAGACACCGTTTGTCGAGGAAGATGAACACCATGGCAGAAAAGCAACGGGAAAACGACACAACTGATCCGGCACAATCTGCCCTTCCTCCCCCCCGGCTTTAGGCAGTTACCATGGCCAGAACCAAAATCTGCGGTATTCGGACACCAGAAGATCTGAGTTGTGTTGCCCGGGCAGGAGGCCAGTGGGCCGGCATGGTTTTTTTTGAGAAATCTCCCCGGCATATCAGCTATGAGACCGCCCGGACACTTCGTGCACAGACCAAAAAGATACATAATGCGCCTCAACTGGTGGCGCTGGTCGTGAACGCTGACCCGGCCCGGATTGAGGCGATTGTGGCATCCGCACAGCCTGACATGATCCAGTGCCACGGCAGTGAACCCCCTGAGGACGTCGCCTCTATCCGTGACCGGTTCGGGATCCCGGTGATGAAGGCTTTCCGCGTCGAAGGGCCTGAAACCCTGATCAACGCCCGGGCCTATGATGGTGCGGCCGATATGATGCTTTTTGATTCTGCGCCACTCGATGCTGACCTTCCCGGCGGGACGGGGCACCGCTTTGACTGGGGCCTGATGCGGCACTATACCGGCACCACCCCATGGATGCTGGCGGGCGGGCTGACACCTGAGACCGTCGCCGATGCTATCCGGATCAGCGGGGCTGAGGCTGTGGATGTATCAAGCGGCACGGAAAGCGCCCCGGGAATTAAGGATCATGCGGCTATTCAACGCTTTGTCTCTGCCGCGCTTTCGGCTAAAACAGATGAGACAGATGATTGACCTCACGGAGATGCCCTGATGAATGAGCAATCGCCCAATTCCTGGCGCAACCAACCTGATGAAGACGGACGTTTCGGCATTCATGGCGGCCGGTTCGTTGCGGAAACGCTGATGCCCCTGATTCTGCAGGTTGAAGACGCCTGGAAAGATTCTCTTACCGATGCCGAATTTCAGGATGAGCTCGACTATTACCGTAAACATTATATCGGGCGACCTTCGGCCATGTATTTTGCCGAGCGGCTCACGGAACATTTCGGCGGGGCCAGGCTCTATATGAAACGTGATGAGCTCAACCATACCGGCGCCCACAAGATCAACAATGTTATCGGCCAGGCGCTTCTTGCTCGAAAAATGGGTAAGAAAAAAATCATCGCTGAAACCGGTGCGGGCCAGCATGGTGTCGCCTCGGCCACGGCCTGTGCGCTCTTCGGCATGGAATGTGAAGTCTTCATGGGGGCCGAAGACGTCGAAAGACAGAAACCGAACGTGGACCGCATGCGTCTGCTCGGCGCTAAAGTCCACCCCGTGACCTCAGGCACAGGGACGCTCAAGGATGCGATGAACGAAGCTTTGCGGTACTGGGTTTCCCACGCCGAAACACATTTCTATATTATCGGCACGGCAGCAGGGCCGCATCCCTATCCTGCGATGGTCCGTGATTTTCAGTCCATTATCGGCATCGAAGCACGCCAACAGATTATGGAAGCCACCGGACGACTGCCGGATGCGTTGGTTGCCTGTATTGGCGGCGGCTCCAACGCCCTTGGTCTGTTCCATCCCTTCCTCGATGATGAGAATGTTTCCATCTACGGGGTTGAGGCTGCGGGCAAGGGCCTCAAAACCGGAGATCATGCCGCCTCACTGACCGGCGGCAGGCCCGGGGTCCTGCACGGAAACCGGACCTATCTCTTGCAGGATGACGATGGCCAGATCAAGGATGCGTATTCGATTTCGGCGGGCCTTGATTATCCCGGCATCGGGCCTGAGCATGCCTGGCTGCATGAAACAGGCCGTGTCAATTACGTCAGCGCCACCGATGAAGAAGCGCTCGAATATTTTCAGCTCTGCTCCCGCCTTGAAGGGATAATTCCCGCGCTTGAACCTGCCCATGCGCTGGCCTTTATTGCCACCATGATCGGCAAGATGGATAAGGATCAGATTGTTGTCATGAATATGTGTGGCCGCGGCGACAAGGATCTGGGTGCCGTGCTGCCAATGCTCGAAGCAAGAGGGAAACTCTGATGCGTATCGCCAGAACTTTTGCCAGCGCCCGGGAAGAAAACCGCGCGGTGCTTGGTATTTTCATCACCGGCGGTGATCCTGATCTGCAAACCTCAAGGGAAATCCTGATGGGACTGCCGGATCATGGCGCTGACTTTGTTGAACTGGGGATGCCGTTTTCAGACCCTATGGCCGACGGGCCGTCCATTCAGGCCTCGTCTTTGCGTGCCCTCAAAGCCGGCACTAAACTGGCTGATATCCTCACCCTGGCACGTGACTTCCGGGCAAAGCATCCGGAAGTGCCGCTGATACTGATGGGCTATTACAACCCTATCTATATTTATGGCGTGGACCGGTTCATCACCGATGCCAAAACCGCCGGTGTAGACGGGCTGATCATGGTGGATCTGCCGCCGGAAGAAGATGATGAGTTGTGCCTGCCGGCAAGGTCAGCAGGTCTTGATTTCATCCGCCTCATCACCCCGACAACCGATGAGGCGCGCATGCCGCGAGTGATGGCAAATTCAAGCGGTTTCGTTTATTATGTATCTATCACCGGGATAACCGGGACACGCTCAGCATCCGGGGACAGTATCCGCGATGCCATGGCACGGATCAGGAAAGCAAGTGATCTTCCTGCCGTGGTTGGTTTCGGTATACGTACCGCCGATCAGGTGAATGAAGCGGCCCGGCATGCCGATGGTGTGGTGGTCGGCTCTGCTGCGGTGGACACGCTGGCCTCAACGCTGGATGAGAATAACCGTGCCGGCGCAACAACCGCAGGCGAGGTTCTTGCCCTTGTCTCGGAACTCGCCAAAGGATGTGTCAGGCAGGGATAAGACAGGTGTGATGGAGGAAAACTAGAGATGAACTGGCTTCAGAAAACCGTCCTTCCAAAGATCAAGGCGCTGGTTAACCAGGAAAGCGTCGGAGAAAACATGTGGATCAAATGCACGTCCTGCAGCCAGATGATCTTTCACCGCGAATTTGAAGAACAGTACAACACCTGCAACACCTGCGGTGCGCATATGCCCATGGCAACACATCTCAGGATGCAGCTCCTTTTTGACGGTGGCAAAGCCGAAGTCATTTCACTGGAAAGCAAGAAAGACGATCCGCTAAATTTCCGCGACCTCAAGAAATATAATGACCGGCTCAAAGATACCCGGTCCAAAACAGGCCTCAATGACGCGATCATGGTGGCCGCCGGAACGATCAAGGGAAACCCCGTGGTTATTGCCGCGTTTGATTTCCGCTTCATGGGCGGGTCCATGGGCCGGGCTGTTGGCGACGGGATCCTCCGTGCCGCCGAAGAGGCGCTGGACCGCAAGGCTGCGCTCATCACCATCCCGTCGACCGGTGGCGCCCGCATGCAGGAGGGCATACTCTCGCTGATGCAACTGCCACGCACGATTATTGCCGTCAACAAGATGAAGACAGCAGGCTTGCCCTATCTGGTCCTGCTTGCCCACCCCACCACCGGCGGCGTCACCGCATCTTTTGCCATGCTGGGGGACATCCAGATCGCTGAGCCCGGTGCCATTATCGGCTTTGCCGGACGCCGCGTGATCGAGGAAACCGTGCGTGAAAAACTTCCCGATGATTTTCAGACCGCCGAATACCTCGAAGAACATGGCATGGTGGATATGGTGGTGCCCCGCAGCAAACAGGCGGAAGTGATCGGCCGGATCCTTTCCATGCTGATGGCCGCGGCACCTGCCCACGCCGCTGAATGACATCATGCAACATGACGACAATCTCAGCGCCGTCAACCGCGCCCTTGACAGGCTTTCGAACCTGCACCCGAAACTGATTGATCTGGGGCTTGACCGCACCTTCGGTATTCTTGAAAAATGTGGCCATCCGCATCTGAACCTGCCGCCGGTCATTCATCTGGCGGGGACAAACGGAAAGGGCTCGGTACTCGCCTTTCTCCGCGCCATTCTTGAGGAAGCCGGTCTCAGGGTTCATGCCTATACTTCGCCACATCTGGTGCGTTTTCATGAAAGAATCCGCCTTGCAGGCCAGCTGATCAGTGATACGGATCTGGCTGCCTTACTTGAAGAGATTGAAAGCATCAATGGAGATGACCCGATTACCTTTTTCGAGGTGACGACCGCCGCCGCCATGCTGGCCTTTTCCCGGACAGAAGCTGATATTGTCCTTCTCGAAACCGGATTAGGCGGACGGGCGGATTCAACCAACGTTATCCCGCGCCCGCTGGCGACGGTCATCACACCGATTGCCCGGGATCATGAACATTTCCTTGGCAACAGCCTCAAGGCCATCGCTTTTGAAAAGGCGGGCATCATGCGTCCGGAAACCCCTGTCTTCAGCGCTATTCAGGATAAAGAGGCCACCGCCGTTCTTGACAGCGAAGCGCAACGTCTCAGCGCCCGTCTTATCGCCCCGGGGATGGGCTTTACGCAAGATCATCCGCGCGAAGGCATTGATATACGTATCGGCACACGCCGGATTAAAGCTGAACAACTCGGCCTTATGGGCCCGCACCAGCAGGATAATGCAAGCCTTGCGGCGGCAGTTATTGCCTCCTGCTTTCCTGACATAGATGATACCACGATCGCGAAAGGGCTCGCCCGGGCCAGCTGGCCGGGCCGGGTTCAGCATCTGGCCGAAGGCAGGCTGTTGTCATACCTGCCGGATGGATGCCAGCTCTGGCTTGATGGCGCCCATAACGCCCATGGTGCACGTGCGCTTGCCGCAACCTTACATCAGATTTCCGATAAACCCTGGATACTTGTGACCGGTGCGCTCAACACGCGGCCCCCGCGTGATTTTCTGGACCAGCTGAAAGCATCTGTCGTCACCGCGATAACCCTGACCATTCCGGGACAAGACGCAAGCCTTAACGCCATCACCATGGCCGAAGCCGCACGAGATTGCGGCATTGAAGCCCAAACAGCCACGGGTATTGAAGATGCCCTTGAAAAGGCCGCCGCCATCAGCGCGACAAAGCCGTGCAATGTCGTTATTGCCGGATCACTCTACCTTGCAGGGCATGTGCTGGATGCGAACGGAACATTGCCCCGATAAGGGCACTGTTCAGATGGATTCTTCAACCCATTCGCTGAGTTTGCTTTTCGGCAGGGCGCCGATCTTCTCCGCCTTGACCTGGCCATTTTCGAAGATAAGCAAGGTGGGAATGCCGCGGACACCATACTGTTGAGGTGTTGCAGGATTTTCATCAATATTGAGTTTGACGATTTTCACCTTATCCGTCATCTCGTCAGCAATTTCTTCAAGGGCCGGGCCGATTGCCTTGCACGGGCCGCACCATTCGGCCCAGAAATCAACCAGGACCGGCTTGTCGGACTGGAGCACATCGGCAGCAAAATCAGCATCGGTGGTCTTGGTTGTAGGCATGACAGATCTCCAAAAAATTAGTTCTATGAACAATGTAAGAACTGCCTTCTCAAGCGTCAAGATCCAAGGCCCATTCCCCTGACAGCATCGGCCAGATCTGCCGAATCACACCAATGGACAGAACCGTCTTCGGTGAAAACAAAACCGGCCCTTATCTGACGGTTTGGCCAGATCTTGCGGAGAAGTTCGGCATAAAGCCCCATCTGTGCGAGAAAATACGGCGGCAGTTTTTCCTGTGGTGGCTGGCCGGTCTTGAAGTCCACCAGCGTGACTGTTTTGTCCGTCACTCTCAGCCGGTCAATGACGCCGGTCACCACCTGCTTACCTACAAGACCTGAAACCGGTACTTCGGCGCGTGCATTTTCATGAAAGATATCTCTGAGGGAAGGATCAGCCATAACGCGTGTGGCATCGGCAAGCGCCTTTTCAGCATCCGCAGGTGACAGAATATCTGTGTTGATTGCAGCGAGTATCCGCGCCGCAGCACGTTCCCTTGCCTCCCCTTCATGGCGGGGGAGCAATTCCAGAAGCCGATGCACAAGGCTTCCCCTCAGCATGGCGCGTCGTCTGGCATCACCACCAGGAGAGGCAGGCTGTTCCGGAGAGAAATAAGAAGACGGGGCAAGCGGCCTTGGCGGTGTTTCCTCGTCCGGCGCCATCTTCTCAAGCCAGTCCGGCCGGGGGGTGGCTGGCGGCGCCGGATCCTTGCGGCTGTCGGCTTCAGCATCTTCTTTCTGGGCTGAGGTAAGGGTCACCCCCCGAAGTCCGGCTTCCGTGCAGGTCCCGGCATTCAGCCCGTCCATGGCCCGGGCAATCTTCTCATACCAGCTGCCATCCATCATGCGCCGGGATTTAGCCTCATATCCGGTGACCAGAAGACCATCTTCGGCCCGGGTCAGAGCCACATAAAGAAGTCTGTTTTCTTCCTCATCCTGCTTTTGCTTCCTGGCCTGATCCGCGGCTCCGATAATATCGCAGATACGCCCTGATCTGGACGGAAGCAGGGGAAATTCCATATCTTCAAACACAACAGGTACAATCGGATCAGCCACCCGGCGAGCAGTCAGGGTATCAGGCAGGACGATCACCGGGGCTTCAAGGCCTTTGGCGCCATGGATCGTCATCATCCGGATCTCACTGCTGCCTCTCGTCAGGCTTTCCCGCCTGACTTCATCATCCGTTGTTTCCATGGTTTCAACAAACCCGAGAAGGCTTGGCGGATGCAGGCTTTCATACTGGCGGGCGGCGTCGAGAAATTCAGCCAGCACATCCATAACATGGGCACCAAGTCGCGATGAAAAGGCCTTGCGGGTTCCGGTATCGAGAACAGACCGGTAAAACTCATACGGTCGCAGGCTTTCCGCCCGCCCCATCATTGAAAGCAGTTTTTCATGGGCACGATCATAGACCGGATCCTCTGCCGCTATCGCAGCAAGACGCTGAAAAAGTCTCGCCTCCCCCCGGTCATGGGCAAGCCTGAAAATATGGCTGTCATCAAAACCAAACAGCGGTGATTTGAGCACGGCGGCCAGGGTCAGATCATCTTCGGGAAGCATCATGACCCGGCCAAGCGCGATCAGGTCCGTCACCGCGATATCATCCCTCAGCCGCACCCTGTCCGCCCCCGCCAGCGGCAGTCCGGCAAGCCGGATCTCACGGTCGAGTATCTGGGCAAATCCCTTGCGCTTGCGAACAAGAATGAGAATATCCTCCGGCCGCATCACCCGTCCTTTTGCCGGCAGGAACCGCTTACCGATCCATGATTTCAGTACATCCACAATCTGCCTTGCCATGATCAGTTCAGGTGGCGGGCTGGCCGGGTCATCATCAGATGATATCGGGTCAAGCAAAGTGACAAATCCACTGTCACCGATACGGCTGATACCATGGGTAACCGCCTGCCCGATCCCCAGTAAGGCGGCACTACCCCGGGCGTTCTCCGGGTTGTCTTTGTCCTGATCTGTTTTAGTTGCAATTTCTGGGGGTGAAGCCCCGATCACCTGATCAACAAGTTGCAGGACCGGCCCCGTGCTCCGGAAGGATGTGTCCAGATCAACCCGTTGAAACGGTTTACGCGCCGTTATCGCATGTTGGCGGAACGTCTTTTCCTGGTCATGGAAAAGATCAGGTTCCGCGCCCTGAAAACTGTAGATCGACTGTTTGTAATCACCTACGGAAAAAAGGCTTCTGCCCGGCTGGCCCTCGCGGGTGTCATCATCTCCCGTAAAGAATTCCGCGGCCAGACGAGATAATATGCGCCACTGGTCAGGGCTGGTGTCCTGCGCTTCATCGATCAGGATATGCGAGATACCTTCATCAAGTTTGTACCTCACCCAGGCGGCGGCACCATCAGCTTCAAGCAGGCGCATGGTATCCGTGATCAGATCATCGTAATCCATCAGCCCGGCACGGATTTTCCGCTTCCGGTAGCCGCGCGACATTGCCTCGGCGATCTGGAAAAGGGGAAAGCTTCGTTCCGCCGTTTGAATGCCGTTCATCTGACCTGAGACATGTTCAAACCGCATGGCCTCGGCTTCAGCGATTTCCATCGCATCAGGGAAAGTCTTCTGAACCGGTTTGTTGACAAGGCTCTTTTGCGGCACACCTTTCAGGGTCAGGAATATCCTTGCAATGTCTTCAAGCGCATCGGCGCGGGCTGGCCCGTCCAGTTCCATCCATGCCCGCAGTTTCTGTGCTTTTTCAATTTCCTTATCTGATCCTGTCTCATATGCCGTGGCCAGGCGGGTGAGCCTGTCTTTACGTTGCGCGTCAAGTTCCGCGGCATCTTTACGCAACTGTTCCATGGCCTTTGCCGGGTCATCAGCCGCGTCGGGCACATCCAGTGCTTTAAACAGTTTGCGCTTCACCTCTGCCGGGTTATTCGCGATAGCGGCCATGAATTCAGCATATCTGAACATTTTATCGGTCAGGCTCATCAACTCATCCTGCCCGATATCCTGCGCCAGTTGAGAAAGCGCGCTGACAATCAGGGGATCATCCGATCGCATGATCTCTTCCGCGACGTCCATGCGCAGGGTCTTGATCTGGCTTGTGGTGGCCAGATCAAAATACGGCTGGATACCCGCCTCAACAGGAAACCGCCGCAGAACCGACTGGGCAAAGGCGTGCACAGTCTCAATCCTCAATCCGACCGGATCATCCAGCAGAAGGGCGAAAAGCTGACGGGCACGTGAAATCTGGCCCTGGGTTGGCCGCTCAACCCCGATTTGGCGAACAGATTCAATCAGTTTGCTTTCATCGGTCACGGCCCATGTCGAAAGACTGTCATAAAGCCGGTTCCGCATTTCGGCGGCGGCGGCTCTCGTATAGGTCACTGCGAGAATATCTGCGGCTCGCGCCCCACCCAGAAGAAGGCGCAATATCCGGTTGGTCAGCACCCGCGTCTTTCCTGTTCCGGCATTGGCGGAAACCCATACCGAAGACTGCGGGTCCGCGGCCGCATGCTGGGCTCTGGTGGCGGCGGCGATCACCTCTCTCCGGTCCTGGCCTGATGCGCTTTTCATCGCTCATCCCCTTCATCGGAACTGGCGCTTAAATGTGCGCTCAGGCGTGACCATTCGCCAACCCGCGCCAGATGTTTATAGGGGCTGTACGGACTGGCCCGGGCCGCATCCGGTTCCGAAATATACGGCTCATCCGTAAGGGCATACCGCCGGACCAGATCTGAGATATGCGTTTCAGCATCGCTGATCCAGTCGCCTTCCGGCGTGACATCGACAATCTTGCCAGGCTCCTGGCGGCGTCCCCTGAGTTGCCAGTATTCGATCCGGTCAACCGGGCCAGCTGGTCCGGCATCGGGGAAGCCTCCTCTGGCGGCGATGACGGCTTCCACCGGCAGTTGCAAAGCCTGATAGCGGCCAACACTGCTCCGGCTGGGGATTGTGCCAGTCTTGTAATCTATCACGACCAGCCGGCCACCAGCCATGCGATCTATCCGGTCAGCCTTTGCCGTAAGCGTGACCTCACCATCCGGAAAAGAGAGAAGCGTTTTTCCTTTTTTTTCGGCAATGCTCCTGCGGGAGATACCGGCCATTGATCTTTCCTGTTCGAGCCACCAGCCGGCAATATTCCTGAACTGGGAAAACCAGAAAATCTTCACCCATGGATCGCCGCGATAGGTGCTGAACTCTTCTTCACCAATGCCGATCAGAAGGTCATAGGCGTCCTCGGGCAGTGGTCCGTTACCATACCGATCGGTGAAAATGTTCAGCACATCGTGAATGAGATTGCCGCGATCAGCAACCGTAGGCAGCTGATCCAGCAGATCCAGCGGTTTCAGCATGAGTATGCGTTTTGCATATATCGCGTATGGGTCACGCTGTAATGTATCAATTTCGGTGGCCGAATACTGGCGGGGGCGCAAGGCCGGTGGCGGTTTCGGGGCTGGTTGTTCACAAGGACGCAACGGCCCGGACGGAACATGCCTCTGCCGGACCATGTCAAGATATGCCGGCGGCACAGGCCAGGTGAGACCCGCCACATCCAGGACGGCATCAAACCGTCTCAACCACCGTGAAATTTCAGTCGGACTGCCATCTTCCCTTTCGGCACGGGTGATCAGCACTTCAGGCCGGGCCAGCGCCATCATCGCATCATGGGCGGCAAGCCCGATCCGCCAGTTTGCCGGGGGCAGACCAAAGGCTGATCGCATGGTATTGCTCATCCACGGGTCAGGTGGCGCCTGGGGAGGAAAGATGCCTTCATTCATCCCCCCCAGTATCACCAGATCAGCGGTCTGCATCCGCGCCTCGACCGCACCAAGAATGGAAAGCCTGGAATGCCCCACTTCTTCGGGATAGACAGTCTCCCCTGTCATCAACTGGCTCAGTACCGGGGGCAGGTCTTCTTGTGTAAGATATGTTGACTTGCCGCTCACCGTCAGCCGGTGCAGAAAACGGGCAAGCCGCACCCCTGCCTGCCCCTTCCACGGGCGGGAGGGATCAGCGGGATCAGCGGCGAGCTGTTCGGCCACCTGCCCGAGCGCATCCACCAAATCCGACAGCGGCACCTCAACTCCGGGAGAGAAGCCCAAGAGTGGCTTGAAAGGCGTGATAAGGGCATGTTCAACAAACGACCCCAGATCAGGGTTTATTCTGCCTGCCGCTTCAGCAATACCGTCAAGCCCGTTGGCAACACGCGGGCCGCGGAGGACAAACATTTCAAGCTGGCGCAACCGATGCCGGAATTCAGCCCGTCCAAGACCGGCTGATGCCAGGCGATGATATCCCATGGCCAGGAGCTGCGACGGGGCAAAACCTTTGGTCCATGCTTCGGCGATCAGACGGATGAACTGCGCTTCATGGGTATCGCTGAGGCGGATACCTGCGCTGTCGCTGATGGAGATATTCCAGCGCCCGAGCTCGCCTGCCACCATCCGCGCCAACACCCTGTCAGCCGTGATCAGCGTGGCGGTGCGGCCCGGTGTTTCAAGCGCCTCCCGCATGGCAAGCGCAATAACTTCCGCCTCTTCACGCCGGTCATGGCAATCAATCCGGCTGAGCCCCTCAAGGCTTGCCGCCCCGACATCACGGTTTAGCGGTATCTTGCGCCATGCCCCGGCCTGTTCCGCCGGACGCATAACCTCACGCAGAAGAGCCTGTCTCGCCTTGCGGCCGGTGCTTTGCGGTGCCCCGGCTGATTGGGGCCATGGCTTCACTTCATCCCGCTCAGCGCCAAGCGCCTCCATGAGACGGGCCAGAGGATATTGCGGATGGCAGATGGCGGTTTCATCCTCACCGAGAAGAGCCTGCCAGTCTTCATCCGGCATATCCATATCAAGCCCGGGAAGGACAACATGCCCACGTTCGAGATCGAGCACCGCCCGCATCAATTCCTGGGTGGCCGGAACAGACCCTGTCGATCCGGCGATGACCACAAGACCGGAAGGGGGTTTTTCCCGCCACGCTTCAGCCCGGGCCCGAATAGCGGCGTTACGCCAGACCGCCGGATCACTCCGGTTAAGGTCCTCAAGTTTGAGCGGCCAGTATTCGGTCACCACCCTGAGTACGGCCAGAACACGCTGCCAGTGGGAAGCGTAGTCATCTTCGGCAAGAGAGTTTAACCGGTCAAAGTCACATCCTGCGGTTTGCGCCTGATCAAGAAATTCCCCGAGCGCCCGGGCCAGCGCCATGATATCAGCAGGAGAGAGATCGGTTTTCGGGATCAGCTTTGCCAGATGCAGCTGGCGGTCCAGCGCATCGATGACGGGCGGCAGATCATCCCTGTCCCATCCTGAAATGATCAGCTCTTCGGCATCCGCCTCCATGTCACCAATCGGCATGAGGCGCGGCAACAACATCGCACCGCCGGATGCCTGACGCAGGAACGCCCCCCGCACCGCATTGGCAAGCCGCCGGTTGGGCAGGAGAATGACGCTGTCGGCAAGATCCTCCGGATCCCTGGCAAGGTCCATCACCCCATGCACGAGATCATCGGCAAAAGGCTGACCTGCCTCAATTAGGTGAATGCATCCTGATCGTGATGTCATGCATATAGTCTAGGGAAATTTACCCGGATTTCCATTCCTTATCGCCCCGCCCGAGAGAGTTATCTCTCGCATATGGAAAGCCGTGTAAGGGCCCGCAACCTGTCCGAAAGAACAGGTCTCAAAGAAGCCCTGCGGCTGAAACCTTTTCTCTCCAACTGGCGGCGGCACTCGCACTGGTGTGAAAACTGATGCGCCGCTTATCGGATGAGGTTGGATCTTCCTCTATCGAAATGATCAGCGCATGGGGGGGTATATAATCGCTTATTTTTTCCGGCCATTCGATCAGGGCAATGTGCTTCCCCTGAATTTCATCAAAGCCGAGCTCATGGATCTCTTCCGGGCTTTCAAGTCTCCAGCAGTCGATATGCCAGATCTCCCGTGTCTTGTCTGTTGCCGCGGCAAAGGGATATGTCTGTACCAGCGTGAAAGTCGGGCTCGGGATGTCTTCTGTCGTGATGCCATTACTGGCAAGCGCCGCAACGATCAGCCCCCGGGCGAAGGTGGATTTGCCTGCCCCGAGATCACCCTTAAGTGCCAGCATATCCCCGGCGGCAAGATGCCCGGCAAGTGCCTGGCCTGATGCAAAGGTCGCATCAGGGTTCTCGCTCAGGATGGCGGCGATCTCAATCAGGTCATCCGCCATGCTGACCGGCACTAGTAACGATACTGATCGGATTTAAACGGCCCCTGCTCGCTGACCCCGATATATCCGGCCTGGGATTCCGTGAGTTTGGTCAGTTTCGCACCCACTTTTTCAAGGTGTAGCATGGCAACCTTTTCATCGAGGTGACGCGGCAGGGTATAGACCTTGTTCTCATATGCCGAAGCCCGCTCCCAGAGCTCAATCTGCGCCAGCACCTGATTGGTGAAGGAAGCCGACATCACAAAGGACGGATGCCCGGTTGCACAACCAAGATTAACCAGCCTGCCCTTGGCGAGGAGAATGATCTTCTTGCCATCGGGGAATTCCACTTCATCCACCTGCGGCTTGACCTCGCTCCAGTTGAGATTGGACAGTGCCTCAACCTGAATTTCGTTGTCGAAATGGCCGATATTGCAGACGATGGCACGGTCTTTCATGTCACGCATGTGATCGATGGTGACAACATCCTGATTGCCGGTGGCGGTCACAACGATATCCGCTTTTGGAGCCGCTTCTTCCATGGTGACGACTTCATAACCTTCCATCGCCGCCTGAAGGGCACAGATCGGATCGATTTCCGTTACCATCACACGGGCCCCACCCTGACGGAGCGAGGCGGCTGAACCTTTGCCCACATCACCATAACCGCAAACAACAGCAACCTTGCCCGCAAGCATCACGTCTGTTGCCCGGCGGATTCCGTCAACGAGGGATTCGCGGCAACCATAAAGGTTGTCGAACTTGGATTTGGTCACGCTGTCATTGACATTGATGGCCGGGAACGGAAGATCACCCTTTTCGGCCAGCTGATAAAGACGCAGAACACCGGTGGTGGTTTCTTCGGAAACGCCGCGAATGGCATCACGCTGGGCGGTGAACCATCCCGGGCTGGACGCAAGCCTTTTTTCAAGCTGGGCTTTAAGATAGGTTTCTTCTTCAGAGGATGGGCGCTCCAGAACCTTTTCACCTGCCTCAGCCCGTGCACCGAGCAGAATATACATGGTGGCATCACCACCATCGTCGAGGATCATGTTGGCGGGCTGACCATCCGGCCAGTCAAAGATCTTGTCAACAAAGTCCCAGTATTCTTCGAGGGTCTCTCCCTTATGGGCGAAAACAGGGATACCGGCTTCTGCAATGGCGGCGGCCGCCTGATCCTGGGTTGAGAAAATATTGCACGAAGACCAGCGGATATCCGCACCCAGATCAGCCAGCGTTTCGATCAGAACAGCTGTTTGAATCGTCATATGAAGGCAACCTGAAATGCGGGCGCCAGCCAGAGGTTTGCGGCCGTTATATTCACTTCGCAGAGCCATAAGACCAGGCATTTCACCTTCGGCAATAGCGATTTCCTTACGTCCCCAGTCAGCCAGGGAAATGTCAGCAATCTGATAATCTTTACTCATAAGCTAATCCTCATTCTCTATCGGATTTTTGATACCAGAACCCAAAGCTCAATGCAACGGATCATCAAATCTCACGGTGATTAAGGCGGGTTGAATATCCCCGGCTTTTCAGCATGTCAGCAAGCATCCTTGCCGCAAAAACCGATCTGTGCCTGCCGCCGGTACATCCGGTTGCAAGAACAAATCCGGGCCTGCCCTCCTGATGGTAGCGTGGCAGTGTCTTCTCAAGCATGGCCATCGCCGCATCCATGAAAGGGCCGAAAGCCGGATCTTTTTCAATGAAGGCCGCAACGGCACCATCCTCACCCGTCAGTTCCGTCAGCCCCTCTTCCCAATGGGGATTTTTGAGAAATCTCATATCGAGAACCATATCAGCATCCTGCGGCACCCCGCGCCGGTAGGAAAAGCTCTGCACCGTCACCGACAAGACATCCTGGGTGATGATCCCGAGCTTATCGAGAAGGATGCCGCGGAAATCGGATGGCGAAGAGCGTGTCGTATCAATCAGTATATCGGCAATTTTTTCAAGTCGCTCCATATCTTCGCGGTCCCGGGTGATCGCCTCGGCAAGACTGAATCCCGGGTATTGCGGGCTCAGGGGATGTGGCCGCCTCGTCGCATTGTAGCGGCGATACAGTTCACCATCATCGGCTGTAAGATAGACAAGACTGACCTGCCCCCCGAGCCGGCGGCGGGCATCCACAAGAAGACCGGCCAGACCATCGATATCAAAACCTGAAGTGCGCCCGTCGATCGAAACAGCAACGTTCTTGCCCGCTGTTTCAACCTCGATGCTGATCAGGTTATCCATCAGGGCAAGTGGCAGATTATCAACCGCAAGAAAACCGACATCTTCAAGGATGGTCAGCGCCGTGGAATATCCTGATCCCGCAAGCCCGGATATGAGCACAAGCCTGCTTTCATTTGCCGGAATATCGGCATCCCATTCCATATCACTTTTCATGATCCCATCCCCACAGGCCCTGATTATGCCACAGGGTCCTGATCCTGAATACGGGAAATCGGAAGTATCATCGTCATCACCGCGCCTGTCGGGGCTGTGGTATCACCATCATCCCTTAGATTGGATGCCGAAAGCGTACCGCCATGGGCTTCGATGATATGCCGTGATATCGAAAGCCCGAGCCCGGAATGCTGACCGAATTTCTCATCCTTGGGGCGTTCGCTGTAGAACCGGTCGAATATCGCCTCAACCTTACCTTCCGGAATGCCCGGCCCCTGGTCTGTCATGGAAACCACCGCGGTATCTCCGTCCTGCTGAAGGGTGATGCTGATCTCACCACCATCCGGACTGAACGATCTGGCATTGGCAAAAAGGTTATCCAGCACCTGCACGATCCGGTCGACGACGATATCCGCATAAACGGGACCATCCGGGAGACTGGCTTTGATACGGATCCGGCTTTCCCCATGGGCCATGATACGTGATGAGATGAAATTCCTAATAAGCCCGCTAAGGTCAACCCGGGTAAATTCGGCGGCCGAAAGATCAGCATCAAGCCTGCTTGCAGCGGAAATATCCGTGATCAGCCGGTCAAGACGCTTCACATCCTCAAGGAGAATATCCATGAGCTTTTTCTGCTGTTCGCGGTCATCAAGGCGGGTGATGGTTTCCACAGCGCTACGAAGCGAGGTCAGCGGGTTCTTGATCTCATGTGAGACATCCGCGGCAAAAGAAGCGGTCGCCTGCATCCGCGTCTGGAGCTCATCGGTCATGGCGGCAAGGTCACGCGCCAGATCTCCGATTTCATCACGTCGGTCCATCATCTTTGGCAAGGACAGATTCTGGCCGCTTGACTGGCGCACGGCATCCGCCGCACGGGCAAGCTGGGAAACAGGCCCGATAATCGATCTGGCCAGATAAACACCAAGGCCGATGGTCACCACCATGATGCCGAGAAAGATCTGGATGAATGTCTGTTGGACCGAACGGATATCCGCCTCAACCTGGGCGCCGGAAGCGGTAACAAGCAAGGCGCCGCGAACCACCCGGAGATGCCGGATCGGAACCGCGATACCAAGGATGAGTTTGCCTTTGCGGTCACGCATGACAAGACGTCCCGGCTCGCCTGCCAGCGCGTTGAGCACCGCCGGAAAATCGCTGGCCATCTGCTGCGGTTTTTCCTGATAAACGGGATAATTATCATTTGGCGCGAGCAATTTTGCAATGCGGTCGATAACGTGCTGAAAAGGTGACATCAGGCCACGATCTTCCAGAAGTCTGGGATTGAGGGTAATCCGGGGCAACGCAGTTCCGTCGCGCGCGCTGTCTGAGATCATTTGCCCGTCCGGCTGAAAAATGCGGATACGTGCATCCGGAATACTCGCGATCAGCTGTGATGCCCGCTGCAAGGTCAGGGATGAGATCTGGCGTCGCGCCAGTTCAGAATATTCACTGTCCGTAAGGCCGATGGTCCATGCCAGAGTGTTTCCCTGCCGGTAGAGCGCATCAATCTCCGACTGAAGCACGGTCTGGCGGTACTGATCCAGATGAAGGAGGCCAATCAGAAACATCGCCGTCGGAAAAATTACAATGACATAAATCCGGAGCGTAAGCGGCGAAAACCTTTTCCGGAATTTATCCCGGGAGCTCGTGTTCTGTTGGGCCTTTTGCATCGGGGTCATGTGTCAAGGTGCCATATGGCTGGGTTAGGCCCGGAGGTCAGGCTTTCTCCGTATATTTATATCCTACCCCGTACAGTGTCTCAATCCCATCGAATTCAGGATCAACTTCACGAAACTTGCGCCGCAGTCTTTTGATATGGCTGTCGATGGTCCGGTCATCGAGATAGGTGGTCTCACCATAGGCCGCATCAAGTAGCTGATCCCGGTTCTTGACAACACCGGGGCGACGGGCGAGCGCCATGAGAAGAAGAAATTCCGTCACGGTCAGCCGGACATTACTGCCTTTCCATGTGCAGGAATGGCGATCCGGATCCATGATGAGTGAGCCAATGCTGATCGCGCTTTCTCCGCCCGGGCTGTCTGATTTTTCAGCACGCCGGAGCACCGCCCGCACGCGTTCCAGCAGAAGCCGCTGGGAAAACGGCTTGGTGATGTAGTCATCCGCCCCCATGCGGAGGCCAAGCGCTTCATCAAGTTCATCATCCTTGCTGGTCAGGAAGATCACGGGCATGGAGCTGCCCGCCCTGATCTTTGTCAGCAGTTCCATCCCGTCAAGTCGCGGCATCTTGATATCAAGAATACCGAGATCAGCGGGCCTGCGTCTCAACCCGATCAGGGCCTGCTCGCCGTCGGTATAGGTATCAACCTCAAATCCCTCGGCCTCAAGAAGAAGCGAGACGGAGGTTATGATATTCTGATCATCATCAACAAGAGCAATACGCCGGGTCATGGTATCCTCACAAGCACTGGTAAATTCACTTTATCATACCATATTTAACGGCAACAACATGGCAAGGCGATGGCACGATCTGCCGTATTCAGGAACAGGACAGAACATGCAGGATATTCCCTCCTCGCTTCACGCAAGGCATCTGATCCGGAGATCCGGCAAAGCCTGCCTGGCCACGATTGACCGCAACGATGGCGCCCCCTATGCAAGCCTTGTGCTGTTTGCGCCGCTGGCCGATGCAAGCCCGGTGATGATGCTTTCCGATCTGGCGGAGCACACCCGGAATATCCGCGATTGCAGCACCTGTTCGCTCATGATCGATGGCACGGAAGGTCCGGCGGAAACCATGGCCGGCATGCGGCTTACCCTGCAGGGTCATATCAGCAAAATCGAAAACACTGACGCAAGGCAGAGATTGATCCGGCGGCATCCGGAGACGGCAGTCTATGCCGGGTTTTCCGATTTCAACCTCTATCAGATCAGACCGCACCGGATGCATCTGATCGGCGGCTTCGGCATGATTGACTGGCTGGATGCCGGGGACGTGCTCGCCTCAGCGCCAGAGCTTGACAACGCCGCCGGGGAAATTATCGGCCATATGAACACCGACCATGCCGACGCTGTCAGCGCCTATGCCAGGGCCAGAGGCCGGGACGATGGCAACTGGCGCATGACCGGCATCGATACCGACGGGATTGACCTGCATAATGGCGGGGAATATCTCCGTCTTCAGACCGAAGAAAGGATGATGACCCCGGGCGATGCCCGCCGCGTCCTCGCCGCCCTTGCAAAATCTTCCCGGCAGGGCTGAGCCGGATCAATCAGGAAATTAATGCGCTTCGTCCCAGGATTTACCGAGACTGGCTTCAGCCACCAGCGGCACATCGAGATCAAGCCCGGGGCTGGCCGCGCCTTCCATCACCTGACGGATCAGCGCCATGGCGTCTTCCCCGTGATCTTCCGGGCATTCGAAGATCAGCTCGTCATGCACCTGCAGCAGCATCCGGGCCGGTGACCCGGCGTCCTTCAGCGCCGGGGGCATCATCACCATGGCAAGTTTGATGATATCCGCAGCGGTCCCCTGTATCGGGGCGTTGATCGCCTGACGTTCGGCAAAACCGCGCTGGGCCGGATTGGAGGCGGTAATCCCCTGAATATACAGCCGGCGACCAAAGAGGGTTTCGACAAATCCGTCCTCACGGGCTTTGAGTTTCATATCCTGCATATACTGCCTGATGCCGGGGAAACGTTCAAAATAGGCATCGATATAGGATCTCGCTTCACCTTGCGGAATACCAAGCTGGCGCGCCAGCCCGAAGCCGGAAATTCCATAGATAATGCCGAAATTGATCGCCTTGGCCCGGCGTCGTGTTTCCGGTGTCATATCGCTGAGTGGCACACCAAAAACCTCGGATGCGGTCTGGGCATGAATATCCACCCCTGACCTGAAGGCTTCGATCATGCTGGCCTCACCAGCGATATGGGCCACCAGCCTGAGCTCAATCTGCGAGTAGTCCGCCGATATCAGCACCGCGCCGTCTTCAGGTACAAAAGCTGTCCTGATCTGGCGGCCTTCAGGGGTGCGGATCGGTATGTTCTGAAGATTGGGATCACTGGAAGAAAGCCTTCCTGTCGAGGCCCCGACCATGGAAAATGAGGTATGAACACGCTGTGTTTCGGGATTGATCGACGTGACGAGCGCATCCGCATAGGTGGATTTGAGTTTGGAAAGCTGGCGCCATTCCAGCACCTGTTCTGCGATCTCAACACCGCTTGCGGCGAGATCATCGAGAACATCCGCGCTGGTGGACCAGGCCCCTGTCTTTGACTTCTTGCCGCCCTCAAGACCCATTTTTGCGAACAGGATTTCCCCGAGCTGTTTGGGGGATCCTATATTGAAGGGTTCACCCGCAAGTTCATGAATCGCCTGCTCTAATGTACCAATCCGGGTGGCGAAATGCTGGCTCATGCTAGCAAGGGCCTGCCGGTCAACCCGGATGCCTTCACTTTCCATCTGCACGAGAACCGGAATGAGCGGACGTTCCAGACGCTCATAGACCGAAGTCTTGCTTTCCTGCGCCAGCCTTGGTTTCAGCATCTGCCAGAGACGATAGGTGATATCCGCATCCTCGGCCGCGTATTCCAGCGCATCCTCCGGCCTCACCTGATCAAAACTGATCTTCTTGGTGCCCTTGCCGCAGACATCCTCATATTTGATCATGCTGTGCCCGAGATGAATTTCCGCCAGATCGTCGAGTTTATGCGATGACTGACGCCCGGCATCGAGCACATAGGAAAGGCACATGGTATCGTCGACCGGCGCAATGGTGAAACCGCCGTTTACCTCGCGGCGGAGCACATGGCCGTCGTATTTGATATTATGCCCCACCTTGAGCACATCAGGAGAGGACAGAACCGGCGACAGAATTTCAACCACCCGGTCCAGCGGAAGCTGATCAGCCATCTGGCCATCCTCGGTGCCAAAATCAAGACCGCCCTGATCATCACCACCTTTTCCGTGTCTGAGGGGAATATAACATGCGCGGCCCGGCGCGGTTGCCATCGATATCCCCACCAGCAGAGCCTGTGATGCCGTCAGCGAGGTTGTTTCGGTATCAATCGCTACAACCCCTGAGGCAAAGGCCGCATCCGCCCATGCGCGAAGCTGCTCTGTGCTCGTCACCATTTCATAGGATGTTGTTACGGCTGCGGGCGCTTTTACGGCGTTATTATCCTCTTGCCCGAGACCTTTTTCTGCCGGTGCTGAACTTGCCTCAACCCCGAGGCGGGACAGCAGACGCTGAAAATTCTGGGCCTGAAGAAATTCGGTGAGCACATCCATTTCCGGCGCCGCCCGCTTTGCGTCTTCGAGCGATAACGGCGTGGGCGCATTATCCTCAAGCAATACCAGCTGGCGTGACAAGCGCGCCTGATCGGCAAAATTGATCAGACTTTCGCGTCGTTTGGGCTGCTTGATTTCTCCGGCCCCGGCAAGCAAAGCATCAAGATCACCAAAGGTATTGATAAGCTCTGCCGCTGTCTTCACCCCGATACCGGGAACACCCGGCACGTTATCGGTGGCATCACCGGCAAGGGCCTGCACATCCACCACCCGTTCCGGGCCGACACCAAAACGCTCAACCACTTCATCAGGGCCGATACGCTTTTGCTTCATCGGATCAAGCATGGTGACGCCGGGACGAATAAGCTGCATCAGGTCCTTGTCCGATGAGACGATCACGACCTCCATCCCCTCAGCCAGCCCCTGTTTTGTGTAGGTGGCGATAAGATCATCCGCCTCATAGCCCGGCATTTCGGCCATGGCCAGATTAAGCGCTTTGGTGGCCTCGCGGATCAGGGGGAATTGGGGAATGAGATCTTCAGGCGGCTCAGACCGGTTGGCTTTATATTCAGGATAGATGGTGTTGCGAAAGGTTTCCCGCGCCTGATCAAGAACAACAATCGCATAGTCCGGCGCCAGGTCATCCATCAGTTTGAGCACCATGGAGGTAAAGCCGAACACCGCATTTACCGGTGTTCCGTCTTTCCTGTTCATGGGCGGTAACGCGTGGAAGGCGCGGAAAATATAGGCCGAGCCGTCAACCAGAATGAGCTGTCCGGATGGCATCAGCCTGTTCCGCCATGACCATCATCCGCAGCAGAACCTTGCAGAACAAATTCCCGCGAACAATAGGGGCACATGATCGCCCCGTCTTCGCCAAGGTTAAGCCAGACCTGGGGATGCCCGAGCGCACCGCCACCGCCATTGCAGGCCACACGCCGTGAAGCAACCCGGACAATTTCTCTGGTCAAATCGGTTTCAACAGTGATGTCAGGATGAATTTCAGCAGCCATGGGTATCTCTCAAGGTAGGTCATAGGTCAGGATCTATCATCCCCAATACGCACCGGATTTGCAAGTCATGCCTGCAGGGTCTATATAAAGATTATCTATCTTCAAACGCCGCTGGATCCATCGTTTTCATGAACGCAGAATTTCGCTCATCTCCGCAAGATGGCAACGCCGTTGTCATCGATAAAGTCAGCAAAATCTACCGCAGCCAGAACGGCCGGCCGCCGAAACACGCGCTCACGGAAATGAGCCTTGCCATTCCTTGTGGGTCTATCTTTGGCCTGCTCGGCCCGAACGGGGCCGGCAAATCCACGCTGATCAACATTCTTGCCGGAACCGTGGTGAAAACGTCGGGCACCGCCCGTGTCTGGGGGGTGGATATTGACGCAAACCCGCGCCAGGCCCGGGCCAGTATCGGTATCGTGCCGCAGGAGCTCAACAACGATGCCTTCTTCACCCCGAGAGAAACCCTTGAGATGATGGCAGGCATGTTCGGCGTGCCGCGCAAGGAAAGGATGACCGATACGATCCTTGAAGACATCGGTCTCACCGAACAGGCCGACGCCTATTCCCGCACACTTTCAGGCGGCATGCGGCGACGGCTTCTGGTGGGCAAGGCCATGGTGCATCAGCCGCCGGTGCTGGTCCTTGATGAACCCACCGCCGGGGTTGACGTGGCCCTGCGCATGCGCCTGTGGGAGATGATCCGCTCACTCAACCGCAAGGGCGTGACCATCATCCTGACCACCCATTACCTTGAAGAAGCCGAAGCGCTCTGTGACCGGATAGCCATTATCAACCATGGCCGGCTGATCCGTGAAGACACAACCCCGCGACTGCTGGCCGGTGCCGGCAGCAAGGATATGGTGGTGCGGCTGGAAGCAACCCCTGCCGCCGTGCCCGCCGGGCTGAACGGATTGAACATCACCCTCGGGGATGGTGAGATGCGGATCAATTTCTCCCCCGAAGATATCAATGCCGGGGAAATCCTGGGCCGTATCGGCACAGCCGGGCTACGGATCACCGATATCTCGATCGAAGAGCCGGATCTTGAAGATGTCTTCCTGGCGCTGACATCGGCGGATGCGTCACCTGCGGATCCCGCGTAATAAACCCCGCCCTCCTAAATCCCTGCCGGGGAGTGATTGTTACACGCATTCTGCGCTCAGGTGGTATGCGGCTTTGGTATATGGCCATATGGCAGCGGCGGGATGCGAAGCCCCGCCCCTCACCCCGTTTTTGCACCCAAGGATACAACCGGGGATGTTATCGGGGATATTACCGGAGGGATTTTAGTCTTGGGAGGTATTTCATCAGCAGATGGCACGGGTCAGGCGGGCGCTGTGCCTGAAACTGACTGTTTGCCGGAGAGGAGATCTGGTAAAGGCAGGCGCGGTTGTGCTGAAGGCGGCAGAGTGCCGCTCACAGGCGCCAAGATGATAAGCCTTGGCATTCGCGCTTCATCTGTGTAAAAGATGGGGCAAGACGGCTCATCTTCAGCACCCGTAGCTCAGCTGGATAGAGCGCTGCCCTCCGAAGGCAGAGGTCAGAGGTTCGAATCCTCTCGGGTGCGCCAATCTTTTCAATCCACCCCGCCCCTTCTATTTAGTCCCGTACATCCGGTCGCCGGCATCGCCGAGGCCGGGCAGGA
>CAZOLR010000006.1:0-75369 GCA_964580905.1 uncultured Hyphomicrobiales bacterium | reverse complement strand
ACAAGGCTTATGTTTCGGGAAACCCGGAAATGCCTGTTCGGCTGGATTACGGTTTACAGTGATGGTCAGAGTATAACACGCCTCGATATGGCAGCCGACGGCACTAACGATACAACAAACGCAGACGATGTTTCACGTGAAACATGGGAACAGATCAACGCCTATTGCTCGGGCAGGCTGACATCTTTCACCGTTCCTCTCAATCCTGAAGGAACACCAGCGCTGAGACGCTGGTTGGAGGTGATGCGGAAAATCGGCTATGGCGAGACAGCAACCTATGGTGAATTTGCCCGCATGGCGGGATCACCAACGGCCAGCCGCGCCGCCGGATCAGCCTGCGCCCGCAACCCCATCCCCCTCATCATTCCATGCCATCGCATAACCCGCCACGACGGAAGCCTTGGCAATTATGGGGGATACAGGGAGTTGTCGCCCGTTGATCCGGGCAATCTTGCGCTGAAAAATGCGCTGATTGCCCATGAAGCACGGCACATGTCCTGAAATCAAAGGGGCAAAGGGGCAGGAATAGCAGGCGGAACCTGATCTCGTGCCGAGATCAGGAATTCATGGCCGTGAAGAAATCCTGATTGTCTTTGGATTGCTTGAGCTTGTCGACGAGGAATTCCATCGCATCGACGGGCCCCATCTGCATGAGTATGCGTCGCAGCACCCACATTTTGGCCAGCGTATCCTTGTCGACCAGAAGCTCTTCTTTGCGGGTGCCGGAACGGGTGATATCGATGGCAGGAAAGATCCGCTTGTCTGAAAGCTTGCGATCAAGAATGACTTCCGAGTTGCCTGTTCCCTTGAATTCTTCGAAAATGACTTCATCCATGCGGGAGCCGGTTTCGATCAGGGCGGTGGCTATGATGGTCAGCGAGCCACCTTCTTCAATATTACGTGCCGCGCCAAAGAAACGCTTCGGGCGTTGCAGGGCATTGGCATCAACACCGCCGGTGAGCACCTTGCCTGAGGACGGCACAACCGTGTTATAGGCCCGGGCAAGACGGGTGATACTGTCAAGCAAGATGACCACATCACGTTTGTGTTCAACGAGTCTTTTTGCTTTTTCAATAACCATATCAGTGACTTGGACGTGTCTAATAGCTGGCTCGTCAAAAGTGGAGGAGATTACCTCGCCATTAACCGACCGCTGCATGTCCGTAACTTCTTCCGGACGTTCATCAATGAGGAGAACAATCAGATACACCTCAGGATGATTTTCGGAAATTGCATGGGCGATGGACTGGAGCATCATCGTCTTACCGGTACGCGGCGGCGCGACGATCAACCCGCGCTGGCCTTTGCCCATTGGCGCGACGAGATCTATAACCCGGGGCGTGTTGTCTTTGACTTCCGGATTAAATGGCAGTTCAAGCGTCAGTTTTTCCTGCGGATAAAGAGGGGTGAGGTTGTCAAAATTGATGCGGTGGCGGACAGCCTGCGGATCTTCGAAATTGACCTGCTCTACCTTAAGGAGGGCAAAATAGCGCTCACCTTCTTTTGGCGCACGGATCTGGCCGTCAATGGTATCACCGGTGCGCAGAGAGAAACGACGAATCTGGCTGGGCGACACATAAATATCGTCAGGACCCGGAAGATAATTGGCTTCCGGCGAACGCAGAAAACCAAATCCGTCAGGAAGAACTTCAAGCACGCCGCGGCCATAAATCGGTATATCATCCTCGGCAAGCTGTTTGAGGATGGCAAACATCATATCCTGGGTCCGGAGCGTGGAAGCGTTTTCAATTTCCAGCTCTTCCGCATAGGAAAGAAGTTCCGCAGGGGATTTCTTTTTCAAATCTTGTAAATTCATGGCAACCGCCAACGAGTATGTGCAGGGAAAAGGTGGCGCAGAACCGCGCTCTTATTTACCCTTTATATCTCTTTCAGGTAAGAAAGGTCAAGGATTTCGTCAAAAGGGCTGAACAATCACCAGAATGACAATGAAAATCATCAGCAAGGTGGGCACTTCGTTCCAGATACGGAAATACTTGTCGGAATGGCGGGATGTCCCGGCCTCAAACTGCTTTCGCATCACCGCAAACTTGCCATGAACCCCGGCCATCAGAAGAACACACAACAGTTTGGCATGGAACCAGCCTTCCTGAAGCAAACCCGGATTTAACAAGATAAGCCAAATCCCGAGGGCGAAGGTGACTATCATGGCAGGGTTCATGATCGCTTTCAGAAGCCGGCGTTCCATCAGGGCAAAGGTCGCTGCCCGGGCCGAATCCTTTTCAACCATGGAATGATACACATAAAGCCGGGGCAGATATAAAAGCCCGACCATCCAGGAAATAACCGCAATAAGATGAAATGCCTTAACCCACAGATACATGGTCTTCTCTTTCACGAATATGCCGGATCAGAATGGAAACATGATCAGGCGGTGTATCAAGCCCGATACCATGACCAAGATTGAAAATATGCGGCCGGGTTGAAAACGCATCAAGAATAGCGTCAACAGAACGCAGCATGTTAACCCCGCCTTCAAGAAGCGCCACCGGATCAAGATTGCCTTGCACGGCAAGCCCGGAAGGAAGATTTTTATCCGCCCAGTAAGGGTCCATACCGTGATCAAGGCCCAAAGCCTGAACCCCGGTTGTTTCAGCATAGGCAAGAATACCTTCGCCTATACCCTTGGGAAAACCTATAACAGGGGCCGTGACGCCTGCTTCACGCAAGCCTTTGATGATTCTCTCCATGGGCGATATTACGATATCCTGGAGCATGGCGGCAGGAACGGCACTTGCCCAACTGTCGAAAACCATCAGCGTATCTGCGCCTGCCTTCGCTTTTGCCACCAGAAGACGAACGCTTTCCTCGACCAGCCTGTCAATCAAGATCGCCATGCCTTGCGGATCAGCCCAGAGAAGATGCCGGCTGCGATGAAAATCCCGGCTGCTTCCCCCTTCGATCATATAGGTCGCAACAGTCCACGGAGCCCCGCAAAACCCAATCAGGTTTTTTTCCGGGTCAAGTTTCTTTCTGGTTTTAGCCAGTGCCTGAAACACCGGATCAAGCTTTTCGAGAAGACGGGTGCTGTCCATATTCCGGATTTCACCTGGAGACGCGAGAGGAGAGAGTTTCGGCCCTTCACCGGGAACGAAACGCACACCGGCATCCATCGCCCAGGGGATCATCAGGATATCAGAGAAAATAATGGCCGCATCCAGATCATAACGGTCTATAGGCTGAAGCGTTGCTTTGCTGGCACGTTCAGGATCAAGACAGTAAGCAATAAAATCAGGGACTTCTGACCGCAAAGCCATGTATTCAGGCAGGTACCGCCCTGCCTGACGCATCAGCCAGATAGGTGTTTTATTATCTTTTTGACCAGATAAAGTGTGATCAAGGCGCATAGGTTTAGCTCAACCCTTCTATAGATATATTATATATATAAAATAAGGATGTTGATGTTGTAGCACAGGGGTAAAACATTATTTCCAGCTTTTCCACTCTTAATCCCCAGACTTATCCTAAATATATGTCCTGAGATTCTGAAGTCATTGGGCAAATGCCTGTGTTATCCCGTTTTTACAGGCATTTTAAAAAATCTTGTCCACCGGACTGATAACCTGGGGATAAACGTGCCGATAGATGACAATATCGGGGTTTGACAATATCCGGTGGAGTTGTATTCAATATATCCACAGGATATCCCGGAAGAAGCAGACATGCCATCACGCCTACGAAAACTTCATCTGCACCTGGTATCGGATTCAACCGGAGAGACAACCCACCAGATGGGTCGGGCAGCGCTGGCGCAGTTCAACAATGTGCAAACGATTGAACATGTCTGGACACTGGTGCGAACCAAAGAACACCTCAAGGCCATTGAGGAAGCGATCAACGTTCATGGCGGGGTGGTGCTTTTCAGTCTCGCAGACCGGGAAATCCGTGCCCGGATGGAGGAGATTTGTCTTCGTCATGATGTGCCGGCGGTGAGTGTTCTTGACCATATCATCCATACGGTTTCCAAAATTCTCGGCCAGCCGGAAACGGGCGTGATTGGCGGCCAGCATCGGATGGACAGGGCATATTTCGATCGCATCGAAGCGCTTGATTTTGCTATTCAGCATGACGACGGGCAGGGTCTAACCACACTTGGAGGAGCAGATATTCTTCTGGTCGGGGTTTCCCGCAGCTCAAAAACACCGACCTCCATCTATCTTGCCAATCGCGGCTATAAGGTTGCGAACTATCCTCTTGTTCCCGGCGTGCCCATGCCGCTTGATATTATTCCTAAAGACAGAATTCTCATTGTCGGGCTGATAAAGGACGCCCGCAGCCTTTCCCAAATCCGCCGCAACCGTCTTCGCAGCATGAATGAAAACGAACATGGTGATTACGCCAGTCTTGAAAGAATTGCCGAAGAAGTCTCGCATGCGCGTAAACTCTTTTCAGCGCAAGGATGGCCTGTGATTGACGTGACCCGCCGATCTGTCGAAGAAACCGCGGCTGCGGTGATCAATCTTCATACCCGCTGGATACAGACACAAGGGTAATCATATGCTCAGCCTTCCGGCCACCAGAATAATTCTCGCAACAGCCAGCCCGACACGTCAGGCCATGCTGCGTGACGCGGGCCTCTCTTTTGAAAGTGTTCCGGCATCGGTGGATGAAGAAAGCCTGCGACAGGCCGCCATGGCGGACGAATTGAGTTCGGCGGATGCAGCCACGTTGATCGCTGAGATGAAAGCCCGCCAGATATCCGGCCGATATCCGGATGCTTTTGTCATTGGTGCCGATCAGCTTCTTGATTGCAACGGGCAGTGGTACGCCAAACCTGCCGACCGGAAAGAAGCGGAACATACCCTGCGATCTCTTTCCGGGCTAACCCATCATCTGGTGACGGCGGCGGTGGTTTTCAGGAATGGTCAGCGGCTCTGGCATCAGGTGGAAAGCCCGTCGATTGCAATCCGGACCCTGCCGGAGGATTTTATCGCGTCCTATCTTGACGCATTAGGCAAGGATATGACGGCAACTCCGGGGGTGTATCAGATCGAAAAACTTGGTGCGCATCTCATCAGCCGGATAGACGGCTCACCCTATGCGGTGCTGGGATTGCCTCTGTTGCCTCTCCTCTCGTTTCTTCGTGAGCACGGGCTGGATTTTCGGGGCGGCGCATGATCATTGTCGGGCTGACAGGTTCTATCGCCATGGGAAAATCCACGGTTGCCGGTCTTTTCCGTGACGAAGGCGTGCCGGTGCATGATGCCGATCAGGCCGTGCATAAACTGATGTCCCGTGAAGGTCTTGCCACCGCCAAAGTTCTTGAGGCGTTTCCAACCTCGGCCACGACGGAAGGCGGGATAGACCGCGCCGTGCTGGGCAGGCTTGTTTTCGCTGAGCCCGAACGCCGCAAGACACTTGAGCAGATACTTCATCCGCTGGTCCGTCAGGATCGTGAGTTTTTCTGTGAGGAAAAACGTAAGGCAGGCGTCCCGCTGGTCGTTCTGGACATCCCGCTTCTTTTTGAAACCGGGGGTGAGAAGGATTGCGACGTTGTTGTTGTTGTTTCGGCATCGGGCTGGCAGCAGAAAATCCGTGCCCTTGCCCGCCCCGGGATGACAGAAGACAAACTTGCCTCTATTCTGAAGATACAGACCGATGATGAGATCAAGCGGTCCAGGGCGGATTACGTGGTGCCGACCTCATACGGGCCCGAAGCAAGCCGGTGGTATGTCCGGCGAATACTGGCGCAGCTGCTCAGCTGATGCGCAGGGTACAACAACAGACGGATTACGCGAATGACACGTGAAATTGTTCTTGATACGGAAACCACCGGGCTCGTTCCGGCCGAAGGTCACCGGATTGTTGAAATCGGGGCACTCGAGATGATCAATCACGTGCCGACGGGCAAGACCTTTCATGTTTATATCAACCCGGAGCGTCCCATTGATCCGGACGCGATGGCAATCCACGGGATTACCGATGAGCGTGTGGCAGGTGAGCCTGTCTTTGCCGAGATTGCAGATGCATTTATCGAGTTTATCGGCGATTCCAAACTTGTCATTCACAACGCCTCTTTTGATATGGGCTTCATCAATGCCGAATTCGAGCGTTTAGGACAGCCGCAACTGCCGGCAGACAGGGCCATCGATACACTGGCGCTGGCGCGGCGGAAATTTCCCGGAGCCCAGAACAGCCTTGATGCGCTGTGTCGCCGATTCAATATCGATAACAGTCACCGTGAACTTCACGGGGCCATGGTGGACACGGATCTTCTGGCAGATGTGTATATCGAACTCACCGGCGGGCGTCAGCCGGGACTGACCCTGAATGTTGCGGATCAGACCGCCGCACCTGCTGCGACTGAAATGACGCCTGCCGCAACACGAAAGATGCGTTCACCACGGCCACATGATGCGAGTGCTGAAGAAAAGGCCGCCCATGAGGCATTTATCGATCAGTTGTCTGATCCGCTCTGGCGGCGTGTCACCGGAAATCAGCCTTCTGAGGGCCAGTCCTCCAGCACTTAGCTCTAGTTCAGCTTTTCTTTCTTTCCGGTTTTCTTGGCCGGTTTCTTTTCGACTTCCGTATCGGGGGCCGGGGCCGCCTCCGGATTCTGGCTTTCCATCCCGGACTGATAGATGCGGACAAAATCGATGGGTTGTATATTCAGCGGCATGAACCCGCCGGACTGGGTCACCTCTGACATGATCTGACGCGCAAACGGGAACAGAAGCCGCGGGCCTTCAATCATCACGAGGGGATGTATCACCTTGGGGTCGACATTTTCAGCAACCGAAACAATACCGGCATAGGATAATTCGGCCACAAACATTCCGGTTTCATCGCGGGTGGCCTGTGCCGTGATGGTCAACACCACCTCAAAGAAACGTTCCTGCTCTTGCGGGTTTGCGGTGACGTTAATATTTATCTGGATTTCAGGCTGTTTGTCATTGGGCAGATAGATAGCAGGTGAGTTCGGATTCTCAAAAGACAGATCCTTGATGTACTGGGTATGGATGATCAGCTGCTGTTGCTGGTTTTCTTGTTCGTTTGGCATCACGATGCTCCTCAGTGTCAAACGGTTGTCAGTCTTTCCGCTGGTACTCGCCTTCTATGGTAACTGAACTATCCCCTTCGCCAACCGAACGAGGGGGGGTATGCGGTCTTGTGGGTTCATTTTCGTGCCGATAGTCATATCGCTGAAAGCCTGCGCTCGTAAAGGTAAAGTTACGTTTCGGCATCAGTCTGGTGATCAGTGAGAAAAGCATGATCGCAAGCCCTGTCCTTATTCCCGGAATGAAAAGGATAAAGCCAATAAGATCGGTGACGTAACCGGGGATAAGCAACAGGATGGCGGCAAGGATGATGGCACCGCCATCGGCCACTTCAACCACCGGCGGAGTTCCTGCTCTTGCGTTTTGTGCCATACGCTGAAGCGTGGCACGTCCGGCATGACGAAAAAGCCTGACCCCGATCGCTGCGGTGACAAAGACACCAATGATGGTCGGCAACACCCCGATGGCATCACCGACAGCGCCAAAAGCGATGATTTCAGCCCAGATCACGAGGATCAGGATACCAAAACTGACAAGACCAGCCATAAGGAGCCCCTTTCATCACTTGCCTATCCGTGGCAAGATCACTATGTGTATGTAAGATGAAAACGTATCAGATTAAACCCGTCCGCGCATCTTTTAGAAAAATCCGGGTGGCGGGATCGGTCAAGATCAGGAGAACTTAGCGCATGTCCGGCGGCATCCCCTTTCTGGATATTCTGATTTTTGCGATTATCGCGATCTTTCTCGGCCTGCGCCTTCGGTCGGTTCTCGGGCGACGTGACGGGTTTGAACAAAATATCCCCCGTGATCCGGAAGCGCTTGAGGCCATGGCAGAACCGCCAACAAAAGCCAGACCTCAGGATCTTGTATCCGGGGAAGGCATTGAAGCCATCGTCAATGCTGATGTCACGTTTGATGAAAAGGAATTTCTGCACGGGGCATCCGCTGCCTATGGCATGATTCTTGAGGCATTTGCCGACGGAGACATGGAAACGCTCAAACCTCTTCTCGGTTATGAAATGCAGTCGGGTTTTGCCCAGGCCATTCGTGACCGCGGCAAGGCCGGCGAAATCTTGTCCATTAAACTGGTTTCCCTCGATGACACCAAGATCATCAACGCCAGGCTGACGGACGGGATCGCGTCAATTACCGTTGAATATCGCTCACAACAGGAACGTATCCTCAAAGCAGAGGACGGAGCGGTGATCGAAGGCGCTGAAAACGCAACAGAGAAATTCGTCGATCACTGGACATTCGAACGTGATATCTCCTCACGTGATCCCAACTGGCTTCTGGTGGAAACCGAAAGTATTCAGGACTAGACGGGCAACGCTTTCTTTTTGTGGAGTCAGTTTATGACCACATCATCAGGATCTTCACAAAAAAAGGTTACGGTCGGGCTCTTTGTTACCTGTTTGATCGATGCCATGCGGCCAAGTGCCGGGATGGCGGCCCTGCGACTGCTTGAAACTGCCGGATGTGAGGTGGTTGTGCCGAAAGACCAGTCATGTTGCGGCCAGCCGGCATGGAATTCAGGTGATATCAATTCCGCACGGAAAGCGGCCACCCCGTTTCTTGATGCATTTGATACTTGTGATTACGTTGTCGTGCCTTCGGGGTCATGTGCCGGCATGCTGGCGCATCATCTTGTTGATCTTTTTGATGGCAGCGGAGATACGCATGCGCAAAAGCAGGCATCGTCAATAGCCGCCAAAACCCATGAGCTGACGTCATTCCTTGTGGATGTGATGGGCATGAAAACGCCTCCCGGCAAAACCGGGGCCCGCATTGCCTATCACGACAGCTGTTCGTCTTTGCGTGAGATGCAGGTTTCGGCCCAGCCCCGCGCTCTTCTCAAGGCCGCCGGTGCCGATGTGGTTGACCTTGACAAGGCGGATACCTGTTGTGGTTTCGGCGGCACATTTTCGGTCAAATACGGGGATATTTCCGGCACGATGTCAGATGACAAAGCCGCCGATATCGAAGGCAAAGACCCTGATATGCTGGTGGCTGGCGAGATGGGCTGTCTGATGAATATTGCCGGTCGACTATCTCGGCGGGGGAGTTCGGTTGAGGTTCGCCACGTGGCCGAGGTGCTGGATGGTGTAATGGAGGCCCCTCCTATTGCGGGGCCACGCAATACCGCTTCAGGACGCCCGGAAGAATAGGAGCTTGGTCATGGAAACAACCAGCGAACGTTTCAGGGAGAGCGTTGCCGCCGCCATCCGGGATGATGAGCTGAAAGGCGCCATGAGCAAACTGACTTCGGCGCTGCGGCCAAAGCGTGCCTCGGCGGTTGCCGGCCTGCCTGAGTTCGACCAGCTTCGTGACCACGGTATTGCCATCAAGATGCATACGCTTGATCACATGGATACCTACCTTGCCCGGTTTGAAGATAATGTTATCGCCAATGGCGGGCATGTTCACTGGTGTGCCGATGAAGCCAGCGCCAGGCAGACCATTCTTGATTTATGCCGCCAGCATAACGTCCGGACGGTCACCAAGGGAAAATCCATGGTCACCGAAGAGCTGGGGCTCAATGCTTTTCTGGACAGCCACGGGATACTGCCGCTGGAAACAGACCTTGGCGAATACATCATCCAGCTGCGCGGCGAGCACCCTTCGCATATTATTGCCCCGGCGACGCATCTTCAGCGTGAACAGATTGCGGACACCTTTCGCAAATCCCATGCCCATCTTGATGCGGATCGTGCCATGGATACTGCTGAAAGCCTGACCGAAGAAGCAAGGCAGGAGCTGCGGGAAAAATACGGTGCCGCCGATGCCGGCATTACCGGCGCAAATTTCATGATAGCGGAAACGGGATCAACCATCATTGTCACCAACGAGGGCAACGGTGACCTGACGCAGACACTTGCCAAGGTTCATATCGTGGTGGCGTCTCTTGAAAAGATCATTCCCACCATGGATGATGCGGGGGTTTTTCTGCGTCTTCTGGCGAGGTCGGCCACGGGCCAGGATATGAGCGTCTACACCACGCTTTCAAGCGGCCCCCGGCGTGCCGGTGATCTTGACGGGCCGGATGCCTTTCATGTTGTGCTGGTGGATAACGGCCGGAGCGCCATGCTGGGGGGCAGCGAGCGTGAAATGCTCCGATGCATCCGGTGTTCCGCCTGTCTTAACCATTGCCCGGTCTATGCGTCGATTGGCGGCCATGCCTATGGATGGGTGTATTCCGGGCCGATGGGGAAGGTTCTGACACCTTCCCTGACCGGATTGGATAAAGCCAAGGATCTTCCGAATGCGTCGAGTTTCTGCGGCAAATGTCAGGAAGTCTGCCCGATGCGGATTCCCCTCCCCAAACTGATGCGCAACCTGCGGGTCAAACAGACAGAAATGAAAATGACATCCTGGCGCCAGCGCATCTTGCTCTTTCTCTGGTCGTCGCTGGCATCACGTCCTGCTCTTTATCGTTTCGTGACCGGAGCCATGACAAAAATACTGGCCGGTCTTGCCGGCCGGAAAGGTGTTTTTCGCTGGCTTCCGCTGACCGGAGGCTGGACGAAGATGCGTGATCTTCCGGCGCCGGAAGGTGGTGGATTTTTCGCCCGGTATGATGCGTCAAGGAAGGAGAACAACTGATGGCGGCCAGCGATCGCACGCTTATCTTTGACCGGCTTCGCAAAGCGGGTGAAGGACGCATCAAGGCACCGCACCCGGGCAGGGCAACCCCTCCGAAGATGGGGTCCTTATCCGGCAAGAAGAAAATCGACCGTTTCGTTGAGCAGGCATCGCAGCAATACGCCACGGTTGATACGCTTTCCTCGCTTGATGATCTGCCCCGGTACCTGACAAAATGGCTGCGCCGGCAGAATCTGCCGCAGGAAGTGGTGATTGCGCCGATACTGGAGCATCTTGACTGGCAGGACACCAAATCGGTCACGACACGAACCGGGGCGGCGACGACCGCCGATATGGTCGGGGTCAGCATGGCTTATGGCGCGGCGGCGGAAACCGGAACGGTGATGATGATTTCCGGTGAGCAGACACCCACCACCCTTAATTTTGTTCCTGATGTGGAGATTATCGTTCTCAGCAAAAAGGATATTTCGGCGGGCATGGAAGGTTGTTGGGATCAGCTCAGAGCCTATAAGGACAAAACCGGACAAATGCCCCGTGCCGTCAATTATATCACCGGCCCGTCCCGCACCGCCGATGTCGAGGCAACCATGGTGCTGGGCGCTCATGGACCGAGGCGGCTTCACCTTCTCCTGATCGATGAGGCGTCGCCATGGCGAAAAAACCGCTAGATGATGATGCGTCTCTGTGGAGCAGGGTTACGGCCAGCGTAACACCGATCCTGCGGCGTCGGGTTATGTTGCCGCAACAACCGCCCAAGGCTGCGCCGGAAGTTCCCGGAAAAAAGAAAAGAAAACCCGCCCGGGGCAGCACCGCAGGACCGACAAAAACCCAACGCCCTGCCGTGACGCCGGAAATCAGACCGGCTGATCTCGATACAGCGGGGTTTGGCGGTATTTCCCGGTCTTCGGCCCGGGCGATCAAATCTGGTCAGGCGGGATATACGTCAAGGCTTGATCTGCACGGGTTGAGCAGGGATCAGGCCCATCTCAGGCTCGTAAGGTTTCTGAATGACGCGGCAGGTGACGGGCATCGCCATGTGCTGGTTATTACGGGAAAAGGCACGGCAGGAGGCGGTGTCATCCGGCGGGAATTTCCCGGATGGATCACCTCTCCTCCTCTCAATATGCTGGTTATTGCCTATTGCCAGGCGCAGCCTAAAGACGGGGGCTCAGGTGCCTTTTATGTCAATCTGAGGCGATCATGACACCTTTCGGGATCAGGCTCAGGCAACTTCGGGGCGAAAAAGGGCTTACCCTTGCGGTGCTTGCACGTACCCTTGGTGTCACGCCGGCCTATATCTCTCAGCTGGAAAACGGTCATAAAGGTCAGCCCTCCGCGGTGCTCGTGGATCAGATCTGTGTTGTTTTCGGCCTGATCTGGGATGAGGCCGAAGCGCTGAAAGAAATGGCACGGCAATCCCGGGTCCGGGTGGTGATCGACACATCCCAATCAGGTCCGGAAGCCACACGTGCGGCTAATCTGATGGCGGAAATCCTGCCGCGCATTGATGATGATGAAGCAAGACTTATGGCCGAATGGCTCGAAGACCGACAGAAAAAACTCTGATGGCGATCAGGTGAGGTCAAAAAAACTGGCAATATATTCCGCATCTTGCTAGGTAGGGGCGTAATTCCCCCTTCAAACGGGAGTCATCATGACAAAGGATATAACGCGACAAGGTGCTGTAAGCCGCACCACCAAGGAAACGAAGATCGAGGCCGCGATCACCATCGACGGTACCGGAACGGCTGATATCAGCACCGGGATCGGGTTCTTTGATCATATGCTGGAGCAACTGGCCCGCCACAGCCTGATGGATATCAGGCTGAAGGCCGAAGGTGATCTGCATATAGATACGCACCATACGGTAGAAGATTGCGGCTGGGCTCTTGGTGCGGCTTTCGCCGAGGCGGTCGGTGCCCGTAGCGGCATCAAGCGTTATGGCCATTGTTATCTGCCCATGGATGAGGCGTTAAGCCGGGTTGCTGTTGATGTTTCAGGCCGCCCATGGCTTGTCTGGAGAGTTGAGCTGACATCCCCGAAACTCGGATCGATGGACACGGAAGTCTTTCGTGAGTTTTTTCAGGCCTTTGCCCAGGCGGCTGGGATCACGCTTCATGTGGAAACACTCTATGGCTTTAACAGCCACCATATGATCGAGAGCTGTTTCAAGGCGCTGGCAAGGGCGTTGCGCCATGCAACAACGGTGGATCCGCGGGAGGAGGGACGTGTTCCTTCCACCAAAGGTGTTCTGGGAGGGAGTCTCTGATCCCATGCGTGTTGCGGTGGTGGATTATGGCTCCGGCAATCTGCAGTCGGTGATGCAGGCTATTCGGGCGGCGGTCCGGGAAGCCGGACTCAGCCATGAAGCTGTACTGACAGATAATGCGGCTGAGGTTGCCCGGGCGGATTACGTGGTTCTGCCCGGTGTCGGGGCCTTTGCCGATTGTGCCGCCGGCATGAGGTCGCTTCCTGATATGCCGGAGACCCTTGAGCGCCGGGTGCGTGAGGACGGATGCCCGTTCCTCGGGATCTGTGTTGGTATGCAGCTGATGGCTAGCCGCGGTCTTGAAGATGGCGACACCCCCGGTTTAGGATGGATGGGTGGTGAGGTCAGCGCCCTTACGCCCTCTCCGGATGGAGAGTTGCCGCGCAAGATACCCCATATGGGGTGGAACAGCCTGACCTTTCGGCAGGAGCATCCGGTCTTTGCCGGATGTGATGATGGCATGGCAGTTTATTTTCTGCACAGTTACGCGTTTCAGGGCAGTGCCGATGTCATTCTGGCCGAAACCGATTACGGCGGCCCTGTTGTTGCCGCAATTGGACGTGACAATATGATCGGCCTGCAATTCCATCCTGAAAAAAGTCAGAATACCGGCCAAAGGATCATGACCAACTGGCTCAAATGGAAACCCTGAGGTAAACACCATGGCAAACACACCCCAAGCACGGATGCCGATTAAGAACGTGGAGACAATCACCAGTATCGCGAACGGGGATCTGCATGAACTTTGCGATGCCACCGAAGCTGCGATCGAAGATGGTGGTGGTTTTGGCTGGCTCAGCTCTCCGGGCCGCAAACGGCTTGAAGATTACTGGAAAGGCGTGCTTCTGATCCCGGAAAGAGTGCTTATTCTCGGGCGAATTGACGGGGTGGTGGCGTCGAGTTGCCAGATCGTCCGGCCGCCGCGGAATAACGAAGCCCAGCGGTTCATGTGCCACCTTACCACCTTTTTTGTGGCGCCCTGGGCACGTGGCCATGGTCTTGCGCCGATGATGCTTGATGAGGCGGAAGCTTTTTCGCGTTCGGAAGGTTTCCGCATGATCAATCTTGATGTCAGGGCGACCCAGGACAGTGCCATCCGGCGCTATGAGGCCGCCGGCTACGTGAAATTCGGCACCAACCCGAAATACGCGCTGGTAGGCGACGAGTTCATACCGGGATATTATTACTATAAGGAAATTTCATGAATCTCTATCCCGCGATAGATATCAAGGACGGGGCCTGCGTTCGTCTTCTTTACGGTGATATGGATGCGGTGACATCCTATAACCCTGATCCCGGAGATCAGGCCCGTCAGTTTGCCGAGGCAGGATGCAGATGGATACATGTTGTTGATCTTAACGGCGCGGTTGCCGGCGCTTCGGTTAACCGCGAAGCGGTGCGTGCTATCCTTGAAACCGGATTGCCGGTTCAGCTGGGTGGCGGCATCCGCGATATGAAGGCCATAGAATCCTGGCTTGAAGATGGTGTTGCCCGGGTGATTCTTGGTACCGCGGCGCTGAAAAACCCTGATCTTGTCCGGCAGGCCGCGCGGGCTTTTCCGGGGGCGGTCGCCGTCGGGGCGGATGCACGGGACGGGATGATTGCCGCCGAAGGCTGGGTGGAGACATCTGATATTCCGGTTGCCGAACTTGTCCGCCGGTTTGAGGATTGCGGCGTGGCGGCGGTCATTTTTACGGATATCGGCCGCGATGGCGCACTTAAGGGCGTTAATCTTGAGGCCACAGCGGCGCTGGCACGCGAGACGGAAATTCCTGTCATCGCGTCGGGCGGGGTGGCGTCGATCACGGATATCGAACGTCTCGTCCGGGATAAAAGCGGCATCGAAGGCGTGATCACAGGGAGAGCCATCTATGACGGTCGGCTTGATCTGCGCGAGGCGCTGGCTCTTCTGGAGGCGGCGTGATGCTGGCGACACGTATCATTCCCTGTCTTGATGTTGACGGCGGGCGTGTCGTCAAGGGCATCAACTTTGTTGACCTTATTGATGCGGGTGACCCGGTGGAACAGGCGCGGGTGTATAACGACGCGGGCGCGGATGAGCTGTGTTTTCTCGATATCACCGCCAGCCATGAAGGACGTGAGACCATCGTCGATGTGGTGCGGCGGACAGCGGCGGAATGTTTCATGCCGCTGACCGTTGGCGGAGGTGTTCGTTCGGTCGATGATTTTCGCCGGATGCTTCTCGCCGGGGCAGACAAGGTTTCGGTGAATTCGTCGGCGGTGGCTGACCCTGATCTGCTTGGCCGTGCGGCCTCACGTTTTGGCAGCCAGTGCGTCGTTCTTGCCATCGATGCCCGCCGTAATACAGATGGCGGGTTTGAGGTTTTCACCCATGGCGGGCGCAAGCCGACGGGGATTGATGCTGTCGACTGGGCCCGGGAAGGCTGCAAGCGGGGAGCCGGAGAAATCCTGCTGACCTCAATGGATGCCGACGGCACCAGGGAAGGCTATGATATTGAATTGTTGCGGGCGGTATCCGATGCCGTGCCGGTGCCGGTGATCGCATCCGGCGGGGCCGGGCATGCCGATCACATGGCGGATGCGGTCATTGAAGGTCATGCTTCGGCGGTGCTCGCGGCATCGATCTTTCATTTCGGACTTCTGACGGTTGATGCCGTCAAGACAGTCATGCAGGATAGGGGGATTGCGGTCCGACGCAACGACCGGATCCGGAAAGCCGGGGGCTGAACCATGCACATTCTTGATCGTCTTTACGCCACCATCGAAGACCGCAAGACTGCTGATCCGGCGGAAAGCTGGACCGCGCGCCTTCTCGCGGATGCCCCGGCCCTGCCTGCCCGTAAACTGGGCGAAGAGGCCACGGAAACCATTATTGAAGCGATTCGCGGCAATCCTGATGCCCTCAAAAATGAGGCGGCGGATCTGATCTATCACCTCATGGTCGTCCTTGCCGCCGCCGGGGTCAGGCCTGAAGATGTCTGGCAGGAGCTCGAAGAGCGCCAAAAGCAGTCCGGGCTCGCCGAAAAGGCTGGCCGTTGATCCCGCATCCGCCGCAGGACAGGCCTCTTCGGTTCTGCCCACGGATATTCCCGGCCCAAAGGTATTCCTGAAAGGAGCATGTCATGTCCAAAACCTACGATACCGGAAACGTCTTTGCCAAAATTCTCGAAGGCACAATCCCCTCGCAAACTGTTGACGAGGATGAAACCACCTATGCTTTTGATGATATTCAGCCCCGAGCCCGGGTCCATACCTTGGTGATACCAAAAGGGGCCTATGTTGACCTGAGCGATTTTGCCGCCCGGGCCAGCGACGAAGAGCTGGCCGGATGGGTCCGTGCCCTTGCCAGGGTGGCTCAAAAACAAGGGGTGGCCCAAAGCGGATACAGGGTTATCGTGAATTGCGGGCCTGACGGTAATCAGGAAGTTCCCCACCTCCATGGCCATGTGCTGGGCGGCCAGCCGCTCGGCGCCATGATCAGGTCCTCCTGAACAACGCCTGAAACCTTCCCGATACAAGCCATGAATTCTCTTGCATAGGATCATAGAGTTTGAAACACTGATATACAACCTATGCCTATATTAGTAATTAATAATGCAAGCAAAAATACACACCATCGCCTTTCGCGGAGTGGATACGATACCTGTTGATGTGCAGGTTCATCTCTCCAACGGTCTGCCGAGTATGGCTATCGTCGGTCTTGGCGATAAGGCCGTGGCGGAGTCAAAGGAACGTGTCCGGGCGGCCCTGTCTTCGATGGGGCTTGCGATGCCGCCGAAACGTATCGCCATAAATCTGGCCCCGGCGGATCTCCTTAAAGAAGGGTCACATTTCGATTTGCCGATTGCGCTCGGGCTCATGTTGGCCATGGGTGTTCTGCCGCAGGACAGCCTTGACGAATTTATCGTGCTCGGCGAGCTCGGCCTCGATGGCAGTATCGCCGGTGTTGGCGGGGTTCTCTCGGCCGCTCTTGGTGCGGCAACGCACCATATGGGGTTGATCTGCCCGTCATCCTGCGGCAACGAGGCCAGTTGGGCTGGTCCGATTTCAATCATTGCGGCCCCGTCTCTTGTCGCGCTGGTCAATCACATTCGCGGAGAACAGGTGCTCACCCCACCTGAGGCCAGCACGGCTGCCCCTCCTGTTTCGTATCCGGACATGCGGGATCTGACAGGGCAATATACCGCCCGCCGGGCGATTGAAATCGCCGCCGCGGGGGGACATAACCTCTTGATGATCGGTCCACCCGGGGCAGGTAAATCGATGCTGGCCGCCCGCCTTCCCGGTCTGCTTCCTCCCTTGTCTGCGGCCGAAGCGCTGGAGGTGACGATGATACATTCGGTTGCCGGAAAACTTGAGGACGGTAATCTGATCCTCAATCGACCGTTTCGTGATCCGCATCATTCGGCCTCGGTGGCGGCCCTTGTCGGTGGCGGTGCACGTGCCAATCCGGGTGAGGTCAGCCTTGCCCATGGCGGGGTGCTGTTTCTCGATGAGCTTGCCGAATGGCCACGGGCACATCTGGATTCACTGCGTCAAACAATAGAAACAGGTAAGGCGGTGGTCAGCCGGGCAAATCACCATATCACCTACCCTGCCCGCTTTCAGCTGATTGCGGCGATGAATCCCTGCCGCTGTGGCTATCTCGGTGATCCGGAGCGGGCCTGCACCAGAGCACCTTTATGTGGCCGTCAGTATCAATCCCGTCTTTCGGGCCCGATGCTCGATCGTTTTGATATGCTGATTGAAGTTCCCGAAGTCCCGGTTCACCTGCTGACCCGACCTTCCGAAAACGAAGACAGTGCAACGGTCTCGGCCCGGATCAGCGATGCCCGCAAGATGGCAGTGATGCGGCCGGCTCAGGGGGAGAATCTGGCCAACGCACAGCTCACCCCTGAGATGATCGAGACCATCATTCCCCTTGAAGATAAAACCATGGCGCTGATCCATGACGCGGCGGAAAAACAGGGTCTTTCCGCACGCGGGTTTCACCGGGTGCTCAGGGTCGCGCGGACGATAGCAGATCTCGCAGGCGCAGAAACGCTAGGCCAGGATCATCTGGCTGAAGCGCTCCAGTACCGCCGGCTGCCCAGTGAGTCCTGATGCCTATAATTTGCTTTCGATGGAATCCCAGATCATGGCCGGGATATCAATGCCGGAGAAGCGCTGAATTTCCCGGAGACCAGTAGGTGACGTCACGTTGATCTCCGTCAGATATCCGCCAATCACATCGATACCGGTGAAAAGAAGCCCACGTTCTTTGAGAAGAGGGCCGATCCTGGCGCAGATTTCAAGATCTCTCTCGTCAAGGGCTGAAACCGCGGCGGTGCCGCCAACATGCAGATTGGAACGCGCTTCGCCTTCCTGCGGTAATCTGTTGAGCGCCCCTGCAGGTTCGCCATCCACCAGGATAACGCGTTTATCCCCGTCTCGGACCTGAGGCAGGTATTGCTGGATCATCAGTGGTGCACGATCCATGGACAGCATCATCTCAAGCAGGGAGGAAAGATTACTGTCCTCCGGCCTCAGATAGAACACCCCGGCACCACCATTACCGAAAAGCGGCTTGATGATGATGTGCTGGTAGTGCTGACGGAAAGAACGGATATCGTCGGCATTTCGGGTGATCAGGGTTGGCGGCAGAAGGTCAGGAAAATAGGTGACCAGCAGTTTTTCCGGCGCGTTGCGAACCTCGGCAGGATTGTTGACCACAAGCGTTTCGGGATGAAGGTGCTCAAGCAGGTGCGTTGCGGTGATATACTGCATGTCAAAAGGGGGATCCTGCCGCATCAGGATAACGTCCTGGCCGGCAAGCCTGCGCTCTTCCATATCGCCGGATGTGGCGTGAATTCCCGGCTCATCACGGACGGTCACTCTTTTTCCTTTTGCCGTAATGCCTTGCGCCGGATGCTGGCCTGATTTCACGGACATGGTGAGGTCTTCGGGACCATAGATGAAAAGGTCATGGCCGCGGCGCTGGGCCTCCAGCGCAAGGGCAAAGGTGGAATCGCCCCTGATATCAATCCCCTCTATGGGGTCCATCTGTATGGCAACATTCAGTCCCATCAGAAGATCACTGCCGGTCGTCGTCGTTAACCCGGATATAATTCACGACTTCCTGGGCAAAGCGCAGCTCACGTGCATGGTCAATCACGGCAAGCATCTCCGCTTCGCTGGAAGCTATACCGGAGAGAAACACCGTACCGTTCACCACATCAACCGAAAAATTGATGGAAGAAATGTCCTGATCACCAATCAGTTTGGCCCGCATCTGGGCGGCGGCGGCGATGTCTTTTGCCACATCCTTGAGGGTCGAGGTATCCTTGACCTCTATTTCGTTGATGACTTCCACAACGCCGCGGACCTGCCAGGTGAGTTTGGTGGCCTCAACCTTGTCTTCCGGGGATTCAACATTACCGGTAAGGAGGATGGAGCCGTTATTGACCTTGACGCTGACATCGGAGAAGAGGTTGACATCCGTCTGCACGAAGGCATCGGCTATCTTGACACGGATGATACTGTCCGAGATGGAGGTGCCGAGCCCTTTTTCGGTTGACCCGGCTGCCACTGCCGCTGCCCCTACCCCTGCGATAGCACCAACACATCCCGAAAGCCCCAGACTGAGGGCTAAAAGAAAAAGGCCGGTGATAAATGAGATGCCGGATCCGGTCGGGCGTGCTTGTGCCATGGTATCCCCTTGTCTGGTCAAAGAGTTGTCTGACTATTTTTGAACCACTGACGGCTAAAAAACAAGCCAATAAAAGGATGAGATCAAAACATGGCACTCAGGTTGAGTTTCCGGCATTACGGATACGGCGGAACCTTCCCCATGGCCTGACAACAATAATATCCAGACGAAGCATGGCGTTGGCGTATTCAGGATGCCGGGATTGAAAGATAAGCGCCGCTTTTTCAATGCGTTTTAATTGCCTGAAGGACGGAAGAACTGTGTCAATAACCTGCCCGGCGCCCGCATATTTGACCTCAACCACCACGACCAGATTACCTCGCCGCAGGATGAGATCCGCCTCGCCCAATTTTGTCCGGTACCGGCGGGCCAGTATCCTGAAGCCGCAAAGGCAATATAGGAGAGCTACGTAAATTTCAGCAATTCTGCCATGACGTTCCGCACGTTGCCTGCCGTCTCTTCTCATTTATCCTGAGCCGGGGCATGCAGCGATATGTCGTAAATCCTGCTCCGGGGAACACCTGTCGCTTTCGCCACATGCCTTACCGCGTCACGGCGGCTTGCCCCTTTATCCATTTCAGCTGCAACCATGGCGGCAAGCTCGGCCGGTTCAGGCTCGGCCTTTTGCCGGCACGGACCTGCCATGACAACGATTTCTCCCTTCGGGGGATTGATTTCAAAATGGGCAATCAGGCTTTGAGCTGTGCCGCGCCGGGTTTCTTCATGCTGTTTGGTGAGCTCACGTGCCACCGCGATATCCCTGAAGGGAAGAAGGGTGTCCATATCAGCAAGACAGGCGAGAAGCCGGCGCGGGGATTCATAGAAAACAAGCGTCGCGTCAAGACCGGCAAGAGAAGCAAGTTCACGTTGCCGCCGACTCTTTTGCTGGGGGAGAAATCCGGCGAAGAAAAACCGGTCGGTCGGAAGGCCAGCGGTGACAAGGGCGGCCAGAAGCGCCGACGGCCCCGGGATGGCCACAACCCTGAGGTCACGTTCAAGACAGGCATCCACAAGCTTGTAGCCGGGATCTGAAAGAAGCGGGGTGCCCGCATCACTTACAAGGGCAACGGTGGTGCCCTCCGCAATGGCCTTGATGATGCCGTCCGCAACACCGGGTGAGCTGTGATCATGATACGCGATCAGCTTGCCATGGGTGATGCCCAGGCGATGAAGCATCAGCCCGGTGTGACGTGTATCTTCACAGGCAATCATCCCGGCGGTTTCAAGAATGCTTCTGGCCCGGGGCGACAGGTCACCCAGATTACCGATCGGGGTTGAGGTGACCACAAGTTGCCCCTGGCCATTGGTAGCAGTGGCCACACTCTTTGACAGGCGTGACTTATCTGATAGCCTATTCATCCCGGAATGAAGAAAAACATGTGACAAGCATGAATACGATCATACATTACTTTATGCTATTGACCCTAACGATAAGCGCATGACCAAAAGATCCTGTTCACCCATATGTTTCTGGATCCTGCTTCTGCCCTTTCTTCTGGCTGGCTGCAATACCACTCAGGAAGAAAGACCACTTGCCACCACGGCCGGGTCAACAGATCAGATCACGTCATCCAGTGTTGATGCCAGGGCACCGGCAGTTGAAACCATCACCCCAAAGAAAGATGAAGACAAACCTGATCCCGTCCTTGATATCATAAAATCCGCCAGCAGCATTTCAGAAGAGACAGGCGAAAGTATCCAGACAATTATTTCCGCTCTCGAGCAAATCTCTCAATCCGATGATGATGTCGGCACGATCATCGACAACCTTATCAAGCGTGATCAGGAGGAAAGCGATGAAAGCAAGGCGGTTTCAACGTCTGTAACAGAAGAAGAAAGTATCGCCGCCGCGATCACGGCCGAGGAAGAAAATAAAGATCAGACCCGGCCTGAGGAACTGGTTGTGCCGGAAGGCAGGGATCCTTCCCTTGCGCCCGAGGCGCTGGCCGCCGCCTTTGCGCTGATACGCCCTGAAGCCACGCTCAGTGAAAACATGGCGATAGACCCGATTGCCCCCATTTTGACACCGCAAAAGCCGGAAGGTCTTTTCCGGATAGCGTTGCTTGCGCCCCTGAGCGGCCCTGGGGCTGCTATCGGGGAACGCATAAGAAAAGGCGCAGAACTTGCGCTGTTTGAACTTCGTCTTGAACATGTTGATCTTATTTTCAAGGATACGGCCACGGGGGTTGAGCAGGCGGTCCAGGAGGCAATAGAAGATCAGGCTGATCTTGTTCTCGGGCCTGTTTATGCCGAAGACACCAGGCGGGCCTGGCCTCTTGCCCGAATCGCTGATGTGCCCATGATTTCCTTTTCAAATGACCTGTTTGTTGCAAGGCCCGGGTTGTGGATTCTCGGCCAGACGCCTGAGCAGGAAATCGAAACCGCTCTTGCCCATGCTCTTCAACATATACAGCCTGATCCCTCTTCCGGTCGTAAGCAACTTGCCGTTGCGCTGGTTGAACAGAACAGTGTCTACGGCAAGCGTGTTGCCGATCATGCGGCCAATATTCTTGTCCTGTCCGGGGTTGAGAATGTCAGCCGCCTGACCATCAGTGATGAAACACGTTCCAGTGAGGCGACGTTGCGCAAAACGGTACGCGACTTTACACGGTGGCGGAAATCTTCAAACAGCAACAGGTCACGTGTACCGGAATTTGATCTGGTCATCATGGCGGGAGACAATGCGTTCAGTCTCGGGGTCGCCCCGGTACTGGCCTGGTATGATCTTGATCCGGAAAAAGTCAGGTATATGGGCACATCGATATGGGATGATGCCGCCACCCTTCAGGAGCCGTCTTTGTCCGGGGCGTGGTATGCCAATGCCCCGTCAGATCAACACGGCAGATTTGCACAGCTCTGGGCCAAGACCTCCGGCCTTCCTGCCGGGCGTCTTTCCATGCTGGGGTTTGATGCGGTTGCGCTGATTGGTACCATTGTCCGCGAAGAGAGAGATCTCCGTCAGGAGCTGACAAGCCCGATCGGCTTTTCGGGGTTTTCAGGCATGTTCAGGTTACTGCCGGATGGCCGGAATCTCAGGCTGCTTGATGTGAGGCAGATCGATAGCGGGTCAAGTTCGGTCATAGCTCCGAGCCCGATATCCTTCTGATCCTGTTCTTCAGATCACAAGTGAGGTCAGCACGCTGTTGAGGAGTGGCCGTGCATCTTGTCTGAGTTTCAGGATTTCCCTGTCCAGCTCAAGGTAATCATTTGCCAGCAGTTGATCCATCATGGATGTGTTGATCCAGTTTTCCCTTGGACCTGCAAGGGCGGTGATTTTCTCCAGATCCACCCCCATGTTCAGGCGAAGCCCCATCATCAGGGCTTCACGTCCATATTCCGCCGGGCTTTCTTCTGTTTTGTGGTCAAGCGCGTGGCCGTGAGCCTCCACATCATCAAGCCAGGCGGAGGGATCCCTTCGGCTCCGTGTTTCCACGCGGCGGCCATTCTCCCAGATGCGGCCATACGCGCCCGGGCCGATCCCGATCCAGTCTCCTGCCTGCCAGTAGACAAGATTATGCCGGCTTTCCTGCCCCTTTCTGGCGTGATTGGAAATTTCGTATGCCGGCAATCCTGAAGCCGTGGTCATGTCCTGGGTCAGATCATAGAGTTCGCGTGCCAGCCCGTCTTCGGGCAGGAAAAACAAGCCGCGCTGATGCTGGCTCCAGAAAGCTGTTCCCGGCTCAAGCGTCAGCTGATAAAGCGAAAGATGGTCAAGGCCCAGATCAAGAATATGTTTCAGCTCATCACGCCAGGCTTCGATGGACTGCTCTGGCCTGGCATAGATAAAATCGGCGGAAACCCGCTTAAAGTTTCTTCGGGCTTCTTCTAAGGCTTCAAGTGCTTCGCTGGCGGAATGCTCCCGGCCGAGCTGGGCCAATGCCGTATCATCCAGCGCCTGAACACCAAGAGAAACGCGATTGACGCCGGCACCAGCAAATTCAGCCATGCTTGAGGCTTCAACGCTGGTGGGATTGGCCTCCATGGTGATCTCAATATCCTCCGGCATGGTAAAAACCGTGGCCGCGTGGTCCAGCACCGCCGCGATGGTGGATGGCATCATGAGCGAAGGTGTCCCTCCACCGATGAATATGCTCCTCAGCACCCGGCCCCGGGTTCCGGTCATTGCGGCCAGAGTTTCCATTTCCCGGCGGAGGTTTTTTGCCCAGCGGTCGTGATCGACGGTTTCACGGACGTGGCTGTTGAAATCACAATAAGGGCATTTTGCACGGCAGAAGGGCCAGTGGATATAAAGCCCGAAAGGCTGCGGATCGGTGGTCATTAAATCGGCCCCGTCAATTCCACCGCGGCGTTTCCGCAAAACAACGCTCAAGAAGCTGTGTAAACGCATCGGCCCGGTGGCTGACCTCGTGCTTCCAGTCCTGGTCGCATTCGCCAAAGGTGAGCTCATGCCCCAACGGGCGGAACATGGGATCATAGCCGAAACCTTTATCTCCGCGCGGCGGCCATACCATTTCACCTTCAACCCTGCCTTCGACGGTTTCATCATGGCCATCGGGCCAGACAATCGACAGGGCGCAGACAAAACGGCAACGGATATCCGTGTTTCCCGAAGCGACAAAAGATGCGTGCACCTTGTTCATTGCCATGGTGAAATCTTTGTCAGGACCGGCCCAGCGCGCCGAATAAAGACCCGGCGCGTTGTTGATCGCGTTCACTTCAAAGCCACTGTCATCTGAAAGCGCAGGCATGCCGCTTGCCCGGGCGGCGGCGGCGGCTTTGAGTTTTGCATTGCCGCGATAGGTTTTCTCGGTTTCCTCGGGTTCGGGAAGGTCCAGTTCCGCCGCGCTGGAGACCTCAAGGGCAAACGGCGCAAGAAGATCGCGAATTTCCCGCACCTTGCCTGAATTATGGCTGGCGACAACAAGACAGGCTTCGGTCAGCTGCCGGCCGATAATCATAGGGCGGCCCTGATGGCATCCTCTTGATGCTGGCAGAGGATTTTTATCCCGTCTTCGGCAAGGCTGAGCATGGCATCGAGTTGGGGCCGCTGGAAGGGTTCAGCTTCAGCGGTCATCTGGATTTCAACGACACCGCCGGTTGAAGTCAGGACAAAATTGGCGTCGGCTTCGGCGGCGGAATCTTCGCTGTAGTCCAGATCCAGCACGGCCTGGCCCTGATATATCCCGCAGGATACAGCCGCCACCTGATCGGTCAGAGGCTGGCGGGTGATAAGACCGTCAAGAAGCAGTTTTTCCGTCGCCAGCCGGAGCGCAACCCATGCCCCGGTAATCGAGGCTGTCCGTGTTCCACCATCTGCCTGCAGGACATCGCAATCGACCTTGATCTGACGTTCGCCAAGGGCTTCAAGATCGGTGACGGCGCGAAGCGAGCGTCCGATGAGCCGCTGGATTTCCTGGGTTCGTCCGGATTGTTTGCCGCGCGCGGCCTCCCGGTCTGTTCTGGTGTGGGTGGATCGCGGCAACATGCCATATTCGGCGGTAACCCAGCCACGTCCGGATCCCCGCAGAAATGCAGGGATGCGCTCTTCGACGCTGGCGGTGCATATCACATGGGTGTTGCCGCAGCGGATCAGGCAGGATCCTTCGGCATAGGGGGAAAAACCTGGCTCAATCCGGATGTCACGCAACGTGCCGGCAGACCGGCCGGAGGGACGGGCATGGGAGGTTTTATCGGAAATGGCCATTATCTTCTCCTGCAACCTTGGTGTGTTCATGATATTGACGCTAGTCTTTAGCATAACTAGTCTGATGCCATGAACGATTATTTTCAACCCGCACCCCACTCGAAGACGGAAGAGGTGAATGCGCGCGGTGAGGTCAGCAATCTCAGCGCAAGGACACGTGCGATTTTCACCCAGATTGTCGATCTCTATCTTGAAACGGGCTCGCCGGTGGGATCCAAAGTGATTTCAACCCAGATGGAAAACGCCCTGTCTCCGGCCAGTATCCGCGCTATCATGGCTGATCTTGAGGCCGCCGGACTTCTGTTTCAGCCGCATGCATCGGCCGGCCGCCTTCCAACGGAGACCGGGCTCAGGCTTTTTGTCGACGGATTGCTTGAGGTCGGCAGTGACATTCCGAAAGAAACAAGATCGCGGATCGACCTTGAATGCAACGCCAATGGGGTGAGTTTTGCCGATGCGCTTGAACAGACAACCTCGGCGCTTTCTGGTCTGTCGCGTTGCGCGTCTCTTGTCATTACGCCAAAACGTGACGCATCCATCAGGCATGTGGAATTTGTCCCGCTTGGCCGCGGCGTCGGGGGATGCGCCCGTGCGCTGGTGGTTATTGTCAACAGCGTCGGGGATGTGGAGAACAGGATTATTGATCTCCCCGCAGATCTGCCCCCGTCTGCCCTGGTCGAGGCGGGAAATTTTCTCAGCACGGTACTGGCAGGCTCCACCCTTGCCGAAGCCGATCATATTCTGAAAAGAGATATCGCCGCCCGGCGTATGGAAATCGATGTTCTCAGCCGTAAGGTGATTGATGCGGGTCTTGCCCATCTTGTCGATGGCGCGGCCAGCACCGGCACACTTATTCTGCGTGGTCACGCCAATCTGCTCGAAGATATCTCGGCGGCGGAGGATATCGAAAAGATCCGGACACTGTTTTCCATGCTTGAGATCAGGGAAAATACCCGGAATGTGCTGGAATCCGTACAGAACGGCTCTGGTGTGCAGATTTTTATCGGGGCCGAAAACGCGCTTTTCGGCAACACCGACTGCGCGATGATCATCGCTCCCTACAAGGACAGCGAACATAAGGTGATCGGTGCGGTCGGGGTGATCGGTCCCCGGCGCATGAATTACGCCCGCATCATCCCCATGGTGGATTATACCGGGGAAGCCATCACCAAAATGTTGTCTCTCTGAATTCCGCCTTCGCATCTTGGCAAATCAGGTTCAAACGCCTACATAACCCTCAACTCCGATGAGCAAGAGGTGCAGAAATGGCGGATGAGACAACAAATAACGATGTGAAAGACACCCCTGAGGATGATTCGTCCGGGGTGAACACCCCGGCAGAAGCCACTGAAACTTCGGATGATATTGTCCTCCCAGAGTTTTCCGATACGGCAGGTGACAAGGCGGGTGACGCGGACCCGATTTCTGCTCTTGAAGCTGAGCGGGATGAATTCAAGGATCAGGCCCTTCGTGCGCTGGCCGAGGTTGAGAATATGCGCCGCCGGACCGAACGTGAGATTTCACAGGCCAGAAAATATGGCCATGGCAGTTTCGCCCGTGATCTTCTGGCTTCGGTGGACAACCTCAACCGGGCTGTTGATGTGCTTCCGGAAGATCGCAGTGGTCTTGATGAGACCATGACAAATCTCGTGATCGGTGTTGAGATGATCAGCCAGGAGATCACCACCGTTCTGGAACGTCACGGCATCACCCGTATTAATCCGCTCAACGAGAAATTTGATTACGAAAAACATCAGGCCATGTTTGAAGTTCCCACAAGTGAGGTCGAGCCGGGCACCGTCGTTCAGGTCGCGCAGGCAGGCTGGATGCTTCACGACAGATTGCTTTCCCCTGCCATGGTCGGGGTTGCCAGGGCCGAAGACAAAGCTGAAGACGCGTAAAGGGACGATCCGACTGCCTCTTGCAATCAGAAATGTAGTTCCTATATGTGGCTTGAATACAGAAACACCGCGGCACCAAGATGGCAGCAGACCCTGGTCCCGCAATACCGAAGAAAGAGGGTAACATGGGTAAAGTTATAGGCATTGACTTGGGGACAACCAATTCCTGCGTTGCAGTTATGGATGGAACATCAGCCAAGGTTATCGAAAACGCTGAAGGCGGCCGGACAACACCGTCGATGGTGGCTTTTACCGAAGACGGCGAACGTCTTGTCGGCCAGTCGGCCAAGCGTCAGGCTGTTACCAATCCCGAAAATACACTTTTCGCCATCAAGAGGCTGATCGGACGCCGGCATACCGACAAGGCATCCAAGCATTTTGCCAAGCTTGTCCCTTATAAGACGGTGGCCGCAGAAAACGGCGACAGTTGGGTCGAAGCGCATGGTGAAAAATATTCGCCCAGCCAGATTTCAAGCTTTATCCTGCGCAAACTGAAAGAGGACGCCGAAGCTTTCCTCGGGGAAACGGTTACCGAAGCGGTTATCACCGTGCCGGCCTATTTCAACGACGCCCAGCGCCAGGCCACCAAGGATGCCGGCAAGATCGCCGGTCTTGATGTCTTGCGCATCATCAACGAGCCAACAGCCGCCGCCCTTGCCTATGGGCTGGACAAAAAGGAATCCGGGACAATCGTTGTGTACGATCTCGGTGGCGGGACATTCGATGTTTCGATCCTTGAAGTCGGTGACGGCGTTTTTGAGGTAAAATCCACCAATGGGGATACATTCCTCGGCGGGGAGGATTTCGACCAGCGTGTTATTGATTTTCTGGCCGATGAATTCAAGAAGGACAACAGCATTGATCTTCGTGCAGACAAGCTGGCTCTCCAGCGTCTTAAGGAAGCCGCGGAAAAGGCGAAGATCGAACTTTCAAGCGCCACCCAGACCGAAGTTAACCTGCCGTTTATCACGGCTGATCAGTCCGGGCCCAAGCACCTTAACGTCAAACTGACCCGTGCGAAGCTTGAATCGCTGGTGGATGATCTGATCCAGCGCAGTATCGAGCCATGCAAGGCGGCACTCAAGGATGCCGGCGTCAAGGCAGATGATATTGATGAAGTCATTCTTGTCGGCGGCATGACCCGGATGCCCAAGATCATCGAGGCCGTTGAAAGTTTCTTCAAGGCCGAACCGCATCGGGGGGTAAACCCGGATGAAGTGGTGGCAAGTGGCGCGGCCATTCAGGGCGGTGTTCTCAAAGGTGATGTCAAAGACGTGCTGTTACTGGATGTGACACCTCTCTCGCTCGGCATTGAAACTCTTGGTGGGGTGTTCACGCGCCTGATCGATCGCAACACCACCATCCCGACCAAGAAAAGCCAGACCTTTTCCACCGCTGATGATAATCAGACCGCGGTCACGATCAGGGTTTTCCAGGGTGAGCGTGAAATGGCGGCGGATAACAAACTGCTGGGTCAGTTTGATCTTGTCGGCATTCCTGCCGCCCCGCGCGGTGTGCCGCAGATTGAGGTGACCTTCGATATCGACGCCAATGGTATCGTCAATGTCAGCGCCAAAGACAAGGCGACAGGCAAGGAACAGCAGATCAAGATACAGGCATCCGGCGGGCTCAGCGACGAGGATATCGAAAAGATGGTCCAGGATGCTGAGGCCAATGCCGAGGAAGATAAAAAGCGCCGGGAGAAGATCGAGGCCCGCAATCAGGCGGAATCACTTGTCCACGGAGCGGAAAAATCACTTGCGGATCTCGGCGACAAGGCTGATGAGAATCTCAAAGCTGATGTCGAAAAGGCGGTGGCTGATCTCAAAGAGGCGCTCGAAGACGAGAGCAACGAAGATTTCGGCCCCCAGACCGAAGCCCTTTCCGCGGCCCTCATGAAGATGGGCGAAGCTGCCTATGCGGCCAGCGCTGATGACACGGATGGCGAAGATGCCAATACCGATACCGCCAGCGATGATACGGTTGTAGACGCGGAATTCGAAGAGGTTGACGCCGACGACGATCAGAAAAAGGCAAGCGGTTCCTGAGGCCGCTTGCCCCTTCAGTATTTCTGGTTTCACCCACACAGCAGATATAACGGTTTACTATGGCCAAACGTGATTATTATGAAGTGCTTGGCGTGAACAGGGACGCTGATCAGAAAACGATCAAAGCCGAATACCGGAAACTCGCCATGAAATATCATCCGGACCGCAATCCGGATGACAGCGTGGCCGAAGAAAAATTCCGCGAAGCCACCGAAGCTTACGAAATCCTCAAGGATGATCAGAAGCGTGCGGCTTATGATCGCCTCGGCCATGCTGCGTTTGAGCAGGGTGGAGGTTTCGGCGGCGGTGGCGCCGGATTTGGCGCCGGCGGCTTCGGTGCTGGCGGTTTTTCCGATATTTTTGACGAAATGTTCTCTGATTTCATGGGCGGGCGTGGTCAGGGGCGTCGCGGCAACACCAAGGGCGCTGATCTGAGATATGATATGTCGATCACCCTGGAAGAAGCCTTCGCCGGGGATTCCAAAACAATCAAGATACCGGTTGCCACATCTTGCGAGACCTGCAAGGGCAGCGGCGCCGCGCCGGGCACAAGCCCGACCAGTTGCGGCACCTGCGGCGGACATGGCAAAGTCAGGGCACAGCAGGGATTTTTCACGGTTGAGCGCACCTGCCCGTCCTGTCAGGGAATGGGGGAGACGATATCATCTCCCTGCGGGGCTTGCGGCGGTCAGGGACGGGTGCAGAAAAATCGCACGCTGAACGTCACCATACCGCCCGGTGTTGATATCGGCACGCGGATACGTCTTTCCGGCGAAGGAGAGGCTGGTCTGCGTGGGGGCAGTCCCGGTGATCTCTATATTTTTGTCGATGTAAAACCCCATGAGCTCTTTGAGCGTGATGGCACCAGCCTTCTCTTGACCATGCCGGTACCAATGACCACCGCCGCTCTTGGCGGGACGATAGACGTGCCTAATCTTGACGGAAAACTGGCACGGGTGAGTATTCAGCCCGGCACGCAATCCGGCCATAGATTGAGGCTGAAAGGTAAAGGCATGCCGGGGCTTCAGGGACGGGCACGAGGTGATCTTTACGTCGACATCCATGTCGAAACACCGGTCAACCTGACAGCTAAACAAAAATCTCTTCTTGAGGAATTTTCCGCCAATAGCGGTAAACAGAATCCCGAATCAACCGGATTTATGAAACGGATACGGAAAATGTTCGGTGAAGAGGAATAGCCTCAAGCCGGATGGTTTTCACCTGCCGTGATTTGAATTATGCTGGCAGACGTGCCGGTGATTATGCTGGTGCAAAAAGGAGTCCGCCATGACCTTACCCAGCCTTCGTGTAGCTCTTCCCGGTGCGTCGGGCCGCATGGGACGCATGATTACCACAGCTCTTGCCGAAACCGAAAGCATGACGCTTGCCGCCGCGACGGACCATCCGTCCTCTGAATTTATTGGCCTTGATGCCGGGCTTATGAACGGGCTTGCCGAAACCGGGGTGCGTGTGGCCGGCGACAAAACTGCCCTGACCACCGCCGGCGCAGATGTTATTATCGATTTCACTACCCCGGCGGCGAGCGTGGATCACGCGCGTCTTGCGGCTGAGCACAAAATCCCCATCGTTATCGGCACGACCGGGATGACCGGAGAGGATGCCCGCATTCTTGAAGAGGCGGCCGCCAGCACCGCAGTTGTCTGGTGCGCGAACACATCGGTCGGGGTGACGATACTCTCGCGGATTGTCGAGGAGGCGGTGAAATCTCTTGGCCCGGACTGGGATATCGAAATCGTGGAAACCCATCACAAGCACAAGGTGGATGCGCCGTCTGGTACGGCATTGCTTCTGGGCGAAGCCGCGGCAAGGGGGCGGAATGTCGAGCTTTCTGAGGTGGCTGATTATGCCCGCCATGGCATTACAGGTGCCCGAAAGGACGGGGCTATCGGGTTTGGTGTTCTGAGAGGTGGTGACGTGGTGGGTGAACACAGCGTGATGCTGTTTGGCCAGTCGGAACGTATTGAACTGACACACCGCGCGATCGACCGGATGATTTTTGCCCGGGGTGCGCTCAGGGCCGGACGCTGGGCCGCCGCAGCTGCGCCCGGTCTTTATTCCATGCATGATGTGCTCAAGGCCTAACGCTGGATTTTATTCAAGAGGGCATTGATTTCAGGCAGGAGTTCCTGTTTTTCAGAGGCATGAAGAAAGGGACCGATCTCAGCTTTGCGGCCGTGGCTTTTCACCACAAGGCGCTGGGGCTGGCCTGTATTTCTGGAAAGAGGCGGTTCAAGCTCAGCCTTAAGCCATGGCGAGGGCAACTCTTCTATGGCGGATTTGCCGTCAGGGCTGATGCGCTCGATCCGGAAAGTCGCGGGGTCGGCGGTTATTTTTTCCCGTTGACGGGCGCTTTTGTAATGCAGGCGGAAGAATACCCAGACCACCAGGATCTCCAGCCCTAAAAAGCCGACGACAGGCCAGGCCCCCATCAGGAAAAAGATCATCCCGATGGTGAACATCATCCCGCCAAGCACCATCATCAAAATGCGGAAACCCTTCGGGCTGAGGCTTCGGTGCGGCCATAAAAGCAGCCCCTCCTGGTGATCCGGACCCGGTTTTTCGCCATTCCCGGATTTGGCAGGGTCTTGATTTATGATATCGTCTTCCATGATGATAACATGTGCCGCAAAGGTCAGCTCGTCAATCATCTCCGGTCTCGTGGGGCAACTTGACGCGTAGCCCGTGCCTTAAAACGGAGAAAACAGTATGGCAGTGACATCAGAAAAACCATCGCCGAAAATGAAGCAGGCCGATATCGACGCCTGCTTTGACCGGCTTGCCGCCATCATGCCGGAGCCAAAGACGGAACTTGAATACCGCAACCCCTACACATTGCTGGTGGCGGTCGCGCTCTCAGCCCAGGCGACGGATGTAAGCGTCAACAAGGCGACAGGCCCGCTCTTTGAAGTGGTTTCCACCCCCGAAGAGATGCTGGAGCTGGGTGAGGAAAATCTGCGCTCTTATATCAAGACAATCGGCCTTTTCAACACCAAGGCGAAAAACGTCATCGCCATGGCGGAGCAACTGGTGAGTAAACATGACGGGCAGGTTCCCCGCACCCGTGAAGATCTCGAAGCGCTTCCCGGGGTCGGGCGCAAAACTGCCAATGTTGTCCTTAACGAGGCTTTTGGTGAGCCGACAATCGCGGTCGACACCCATATTTTCCGTGTCGGCAATCGCACCGGCATGGCGGTCGGTTCAACCCCGACAAAGGTGGAGCTGCTGCTGGAAAAGCGTGTACCTGAACATTACAAAAAGGGCGCGCATCACTGGCTTATCCTGCATGGCCGCTATACCTGCCTTGCGCGTAAACCCCGGTGCGGTGCATGTGTGATTGAAGAAAAATGCACCTACAGGCACAAGACGAAGCCCTAAAGCTGGTTCCTTTCAGCCAGATCGCTGATGCAGGCATCGTGGTCATATGTAAGGCCCAGGATGCGATGACGGCCGATCCATTCGGTGATCTGCTTTCCCTCTCCCTTATCAGCGAGAATAAAATTTACAACACAGCGCCCAAGTCTGTACTGCCAGATTTCGGTCAGGCCTTCCTCGCGTATGTAATCGGGCGTACCAAGTTGCTGATGAAGCTGATCGGGGGAGATGCCGACAAGCGTGGCCGGTTCCAGCTGTGGCGGCGGCGCGGGTTGTGGTGGCTGGACAGGTTCAGGCGCCGGCGTGATAACCTGGGCAAGGGTTATTTCGGACGATGTCTCCGATGCCTCCGGATTATCGGCCATGATGACAACGGGGCTTGCCGTATCCGTGCTTTCCCCTGTTTCTGCTGTGATCTCACTTTGTGCGAGATCAGGCAGGGTTTCAACCTCATATTCGCTGAGATCAGGTGTTTCTTCCGGCGCGACAGGTGCGCGGAGTTCAAGCGGGGTGTTCTGGGCCGGCTGGCATCCGGCGGCGAGAAATGTAAGGCCGATGGCAAGTGCCATTGTTCGTGAAGAATATGCTGACATAAATGCATCCTGCCCCATGAAACCTGTCACAGACGGGTTTAGCCCTTAACGCTTCATTTTTCAATCCGCATCAGGTAAGACAGGTTTTGTTCTTTTTTCAATACAAGATCCGCTCATGTCTTCATCCACCCCCATTGTAACCATCGGCAACGCCATCGTTGATATTATCGCGAGGGCCGATGATAAGTTCATTCTCGATCAGGGCATGCAGAAAAGTGCCATGAATCTTATCGACGCGGAACGGGCCTCGTCTCTCTATGATGCGATTGGCCCGGCCACTGAGATATCTGGCGGCTCTGCCGCAAATACCGCGGTGGGAATAGTGGCTTGCGGCGGCAAGGCCGGATTTATCGGCAAGATTTCTGAAGATATGCTGGGCCGGATTTTCAGCCATGATATCCGCGCCGCCGGTGTCGTTTTCACGCCGGTTTACGCTGAGGACAACCAGACCGCATCTTCGACCATTCTGGTGACACCGGATTCGGAGCGGACCATGAACACCCATCTCGGGGCGTCGATCACGCTTGGTCCCGACGACATGGATGAAGCGCTCATCGCCGGGGCGGAATGGGTTTATCTCGAAGGGTATCTCTTTGATGCGCCAAGGGGGCCGGATTGTTACGCCCGAGTAGCAGAGATCGCCGGAGCAAACGGAACTAAAGTCGCGGTTTCGCTTTCAGATGCCTGGTGCGTTGAGAGGCATCACGCGGCGTTATCGGCATTTCTTGCTGACCATACGGATCTTGTCTTCGGCAATGAAGATGAAATCCTGACCCTCTTTCCCGGATCTTTTGATGATGCGGTAAGGCAGATTTCCACCATGGTTGAAGAAGCCGCCATCACCCAGGGGGCGGGCGGCTCCCTTGCTGTTCGCGGCGTTGATAAGGCCCGGGTTGAAGCGGACAGCGATGTGCGTGTGGTGGATACTACAGGTGCCGGTGATCTTTACGCAGGCGGGTATCTCTATGCCCGTCAGAAAGGTCATGATCTTGAAACCGCCGCCCGGATCGCCACGATTGCCGCCAGCGAAGTCATCAGTCATATCGGGGCCCGCCCGCAGGAAGACCTGACAAAGCTGACTGCCCGGTTTGACCGTTAGGCGAGGCTGTCATGGGCGGCAATAGCCGCCGCCTGCACGATATCATTCACGCTTGCTCCCATGGGGACGACCTGAAACGGCTTTTCAGCACCGGTAAGTATCGGGCCTATCGTGGAGCCGCCACCAATTTTCCTGAGCAGTTTATACGCAATATTGGCGGAATGCAGGCCCGGCATGATCAGCACATTGGCAGGGCCGGAAAGCCGGCAAAAGGGATAATTCTGGCGCATGAGATCGTAATCCAGGGCGATATCTGCCGTCATTTCACCATCATATTCGAAGGAAACACCTCTCTGGTCCAGCACGGAAACCGCCTCATGGGCGGCACGGGCCGTTTTCATCCAGGGGCTGCCGAAATTGGAAAAGGCGAGAATAGCCACCCTCGGGGTATGGCCAAAGGCTTTGGCCTGCGCCGCCAGCCCTTCGGCAATATCCGCCACCTGTTCCGGATCAGGTCGCTCATGCACGGATGTATCACCGATAAAAACGGTTCTGCCCCGTGAGACGACAATACTGAACGCCATGAAAGGGGCATCCGGTTTTGGCCCTATGACCCTTGTGATATGATCGAAGCTCGATTTGAAAGATCGTGTTGTTCCGGTGACCATGGCATCGGCATCCCCGGCCTTTATCATTGAGGCGGCAAAAATATTGCGATCCTGATTGACCATCCGCTGGCAGTCCCGGCGCATGGCACCGTTGCGCTGAAGCTGTTTATACAAATCATCGATATAGGCCTCGTTACGGGTGGATATCTTGGCGTTGATGCAGGTCAGTTCTTCAACCCCCTCAAGACCAAGCCGCGCCAGCGCTTCTTTGAGCCGGTGTTCGCGGGCAACCATCAGCGGCTCGCCATAACCGGCGGCGCGGAACGCAATGGCGGCGCGGATGACCCGCTCTTCTTCCCCTTCGGCAAAGACCACCCGACGGCCCTTGCCCTTGATACGGGCAAAGATCTTCTGCAGGGTTGATGCGGTCGGGTCAAGCCGGGCTGAAAGCGTGCCGCGATAGGCTTCGATATCTTCAATTGGTTTACGGGCCACGCCATCCGCCATTGCGGCCAGCGCCACCGCCGACGATACCTCAACAATAAGCCGCGGATCAAACGGGGCGGGGATGATATAGTCCGGCCCGTAGTGAAGGGTTTTGCCATCATAGGCATCGTTGACCTCATCGGGTACATCGGTACGTGCCAGCCTCGCGATGGCTTCGGCGGCGGCAATCTTCATCCCTTCGGTAATGGATGATGCCTGCACATCAAGCGCACCCCTGAAGATATAGGGGAACCCCAGCACGTTATTGACCTGATTAGGAAAATCGGACCGGCCGGTCGCGATAATCGCATCAGGACGGACAGCCCTGACGTCATCAGGCATGATTTCAGGCACCGGATTTGCCATGGCAAAGATGATGGGCTTGTCTTTCATGGAAAGAACCATCTCCCGTGTCATCGCGCCAGCCACCGAAAGACCGAGAAACACATCCGCCCCTTCAAGGGCTTCGGCGAGACTGCGTTTATCGGTGGTGATGGCATGCGCCTCCTTCCATGGGTTCATGGCGGCCTTGCGCCCTTTGTGGATAACGCCTTCCTCATCGGCCAGCAGCACGTTTTCATCCGGAACACCCATGGCCTTGATCAGATTAACACAAGCCAGCGAGGCCGCACCTGCCCCATTCGAGACGATCCTGATATCGTCCAGACGTCGCCCTGTCAGATCAAGGGCATTGATAAGGGCAGCGGCGACAATAATGGCGGTGCCGTGCTGGTCATCATGAAAAACCGGGATATTCATGACCTCCCGGAGTTTTTTCTCAATGATGAAGCATTCCGGAGATTTGATATCCTCAAGATTGATGCCGCCAAAACTCGGGCCAAGAAGGCTGACAGCATCAATAAAGCGGTCGGCATCGTTGGTATCGAGTTCAAGGTCAATACCATCAATATCGGCAAATTTCTTGAACAATACCGCCTTGCCTTCCATCACGGGCTTTGCGGCCAGCGCACCGATATTGCCAAGACCAAGAACAGCGGTCCCGTTGGTGATCACCCCGACGGTATTGCTTTTGGCGGTGTACATGAACGCCGTGTCGGGATCAGCCGCGATTTCAAGGCAGGGTGCGGCAACACCGGGGGAATAGGCCAGCGCCAGATCATGCTGGCTGGTCAGCGGTTTGGTCGGCCGGATTTCGAATTTACCCGGCCGGCCGCCTGAATGAAGGGCCAGCGCTTCTTCATCGAGAAGAGATTTCTTTGGTTTTGTCATTGGTTTCCTCAATATGGCGAAGCGGCTCTAGCACCACTGATCCGGATCGTTTATGGTATCGGTTTGTGATCTGTTCCGACTGCTATTTGCTGCATATACCGAAACCGCCATAGTGTCCATGTGATGAGCGCCACTGAAGACAAATCTATCCTTACTACCCTTCCCGATGCAAGTGCCAGCGGCATTACCCCCATGCTGGCCCAGTATCTTGAAGTCAAGACAGCGCATCCCGACAGCCTGCTGTTTTATCGGATGGGAGATTTTTACGAGCTGTTCTTCGGTGATGCTGTCGATGCATCGCAGGCGCTCGATATCACCCTGACCAGACGCGGCAAGGTGGATGGTTATGACGTGCCCATGTGCGGGGTGCCGTTTCACGCCGCTGAAACCTACCTGTCCCGACTGATCAGAAAAGGGTTCCGCGTGGCGATATGTGAACAGACGGAAAACCCTGAAGCCGCCAGAAAACGAGGCAATAAAGGCCCGCTCAGGCGTGATGTTGTCCGTATCGTCACCCCGGGCACACTTGTGGAAGATGAATTCCTGCCGCCACGGGAAAATAATTTTCTCGCGGCGCTGGGTGAAGCGGGAGGAGCCTCATCTCTTGCCTGGGTTGATCTCAGCACAGGTGAAATCATGGTCGAAAGCATTGATGAAGACCGGATCGAAGAAAGCCTTGCCCGTCTGCAGGCCGCCGAGATCATCGTCAGTGATCAGCCCGGCAAAGGCCATCTTTTTCCCGAAGGTGAAACCAGGGGCCTTGTGGGATGTGTCTCGTTCCGGCCTGCCCGTGATTTTGACAGCACCTCTGGTCAGAAGCGGCTTTGTGATCTTTATGGCGTGACCACCCTTGACGGGATGGCCCAGATGACAAGGTCTGATCTGGCCGCCGCCGGGGCACTGGTGCTCTATCTGGACCAGACCCAGAAAGGCCGCGCCCTGCGACTCCGCCCGATTGAGAAAAGGAGTAGTGCCGGTATTCTTGAGATGGACCCGGCCAGCCGCCGGTCACTCGAGATTACCAGAACACTTTCAGGTAAGGCACAAGGCAGTCTGCTCTCGGCGATTGATGATACATTGACGTCAGCAGGTGCCCGGCTTCTTGCGGCAAGGATTGCCGCCCCGCTGACTGATCCCGGAGAAATCAATGCACGGCTTGATCTGGTTGAGACCCTGAAATCAGATCCGGTTTTTCGTGATGAGGTATCTTCTGCGCTCAAGTCAATCCCTGATCTTGAACGGTCTCTGTCCCGTCTCGGGCTCGGGCATGGCGGGCCCCGGGATATCGATGCTATCGGCCGCGGCATAGATGCCGCCCAGCGTCTTTCCGGGGCTATTGATCAGCGTGCCGCCTCCCTTGTGGCATCGGAAACGCTTGACCGGATGGCTTCGGCCTTCCGGATGCCCGCGGCTCTGGCCGGACGTATCCGCAATACGCTGGGGGAAACTCTGCCGCTCCTTGCCCGTGATGGGGGCTTCATCCGGCAGGGCTTTCACGCCGGGCTCGATGATCTCAGGGCTCTGCGTGATGAAAGCAAACGTCTTATTGCCGGCCTGCAGGCCAATTATTGCGAGGTGACAGGCATCACGTCCCTCAAGATCAAGCATAACAATGTTCTCGGCTATCATATCGAGGTCCGGAACACCCATGCCGATGCCATGCTGGCCGATGAACGGTTTATCCACCGCCAGACAACAGCCCAGGCGCTGAGGTTTTCAACAACCGAACTTGCTGATCTCGAACGTGAGATGAGTGGCGCCGCCGATAAAGCGCTGGCGCTTGAACTGGAGCTTTTTGCTGAGCTTGCGGATGAGGTGATGGCACAGGCTGACCAGATCAGCACTCTTGCCCATGACGCCGCCTGCCTTGATGTTGCAGCGGCTTCGGCCCGTCTGGCGGAACGCTGGAATTATTGCCGCCCGGAGTTGAACACCTCAACGGATTTTCATATTCAGGCCGGGCGTCATCCGGTGGTGGAACAGATGCTGGGGCGGATGGGTGAGCATCCTTTCGTTGCCAATACCTGCCATCTTTCTGAAACGGACCGGGTCTGGCTCCTGACAGGTCCGAATATGGCAGGGAAATCCACTTTTCTGAGACAGAACGCCCTCATAGCGGTGATGGCCCAGGCAGGACTTTATGTCCCGGCTGAGACGGCGGTCATCGGAATGGTGGACAGGCTGTTCTGCCGTGTCGGGGCTTCGGATGATCTGGCCACGGGACGTTCCACCTTCATGGTGGAGATGGTGGAGACAGCGGCCATTCTGAACCGGACCGGGGAAAGATCACTGGTTATTCTTGATGAAATTGGCCGGGGGACCGCAACCTATGACGGGCTTTCGCTGGCCTGGGCGGTGGTGGAGTATCTGCATGAGGTTAATCGCTGCCGCACCCTTTTTGCGACACACTACCATGAACTGAACGCGCTGGAGCGGAGCCTTGATGCGCTGTCCACCCATGCCATGACCGTGCGGGAATGGCAGGGAGATATCGTCTTTCTTCACGAGGTTGCGCCGGGGGGAGCAGACCGGTCCTACGGCATCCATGTTGCCCGGATCGCCGGAATTCCCCAGCCGGTTCTGGACCGGGCGGAGGCGGTATTGCAAAGTCTGACGGAGGAAAACGCCCCGCTCAGCGCATCGGTGGTGGATGATCTGCCCCTGTTTTCCGCCGAGACGAACGCCCGGCCTGTCGCCGGTAAAAGTGAAGAGGCCGAGGCGGCGCTCACTTATCTTGACAGCCTTCTGCCGGATACCATGACCCCGCTTGAAGCGCTTGAGGCGCTTTACGCGCTCAAAAAGCACCGCAATGAGGCCTGAGCATGCCAGACCGAAGAGAAACACCCCGGGGCATGGACATGGCTTATGACCATCCGATAAGATCATGGGCAAGCAGGTATGGAAAACGCTCCATCTGCTGTCCTCGTTCCGTAAGGGAGGTGTCATGACGCCGCCAGAAACCAGATCTCCACCGTGGCTCAGGGCGCTCAATCCGAGCAGCTATGCTTCCGGCTGGTTTGAGCAGACAGGTTTTGCCGGAGAAGTTAAGGCATCCCTTGCCAGAATAAGGGTCAAACCTGATCAGGATGATTTCCGGCCGGTGATGCTGGCGGCCCTCAAGGATCTCCTGAAACGCGGGCGTGAACTGGCTGAGGCCGCGTTCCGTCAAAACAATGACGGGGCCCTTTATCTCGGCGGCAGTGCCCTTGTGCACGATACGCTGATCCGGGCGCTTTTCACCAAAATTGTATCATCGCAAAAGAGTGAGCTTACGCTTGTTGCCACCGGCGGGTATGGCCGTGGAGAGCTTGCCCCTGCTTCTGATATCGATCTGCTTTTTCTCACGCCCCGTCAGGCAGATAAAGAGATCACCGATCAGATCGAAACCGTGCTGTATATTCTCTGGGATATGGGGCTGACGGTCGGGCATGCGTCCCGCAGCCTGCGCCAGGCCATAAGGGCAGCGAGGGAAGACATTACCATCCGGACAGCTCTTATCGAGGCGAGATTTCTTTCCGGTGACAGGGGGCTTTTTGATACCCTGATGCAGAAATTCGATCAGGATATCGTCACCGGCACGGCATCGGATTTCATCATCAGCAAGCTCGAAGAACGGGATCAGCGTCATGCCAGAAGCGGCAACCGGCGCTATGTCGTTGAGCCGAATATCAAGGATGGAAAGGGCGGATTGAGAGATCTGCAAACACTGTTCTGGATTGCAAGATATGTCTACAAGGTGAATTCCATTGAGATGATGATCGAGCGCGGCATCCTCAGCCGGAACGAAGTCCGCGTTTTTTCCTATGCCCAGCGGTTTCTCTGGGCTCTGCGATGTCATCTTCATCTGCGCGCAGGACGTGAAGATGATCGCCTGACGTTTGACGCCCAGATTGAGATCGCCCCGCTGCTCGGGTTTTCGGACCGGTCGGGCCTCAGCGGCGTTGAACGTTTCATGCGCCGGTATTATCTGGCGGCGAAATCCGTCGGCAATCTGACACGGATTTTCTGTGCCGCCTTTGCCGCTGATTTCGATACCAAGCCACGAAATTTTCTGCTTCGTTTCCGGCCTCGTCAGGCGCCCAAACCGTTTGAGGTTGATGCGGGAAGACTGACACTTCCCGACAGTCACCGTTTTCGGGATGATCCGCTCCTGATGATGCGGATGTTTGAAACAGCTCAATCCAGTGGCCTTGATATTCACCCTGACACCTTGCGCAAACTGCACGGACATCTCAACCTTGTGGATGCCGATTTCCGAAGCAATCCGGAAGCCAACGCGATGTTTCTCAATATTCTCACCAGCCGTGAAAGCCCGGAACGGGTGCTCCGGCTGATGAACGAAAGCGGGTTCATTGGCAAATTTGTTCCGGATTTCGGACGCATCGTTGCCATGATGCAATTCGATATGTATCACAGCTATACGGTTGATGAGCATACCATCTACGCCATGGGTATTCTCAGCGGGATTGAGCATGGCGAACTTGCCGAGATCGCGCCGGTGGCAACCGCGGCGATCAAGGAAGTCACTTTACGCAAAGAGCTCTATGTTGCGCTTCTTCTTCATGATATTGCCAAGGGAAGAGGGGGGGATCATTCCATTCTCGGGGCGGAGGTGGCGCGCCATGTCTGCCCGCGATTTGGTCTTACCGAAGATGAAACCGAAACCGTGGCCTGGCTGGTGCGTTTCCATCTGCTGATGAGTGAAACAGCCTTCCGTTATGATCTCAATGATCCGATGACGATCATCAATTTTGCCGCTGAAGTTCAGTCTCCTGAACGTCTCAACCTTCTTCTGGTGCTGACGGTGGCGGATATCCGGGCGGTCGGGCCGAATGTATGGAATGGCTGGAAAGCGGCGTTGATGCGTGATCTTTACAGCCGCACCATGGCGCATCTGCGCGGGGAAAATCCGGACGACACGTTGAGATATCTTGAAGGCGAGGCGAAAACACTTCTTGCTGAGACACTCTCGTCACGCTGGACCGAAGATGAGATCAGCCATTATCTCGATATGTTCACCACGGCCTACTGGACAGGTTTTGATACCCAAAGCCATAGCCGCCATGCCGAGATGTGCCGGAAACATCTGCTGAAAACCAAACTGCTCACCATCGTCATGACACCTGATATAAGACGAAACGCCACCGAAGTTGTCATTATCACCCCTGATGATGCGGGGCTCTTTTCCCGTATTGCAGGCGGGCTTGCGGCGGCTGGGGCGAATATTGTCGATGCCCGGATCACCACCCGGAAAGACGGGCTGACGCTGGATGTCTTCTGGATACAGGATCAGCACAAAGAGGCGATTACCGACCCGCAGGAACAGAAGATGATCAAGCAAAACCTGGAGAAAGCCCTGACCGGAATGCTGGATATTGACGCTGCCATGGATCGCCGACGTCTTCAGACACCTGCCCGCATCCGCCGGATCACGGCTCCGGCCAGGGTCCTCGTCAACAACAACGCCAGCAAAAACCATACGGTGATTGAAATCAATGGCAAGGATGCCCCGGGGCTTCTCTACAAGGTGACGCGGAAGATCGCCGATATGGGCCTGCAGATCCAGACCGCCAGCGTATCAACCTATGGTGACCGGGTGGTGGATGTGTTCTATGTCAAGGACGGGTTCGGGCTGAAAATCACCTCAGAAACCCGGCTTAAGGCCGTTCAGCAGGCACTGCTCGACGTTCTGAGGACGAGTGATCCGGCCAATCAGGTGGCCGCATGACGGGAGGGCGCGGCCTTTTTGGTGCTGTCCGCCAGATTGGCGGGCTGACGGCATTGAGCCGCGTGCTGGGTTTCGGAAGAGATATTCTTCTCGCGATTGTGCTGGGCGGTGGCCCCGTGGCGGATGCGTTTTTTGTCGCTTTCAAACTCCCCAATCTGTTTCGCCGGATGACAGCGGAAGGTGCGATGACCAACGCCTTTCTTCCCGCCTATGCCAAAGCCGAAAAAGAAAGTCCGGATGCCGCGAGGCGTCTTGCCGAAGAAATCCAGATCACTCTTCTGTGGGCGCTTGTGCTCATCACCATCGTGATGGAGCTGGCGATGCCGTTCGTGATCACGTTCCTGGCGCCCGGTTTTTCCGATGAAGGAGGGCGGTTTGAAACCGCGGTCATGCTGGCAAGAATCACCATGCCCTATCTGCCCATGATATCGCTGGTGGCTCTCTGGGCGGCGATTACCAATGCCGGCAATCATTTTTTCGGCGGTGCGGCGGCACCGGTACTGCTTAATCTTGTGCTGATGGCAGGGGCGGTCATCGCCGGTCTTCTTGCCGGGGTTGGTGCGGTGCCGGTAGCCGTCGCCGTGCCCTTGGCAGGCCTTCTGCAGATGCTGTTGCTCCGGCGGATGCTGATTAGGGTTGACCGGGTGCCACGCTGGATCCTGTTCCCGCGCATCAGCGAAGCGGGGCGCAGAATGTGGAAATCCTTCCTTTCTGCCGCGATTGGTGCCGGCGGTATGCAGATCAATCTGCTGGTAGATACGATCCTTGCGTCTCTTCTGCCCATCGGGGCGATTTCAGCGCTGTATTTTGCTGACCGGATAGCCCAGCTCCCGCTCGGCATTATTGGCATTGCCCTCGGAACAGCGCTGTTGCCGCAACTGTCGCGTTATGAGGCGGCGGGGGATAAGGAATCTGTTGTCCTTTCCATGGGCAAGGCCATCACCCTGGGGATGTTTTTTGCCCTCCCGGCCATGGCAGGGGCGATCTGTCTTGCCGAAGAGATCATCGGCGGGCTTTTTGCCTATGGTGCGTTTGATCCGGCCCGGATAACACCGGTCGCCGGGGTGCTTGTCGCCTACGGGTTGGGCATACCTGCTTTCATTCTGGCAAAAATCTTTCAGCCGGCTTTCTACGCGGCGCATGACCCGAAGACACCTCTGAAAATTTCATTCGGGACAATCGGGATCAATCTAGTGGCCAGCATTATGCTGATGCAGGTACTTGGCGTCGCGGGCCTTGCGCTGGCAACGTCACTGGCCAGCTGGGTTTCGGTTCTGGTGATGGGGTTGATCTTGATCCGGCGTGGCCGCCTTGAGGTGAATTCTTTCAGTGGTCTTGGCAGGATTGTCTTCATCAGCCTTGCCATGGCTTGTGTGATCATCCTTGCCAGGTTCTATCTGTCGGAACCGCTCTCCGTGATGCCCTTTGGCCGTACCCTTGGCCTTGCTGTGCTGGTGCTGACCGGGGGTGTTGTCTATTTCGGGCTTGCCTGGCTTGCCGGTGTGCTTCCCTTCGGAAAGGAAGAAAGCAGGGCTTGACCCATCCGCCGCGGCAGGGAATAAAGGCAAGGGTAATTTTATAGGGTATATTCTTTCCATGACGAGAAGAATTTTTTCAGGTGTTCAGCCAACAGGCAATCTGCATCTTGGCAATTACCTCGGGGCAATCCGCAACTGGGTCAGCCTGCAGGAAAGTTTTGAATGCATTTATTGCGTGGTGGACCTGCATGCCATCACCGTGCCGCAGGACCCTGCTACTCTGATGGCAAATACAAGGGAGGTTGCGGCCGCGCTTCTTGCCGCCGGGATCGATGCGGAAAAATCTGTTCTCTTCAATCAGTCTTGTGTTCCCCAGCATGCGGAACTGGCCTGGATCTTCAATTGCGTGGCCCGCCTCGGCTGGCTTAACCGGATGACACAGTTCAAGGAAAAAGCCGGCAAGAACAGGGAAAACGCAACGGTCGGCCTCTACGCCTATCCGACGTTGATGGCAGCGGACATTCTTGCCTATAAGGCCACCCATGTGCCTGTCGGTGATGATCAGAAACAGCATCTTGAACTGACCCGGGATATTGCCCAGGCCTTCAATGCCATGTTTGGTGAGGATTTCTTCCCGCTTCCTGAGCCGCAGATCCTCGGTACCGCCACCCGGGTGATGAGCCTCAGGGATGGCAGTGCAAAAATGAGCAAATCGGACCCGTCGGAATATTCACGGATCACGCTCTTTGATGATGCGGATGCGATCATGGCAAAGATCCGCAAAGCGAAAACTGATCCGGAACCTCTGCCATCGGAGGTCGAAGGCCTTGAAAATCGTCCGGAAGCGCAGAATCTGGTAGCTATCTATGCCGCCCTTGCCAACAGGGATGAGGCGGATGTGCTCACGGAATTCGGCGGCCAGGGGTTCGGCGTGTTCAAGCCGGCGCTTGCGGACCTTGCCATCAGCCAGCTTGAACCGATCACCAGCCGGATGCAGGCCCTGATGGATGATACTGATCATATCGATCAGATTCTGGCCGATGGCGCAGAACGTGCCCATGCGATTTCAGCACCAATCATGGCGGATATCCGCCGCCTGACAGGGTTTCTCGGCAAAAGCCTCGGCTAGATCTGCCCGAAAAGCTTGTGGTGGCGGTTGTATTCCCCGGGCACTGACCTTATATTATTTCTAAGTTCAACCCGGAGATGCCGAGATGTTTATTCAGACGGAAGACACCCCGAATCCAGCAACACTTAAGTTCATTCCCGGTGTTGAAGTCATGGCAAAGGGTACAGCTCATTTCGAATCGATAGACGATGCCGGCAACTCACCCCTTGGCCGCCGCCTTTTTGGTGTGGATGGTGTCACAGGTGTTTTTCTCGGCAGTGATTTTGTTTCCATAACCAAGGATGACAGCCGCGAATGGTTTACCATTAAACCTGGTGTTCTGGCCGCGATCATGGAGCATTACGCCAGCGGCCTTCCGGTGATGGAAGCCGATGAAGAAACAGAAGACGACAGTGATGACAATGACACCGTCAAGCAGATCAAGCATCTGCTTGATACACGCGTGCGGCCTGCTGTGGCCATGGATGGTGGAGATATTGTCTTTAAATCCTTCGATGAAGGCATCGTGACGCTCTATATGCGGGGTGCATGCCAGGGCTGTCCAAGCTCGACGGCCACCCTTAAGATGGGCATTGAAAACATGCTCCGTCATTATATCCCCGAAGTTCAGGAAGTGCGCGCTGACAACGGCTAAGCAACGGATCTGATCTCAGATGGCACATCGCCCTAACTCTGGTCTGCATCGTTTTCTTGTTCTGTCTGCCCTTGGCCTGATTGGGGTTAAATTTCTAATTATCGGTATTATCGGCGTCAAACCGCCATCGCTCAATGATGGTGAAACGATCTCTCCACAGGACAGGCAGGCACAGCTTGAAAACATGCTGGCACCAAAGCCGGAATTGCATTGGGTCAATCCCAACAAGGATTTTGATCTAGCTGAAAAGAGTACACGGTTAAATCCTCCGGTTGAGGCCGAAACAGGACGTCCGGATAAAGATTTGGCGCCGGCCTCAGGGACAGAAATTCGTGTTGCACCGGTGTATTTTCAGCAGCTTCCTGATCTGTCTTCTCTTGACAGCAATGAGCGTAAAGACAGGTTTATCCGCTATATGTTGCCTCTGATACTGAAGGCAAATGAAGATGTCAGACAACGTCAGAAACTGATACGGCAAACGATTGCCGAAAATGATTTTGAGCTGCTGGAAAAATGGGCTGAACTTTACGGCATCAAAGTGGCTGGGAGGGATGATGATACCATTGCCCGGGTTCTGTTAAAAAGGGTCAGGCCGGTGCCGGTTTCTCTTGCCCTTGCCCAGGCGGCGGTGGAATCCGGCTGGGGTACCTCACGTTTTGTTATGGAGGGCAACGCGCTTTTTGGTCAATGGGCCTGGTCGCTTGATGCCGGCATCAGGCCGGAAGAGCCAAGATACGAGAATGCGGTGGTCCGATCTTTCCCCACTCTTTTTGATTCGGTCCGTGCCTATATTCATAACCTGAATACGCATTACGCCTATTCAGATTTTCGCAAAATACGTCTTGAGATCAGCACCCCGCCAACCCCGGATGAAATTGACGACCTTATTTCCGGTCTGCATCCATATTCCGAAGAGGGCGAGAAATATATTAAGACGTTACGGCTGATCATCGCCAGCAATGATCTGTGGATATATGATCATGCTGTTCTTGACGTCGAATGATCATCAGGGAAGAAACTGACGCCCGAGCCAGCGCCAGCGGCCGGTATCCTGCCCGTTATCGATATACGGCATGGTGCAGTTGATCCGCCCGCGATTTCCGGTGATCGGCTGAGGAAGACGTATTTCCACCCGGCGGCCAAGGATGATGGTCTCTACTTTTCCCATCTGGCTTGCAAAACAGGAAAGACGACTGAGCGGTTCCACCCCCTCTGCCACGGTAAATCCGCCAAGAGGCGGGTTTTCCTCCAGCACCATGCTTTCAGGTGTTACATCAGATGCCGGGATAGGCAGGGCGTTGATCGCCAGTTTCAGCCGGTTTAAATCACCGTAATCCTCGTTGAAGGCAAAACGGGGAAATTCATAAGGATGGACGGACTTGTGCATGATGCCCGAATGCTGGCCGAAGGCAGCCATAAATCCCATAGATTTGATCAGGTCTCGAACTTCCGGCGTGTATTCCCCGTAAGGATAGGCCAAAAGCTGGGGCCGAAGCCCCAGCTCTTCGATAAACCTTGCGTTGGATGTCTCAATCTCCTGACGGGCGGCGTCAAGCTCGATCATATGCATATGCGGATGGGTATGCGTCTGGCTGCCGAAATACACACCAGCGGCCTGCATCTCCCGGAGCTGATCCCAGCTGGCATAACCTTTAAGGCCCCGGTCAATCGCACTGGTTGCAACAAAGACCGTGACAGGAAATCCGTAACGCTGAAGACGGGGGAAGGCGTTCTCATAAAAGGACAGGAAAGCATCATCGACGGTAATGGCGACGGCACGGTCCGGAAGCGGGGTGCCGTCGAGGATATGCCGGGTAATTTCAATCAGCGGCATCACCGTGTAGCCGCCTGTTGCCAACTCTTCAAGATGCGCATCAAACTGTTCCAGCGTGGTGTTGGTTGAAGGCAAACCTGTTTCACCAAACCGGTGATACATGATGACCGAAGCATGGTCGGCGGCATGCGCCAGTCCAGCGGTCAGAAATATGAAGCACAACAGAATTTGCCGGCAAAACTTCATCGCTCATTCCCCTTTTCGACAATGTCCGTTATACCAGTACCCATGGGATGAAGGCAATTGAGCATTAAGGGCAGATGGCAGATATCACTTCGTATATGTTGAAAAAAGCACCTGCGGCAGCCACGCTGTTGGCTCTTGAATGCAGTGCGGGGCTGGCCTCGGCTGCGGTGATGCATAAAGGTGAAATCCTGGCCATGACGGAACATGCCGCTGATCACGGACATGCGGCCTGGCTCCTGCCTCTGGCAAAAAAAGCGCTTGCTTCAGCAGACATAGACCGGCGTGATCTTGATGCCGTGCTTGCGGGGCGTGGCCCCGGCTCCTTTACCGGCATTCGTGTTGCGCTGTCAGCGGCGAAAGGCCTGGCTCTTGCCCTTGATGTTCCGGGATACGGGCTTGGCTCGCTCGATGCGCTGGCGGCACATGCGGCTGACGGGAGAAAACACATAGCAGCGCTGGGAGATACCCGCCGCCGCTCATGTTTTGTTGCAGGCTTTCGGCCGGACGGGTCATCTCTGGGCCCGATAGCTGATCTTTCGGGCGAAGATATTGCTGACCATCTCGCCCGTTTCGCTGAGGACTGGATCATTATCGGGCATGAAGCGGAGGCGACCGCGCTGATGCTTGAAAAAAACGGGCTGGCGGCATCTGCCTTCCTTCAGGCCGAGGCTAATGCCAGCCATCTGCTCCGGTTTTTTACCGGTATGACAGATCTCACTTTATCGGATTTGCGGCTTGAACCACTCTATCTCGCGCCGCCTATTCTCGGCCCTAAAGGCGGGGCGACAGCGGGATCAGCAGGGAAAGAAAAGGCCGAATGATAACCCTGCGGCCACTCGTTCGCAAAGATGCGCCCGTCCTGGCGGACCTTGATGATGACATGACGATTTCCCAGGCGCAGGCCTTGCTTGAAAAACCTCATCTCAAAGGGGTGATGGCCCGTGCTGAAGACAGAGCTGCTGGCTTTATCCTTGGCTGGGTTGTTGACGGAGAGGGCGAAATTATTCAGATAACCGTTGATACGGCCTATCGTCGGCAGGGCATCGGCATGGCCCTTCTTGAAAAGTTTCTCCATCTTCACTGTCCTTCGGGATGCAGGCTTGATGTGGCAGAGGACAATATCACCGCGATCAGGCTTTATGAACGGGCCGGATTTGCCGGGGCGGGCAGACGTCGCGGCTATTATAAAAGGCAGGGCGGAAGGGTGGATGCGATCCTGATGCGGCTTGACACCCCCGGGGGTGATGATTAAGGGATAGGCATGACCAAGAAACTGTTCATTAAAACCTATGGCTGCCAGATGAATGTCTACGACTCGGATCGTATGGCAGATGTTCTGGCACCGCTTGGCTACAGCCCTTCACCGGACGCGGATGATGCGGATATGGTCATTATCAATACCTGCCATATTCGTGAAAAAGCATCAGAGAAGGTTTTCTCCGAACTCGGCCGTCTGCGGAAATGGAAAGAGGCGCGTCGCCGTGATGGCCACAATGCCACGATAGCGGTCGCGGGATGTGTTGCCCAGGCCGAAGGTCAGGAAATCAGCCGTCGGGCGCCCTGGGTTGATGTGGTGGTCGGCCCGCAAGCCTATCACCGTCTGCCGGCACTGGTAACAGAGATTGATCCGGCGGCACGCAACGCCCGCATTGACACCGATTTCCCGGTTGAGGACAAATTTGATTTTCTGCCCGAAGAACACACACCACGCGGACCGGCAGCGTTTCTGTCCATACAGGAAGGTTGCGATAAATTCTGCACATTCTGCGTTGTTCCCTATACCCGTGGTGCGGAATACTCCCGGCCTGCTGCCAGCATTCTTGAAGAGGCCCGCCGTCTGGTCGGGGCCGGCAGTGTTGAGCTTACCCTTCTCGGCCAGAACGTGAATGCCTGGCGCGGGCAGTCCCCGGATGGGGGAGAGTGGAATTTCGCCCGTCTCCTCCGTGCATTAGCGGAAATCGACGGGCTGAAAAGGTTGCGCTACACCACTTCGCATCCCCGTGACATGGATGATGAGCTGATCTCAGCCCATGCGGATATTCCCCAGCTGATGCCGTATCTGCATCTTCCTGTTCAGTCCGGATCGGATCGTATTCTGGCGGCGATGAACCGTCACCATACCCGCGACGACTATCGGCGGATCATCGACCGTCTGCGTGAGGTGCGGCCGGATATGGCCCTCAGCGGTGATTTCATTGTCGGTTTTCCCGGGGAGACGGACCGGGATTTTGCCGATACCATCAACCTTATCGCTGAAATCGGCTATGCTTCGGCGTATTCCTTCAAATATTCGCCGCGCCCCGGAACACCTGCGTCCACCGATGAAAACCAGATCGATGAAACGGTCAAAGCCGAACGTCTGGCAAGTTTGCAACAGCTTGTCTCTGCCCAGCAACTGGCGTTCAATATGGAAAAACTGGGCACGGTGATGGATGTGCTGATCGAACGTCCGGCCAGCCGTGACGGACAGAAAGCCGGACGCAGCCCATGGATGCAGGCTGTGCATTTCCCTGCCACATCCGGTGAAATTGGTGCTATAATACCTCTACGGATTGTCGGCGCACACCAGAACAGCCTTGCCGGAGAGCCGGTGGACAGCAACAGTGTGGAGATGAAAACAGCGTGAGGCAGAAAAAAAGCCACAGCATCAAAATCGAATTCGACAATAATGAATTCCTTCCTCTCCTCTATGGGCATCACAACAGCAATCTGGCGCAGATTGAACAGGCGCTTGACGTCAGCCTCGACAGTTTCGGCAATATCATCCAGATCACGGGCAGTCAGGATAACGCGGTTACCGCAAGGGACACGATTGAGGCCTTGTATCAGCGCATAGCCAATGACCGGGACCCCCAGGGTGATCTTTCTTCTGCCATGGTAAAAGATGCCCTGCGCTGGGCCAAGGGCGACGGCAAGCCGGATATTTCCGCTTTTGCCAAAGGTGACGGCGCGATTGAGACATGGCGTAAATCCGTCACCGCCAAATCCGCCGGACAGAAGACCTATATCGATGCCCTGACCCGCCATGATGTGGTTTTTGGTATCGGCCCTGCCGGTACAGGCAAGACTTATCTGGCCGTGGCAAAGGCTGTGGCCGCGCTGAAGTCAAGGCAGGTGGAGCGGATCGTTTTATCCCGCCCCGCGGTTGAGGCGGGGGAAAGGCTCGGCTTCCTGCCCGGTGATATGAAAGACAAGGTCGATCCGTATCTGCGGCCCTTGTATGATGCGCTCTACGATATGATGCCGGCGGAGAAAGTTGACCGGATGCTGGCGTCAGGGCAGATCGAAATTGCCCCTCTTGCGTTTATGCGGGGGCGGACGCTGGCCCAGTCCTACGTCATTATCGATGAAGCCCAGAACACGACGCCGGTGCAGATGAAAATGGTGCTGACGCGGCTCGGCGATGATTCGCGCATGGTCATCACCGGTGATCTCAGCCAGGTGGACCTGCCATCCGGACAGAAATCCGGACTTGAAGATGCCGTCTCGATCCTTGACAATGTGGAAGGGATCGGGATCATTCGACTGAAGGGCACTGATGTGGTGCGTCACCCGGTGGTGGCCCGTATACTGAACGCTTATGAAACACGTGACACCAAGGCATGACATCTACCCATCCGCCAGATCTTGATATCCCCCCGGAAGAACCCGAGAGTCCGGTCTATCTGATTGAGGATGAATTGGGCCTTGCGGCTGAATTCATTTGCGATGACCCCCGGTGGGGCGATCTCTTCACCCCGTCTTTCAGGAACATGGTCGGATCAGCCCTGCGTGATGCGCTGGCAACAGCCGGGATCACCCGGGCGGAAATGACGATACTGCTGACGGATGATGACACCCTGGCTTCGCTTAACGCGGAACATCGCGGCAAGGACAGGCCCACAAATGTGCTGTCTTTTCCTGATCATGACGACACCTATCTGGGTGATATCGCCATGGCCTTTGGCGTGATGGTCCGGGAAGCTTCAGATACGGGCATTTCCATGGAACATCACGGTCTTCATCTTATTGTCCACGGGGTCCTTCACCTCATCGGCCATGACCATGAGAACGACGAGGACGCAAACCTCATGGAAGGCCATGAAGTGGCCATACTCGCCCGGCAGGGTGTGGCAAACCCCTACACGTTACTTGAGAAAGCTGAAGCATGAATACGTTCCAGAAGCTCAAATCCGTTGTGCTGGGGTCTCTTCCCGGAAACCCGCCTGCACTGGCACGAGATCAGCTTGCCGAATTGCTGGAAGAATCCATCCGTGAGACCGTGTCTTTCGACAGCCATGAAAGCATGTTGCTGAAAAACATTCTTGGTCTGCGTGATATTACGGCAACCGACGTCATGGTGCCGCGGGCCGATATCGTCTTTGTCGATATCGACGATGGCATTGAAAATATCTTCAGGACGATTGTCGAAGCCAATCATTCCCGTGTGCCGGTAACAAGGGGCAGTCTTGATAACGTTCTCGGCATTCTGCATATCAAGGATGTCGCCAGATGCATGCACGAAGACAAAGTGCCGGATATTCCGTCCATGTTGCGCCAGCCAATCTTCATCTCGCCGACGATACGCACACTTGATCTGTTGCAGGAAATGCGACTTAAACGACTTCATCTGGCCCTGGTGGTTGATGAATATGGGGGCACGGACGGGCTGATCACGATTGAGGATCTGGTGGAAGAGATTGTCGGTGAAATCAACGATGAACATGACGAAGACACCACGCCGCTTTTTGATATCAACGGCGATGGGTCGGCGACAGCAGAGGCGAGGGTTGAAATCGGCACGCTGGAAGAGATGACCTGCCCCCTTCTTGATGACGAGGACAGGGATGAGATTGACACTATCGGCGGGCTGGTCATTTCTCTTGCCGGAAGAGTCCCCGGGCGGGGGGAAATCATTCGTCATCCGGCCGGGCTTGAATTTGAAATCCTTGAGAGTAACCCGCGTCACGTAAGCCTGTTGCGGATCTGCGGGCTTGAAAGGTTCAGCTCTTCTCAATCGGATGACCGACGTGGCCTTGCCGGTGAAGGCTGAGTATATCTCCGCCCGGGGCTGGCGTCTGGCACTGGCCCTCTTTTCGGGAATTCTTGCCAGCGCAAGTCTGCCGCCTCTCAACTATACGGTGTTGATATGTGCGCTCTCCCTGCCCGCGCTGGGCATGGCTTCGGCCGGGCGTGGACGTGAGGCATTTTTCCTTGGATGGGCAACAGGTTTTGGCTGGTTTCTGCTCTCCCTGTCCTGGGTCAGTGTTGCCTTCATCACATCAGGTGGCGGGCATGTGTTTCTGATCCCCTTTGCCGCGGCAGGGTTGCCGCTTCTCCTGGGGGTGTTCTGGGCGGCGGCCTTTATGCTGGCATGGCGCGTATCCAGGCACGCGCCCACCCGCATCCTGATGCTCATCGTTTTCTTGCCGGTGGCGGAATATATAAGAGGGGTAGTGTTGAGCGGGTTTCCCTGGAATACCCCGGGGATGATCGTGCTGACGGATGACCGCGTTCTGGGTATCGTAGCCTATACCGGTATCTGGGGCGCGACGTTGCTGGCGGTGCTTTTTGCGATGATGCCGGCGCTGATCAGATATCGCCAGCACATATCTGCCGGACTGGCGGTGATACTGCTTACGGGTTTTGTCGGCCTTGGCTTTTTTCACCACAACACCCCTGCCGGCACAACCCGTGCCACCGGCATGACGGCGCGTCTTGTTCAGCCAAATATTCCCCAGGGGGATAAATGGATTAAGGAAAAAAGACCCGGGCATCTCCGGCGCCTTGCCCTTTTGTCGGCAGATACATCTGCGCCATCACCTGACGTGATTATCTGGCCGGAATCGGCGTTTGCCGGAATGATCGAACGTGAGGGCGATGCCTTCCGCGCGGCAATAGCGGCGTCATCAGACCAGGTGTCGCCTGTCCTGACCGGGGTATTGAGCCTGAAGACAGAGGATGGATTTCGTCTTTTCAACACGGCTGTTCTGGCCGATCCGGAAGGACGCGTAACGGCAAGCTACAGTAAAACCCATCTTGTTCCCTTTGGCGAATATGCTCCCGGGCGGGGTGTGCTGCCGTTCGTTGAAGCCATTGCCGGGCCGATTGATTTTTCTTCAGGTGAAGGGCCCGCGGGATTTTCTGTCCGCCACGGGACAGACGGGGCTGAGGTCACCCTTGCGCCGCTGATTTGTTATGAGATCATCTTCCCGGCTCTTGTCCGGAAGACGGTGTTGAAAACAGGGGCGGATGTGCTGGTTAATATCACCAACGATGCCTGGTTTGGCGACACAATCGGGCCACGTCAGCATCTGGCCATGGCAAGGCTGCGTGCGGCTGAACTTGGCTTGCCTGTCCTGAGGGTTGCAAATACTGGTATCAGCGCCGGTATCGACAGTCATGGCCGCATTACGGATCAGATCGCATTCGGTCAGGCCGGGATGAGGGATGTGGCTTTAGGGGGTGCGCTTGATACATTCTATCGCCGCCATGGTGATCTGATCTGGTGGCTGATGCTGATGGCCATGGGTTTTTGGGCGATGGCATCATCGATCTTGACGCGTTCGGAACGAAGGATGTAGTTTCATTCAATCAACTAAATAAGGTATCCCCATGAGTTATCTTTTCACCAGCGAATCTGTTTCCGAAGGCCATCCTGATAAAGTCTGTGACCGTATATCCGATGAAGTGGTTGATTTGCTTCTCGGCAAATTCAACGAAAGTCGTGTGGCTTGCGAGACGCTGACGACGACCAACCGCACTGTTCTGGCAGGTGAGATACGGTGTCCTGAAGAAGTGACGCCGGAAGAAATCATTGAAACTGCACGCCAGGCAGTCAGATCCATCGGATATGAGCAGGACGGATTTCACTGGAAGAATATGGATGTGGCGTGCCATCTGCACGAACAGTCCGCCGATATTGCCCAGGGAGTTGACAGTTCAGGCAATAAGGATGAAGGGGCAGGAGACCAGGGGATCATGTTCGGGTTCGCCTGCCGTGAGACCGATGTTCTGATGCCGGCCCCGATACATTTCTCGCACCAGATCCTCAAATCCATGGCTGATGCGCGCCATGCCGGGACTGCGGATATCCTTGGCCCGGACAGCAAATCACAGATCACCTGTGTTTATGAAAACGGTAAGCCGGTCCGGGCTGAAAGCGTGGTTGTTTCCACCCAGCACCACAAGGATGCCAGCCAGGATCAGGTGCGTGAACTGGTTCGTGAGCACGTGCTTGCGATTCTGCCCGATGGCTGGATGTGTGATGAGGAGAAATTCTATGTCAACCCGACGGGAAATTTTGTCATCGGCGGACCTGATGGCGATGCCGGGCTGACAGGACGCAAGATCATCGTGGATACTTATGGCGGCGCGGCGCCCCATGGCGGCGGGGCGTTCAGCGGCAAGGATCCGACAAAGGTAGACCGTTCGGCCGCTTATGCCGCCCGTTACGTGGCCAAGAATATCGTTGCCGCAGGTCTGGCGGCGCGGTGCACGATACAGGTTTCCTATGCTATCGGCGTTGCCTATCCGTTGTCGGTCTATGTCAATACCGACGGGACCGGTGAGATTGAAGACACCCGGCTTGCGGAAATCATACCCAAGGTGATGGATCTCACCCCGCGTGGTATCCGCGAGACGCTCGGGCTGAGTGCGCCTATCTACAAGTCATCCGCAGCCTATGGCCATTTTGGCCGGACCGCGGGCGAGGCCGGGCCCGGGACGTTCTCATGGGAGGCGCTTGATCTGATGGATGCGCTGAAAAAAGCTGTCTGATACGGGAAGATGACACGTATTGATCCCCTCAAGGACCGGCTGATGTTCTATGGCCGGCGCCATGGGCGTCGGCTTCGCCCTGCCCAGGCGGAAAACCTGCAACGTGGTCTTGAAAAATGGCAGATCAGCGAGAAGCTTGCCGCGAAAGCTGCCAGCCTTGAGCCCCAATCTCTTTTTGACGGGGAAGTTGCGGATGTTTTCCTTGAAATCGGTTTCGGGGGTGGTGAGCATCTGGCGGCACGGGCTGAGGAAATGCCCGCCGCAGGCTTTATCGGCGCGGAGCCTTTCATCAACGGCGTTGCGTCCTTGTCGAAACATATTCTGGCAAGGGGGCTTCAGAATATCCGGATCTGGCCTGAAGATGTGCGTCTTCTGCTGCCGGCATTCACGCCTTCATCCCTTGCCGGTGTGTTCATTCTTTTTCCTGATCCCTGGCCGAAGAAGCGGCATCAGGACCGACGCATTGTTCAGCCGGAACTTCTTGCTGAACTGGCACGTCTCATCCGGCCGGGCGGCACTCTTCTGCTTGCCAGCGATGAGCCGACCGCCAAGACCTGGATGCTTGAACACATGTCTCACTGCCGGGATTTTGACTGGCTGGCCCAAACAGCCGAAGACTGGAGGACGCCGCCATCCGGCTGGCCCGGAACCCGGTATATGGCCAAAGCAGACAGGGCAGGCCGGGTCTCATCCTGGTTTGAATACAGGCGCAATCCTTAGCACTTGCCACGATAAGAAAAACTTCGTATAAAGACGGCACATACTGTCAATCGGCGGTGGGCTCAAAAGGCCCACTTTTTTATTGGGCGGATGAATGCTGCTTGAAGAAAAAATAGCGGCCATGATTGAGCCGGTGCTGGATGCGATGTCATTCCGCCTTGTGCGCGTGATGTTTTCCAGCGGCACCCTGCAGATCATGGCGGAACCTCTTGATGATAGTCTTGAGATGACGGTCGAAGACTGCGCCAAGATCTCCCGTGGTGTTTCGGCGGTGCTGGATGTCGAGGATCCGATCAAATCAGGCTACCAGCTGGAAGTGTCTTCACCCGGCCTGTCCCGGCCGCTTGTCCGTCCTGAAGATTACACCCGTTTTGCCGGTGAACTGGCCAGGATCTCGATGAAATCGCTGATCGAAGGCCGCCGCCGGTTCAATGGACGGATCAATGGTATAACCGGCGATGGTCAGGTGGAACTTGAAACAGGCTACGGGCCGGTCAGTCTCCCTTTTGAGATGATTGATACCGCCAAGCTCGACCCAACAGAATGGTTTCTTCAACCCGTGAAGGCTAAAAAGAAAGGCTAGTATTATGGACACGTCAACGGTACCAGGCGCTGAACTTATTCAGGTCGCGGACATTGTTGCGCGCGAAAAATCAATTGACCGCGAGGAAGTGATCATTGCCATGGAGCAGGCGATCCAGAAAGCCGGGCGGTCCCGCTACGGACAGGATCGTGATATCCGGGCGCATATTGATCGCAAATCCGGCGCGATCAGTCTTGAGCGTGTGACCGAAGTGGTCGAAGAAGTTGAAGACGAGGCCTGTCAGATCCTGCTCGCCGAAGCGCAGAAACTGGATGCAAATCTCGGTCTCGGGGATTTTATCCGTGAGCCTCTGCCGCCGCTGGAATTCGGCCGTATCGCGGCCCAGACAGCAAAACAGGTCATCTCGCAGCGCGTGCGTGATGCTGAGCGTGCCCGGCAGTACGAAGAATATAAAGACAGGGTTGGTGAAATCGTTGTCGGCACGATCAAGCGGGCGGAAAGCTATTCCATTTCGGTTGATCTCGGTCGTGCGGAGGGAGTGATCCGGCGTGAGGAGATGATCCCGCGCGAATTGCTACGACAGGGTGATCGCGTCCGCGCCTATATCAAGGATGTGCGCGAAGAGGTTCGCGGCCCGCAGATCTTCCTGTCACGGGCGGACAACCAGTTTATGGCCCAGTTGTTTACACAGGAAGTGCCGGAAATCTATGACGGTATCATTGAGATCAAGAACGTTGTCCGTGAAGCGGGCAGCCGCGCCAAGATCGCGGTTTTCTCCAACGATCCCAGCATTGACCCTGTCGGCGCCTGTGTCGGTATGCGGGGGAGCCGCGTGCAGGCGGTCGTCAATGAGCTTCAGGGAGAAAAGATTGAGATTATCCCATGGTCGGAAGATACCGTGAGTTTTGCGGTGAATGCGCTGGCTCCGGCGGTGGTGTCAAAGGTTGTGATGGATGAGGATGCCGGCCGCATGGAAGTGGTCGTGCCCGACGATCAGCTCAGCCTTGCGATTGGCCGGCGCGGCCAGAATGTCCGTCTCGCCTCCCAACTGACCGGCTGGTATATCGATATCCTGACCGAAGCGCAGGAATCCGAACGCCGTCAGGAAGAAACACGGAACAGGTCAGAGCGTTTCATGGAAAGCCTGGATATCGATGATGTGATCGCGCATCTGCTGATAGCTGAAGGCTTTGTGATGGTCGAAGACATTGCGGAAACACCTGTCGAAGAACTGATGAACATTCAGGGTTTTGACGAAGCCATTGCCGCCGAACTTTCCCAGCGGGCGATTGATTTCGTCGAACGTGAAGCGGTCCGCATCGAAAGTGAGCTTAAGGACCTGAAAGTTGCTGATGATCTGAGGAATTTTGAACATCTGTCTCCGGCGATGATACTTACCCTAGCCCAAGCTGGCATCCTGACCCTTGATGATCTGGCTGATCTTGATTCAGATGAACTGGTCGAGCATCTCGGCAGTTTCGGTCTGACCAGTACAGAGCATGCCGGTGATATTATCATGGCGGCGCGGGCCCATTGGTTTGAAGACGAGGAACAGGCACCGGATGCTGATGCGGTGAATGAAGATGCCGGAACTGAAACGGGAGATGCAACCTGAGCCGACATGCTCAAGAGAGAAAATGTCTCGTAACCGGGGCGCGGCTGGAACCGGATCAGCTCATCCGGTTTGTCTCAGGGCCTGATGGCAGAATTGTTCCGGATGTGGCGGCAAAACTGCCGGGACGGGGTGCCTGGGTAACGGCGACGGCTTCAGCACTCAGAGTGGCTGAAGAGAAGGGATTGCTGGCGCGGGCGCTGGAGGCGAAAGCCGAAGACACGGATTTTTGTGTTCTGGTTGAACAGCTTCTTGTGCAGCGTTGCCTCGATCTTCTGTCGATAGGGCGGCGGAGCGGGCTTGTTGTTGGCGGGGGCGGCAAAATACGGGCCGCCGGTGCCGTCAGCGGGCTTTTGGTGGCAACCGATGCTTCGGTGCGTGAAGCCAGAGCACTGGCCGGAGATATCCCCCATGACTGGCGGGTTGATTTCTTTGCCGGTGAAGAACTGGGGTCGGTATTCGGGCGGGATTCGATCGCTTTTGTTGCGGTGGGAGACCAGCCGGGGGGGCAGGCCGAACGTATTGAGGTTGCCTGCCGCCGGCTTGCCGGATTCCGGCAGAATGAGAGTGAAGATTGAGGGCAAGATGGTGCAATGGGTTGCATTTACATGCCCGGGCATTGTAAACCATGGCTTGAGACTGATGATTTGAAGGAATTATCAATCCGAGCGACTTAGTACGGCCGAAAGGGTACGGGATGAGCAAAGAGGCTGACAAAAAGAAAACGCTGAGCCTGGGAAGTGGCAAGCTCACCCTTGGTGGGATTTCCGAAGGCAGTGCACCTGCCGCGCCACGTGGCACGTCAGGCCGGGCATCGTCCAGGCCCGTTCAGGTGGAAGTTGTCCGCAAGCGGCAGCCTGGTGTTCGTCCGGCACCGTCGCGCAAACCGGCTGCAGCGAGCCCGCCATCTTCTGCCGGAGCAGAGGCTGCCGATAATCTGACCGAAGCCGAACGCGCGGCCCGTAACCGCGCCCTGCAGGAAGGCATGAAGCGACAGGCAGAAGTACCAGCCACCCCGACGGTAAAGCCCAAAGATGTGGTGGTAGAGGATACAGGTTCTGAACCGGCTGAAACCCGCCGGGAGCGTGAACTTGCTGAAATGCGCCGTGTGGCGGCCGAAGAAGAATCACGCAACGAAGAAAACACCCGCCGTCACGCCGAAGAAATGGCAAGACGTAAAGAAACGTCCCCATCACCGGTTCAGCCGGCGTCCTTCCCGGATGCGGCGGCATCCCCCGGGCGTCCGTCCAGCCGTAAGCGTGAAGTTCCGGATCAGCCCAAGAAAACCAATGTCCGGCGTGGTGAGCAGGATCAGCGCCGACGCGGCAAGATTACCATCACCGAGGCCCTGGATGGCGGCGAAAGCACCCGCCAGCGTTCACTTGCATCGGTGCGACGGGCACGTGAGCGGGAAAAGGCCCGGATGCGTTCCATGGAAGCGCAACCCAAGGTAAAACAGGTCCGTGATGTCACTATTCCGGAAGCCATCACCGTGCAGGAATTGTCCAACCGGATGGCTGAACGTGCCGCTGATGTGATCAAGGAGCTCATGAAGCTCGGGATCATGGCAACCGTAACCCAGACAATAGACGCCGAAACAGCTGAGCTTATCGTGATCGAACTCGGCCATAAGCCGAACCGGGTTTCCGAAGCTGATGTCGATATCACCAGTGACGGGGAAGAAGATGATCCCGCCACATTGAAACCCCGGCCACCGGTAGTGACGGTCATGGGGCATGTTGATCACGGCAAGACATCTATTCTCGATGCCATCCGGCAGACCGATGTCGCGGCAGGCGAGTCCGGCGGCATTACCCAGCATATCGGTGCCTATCAGGTTCATACATCAAGTGGTAATACGATCACTTTCATCGATACGCCGGGTCACGAAGCCTTTACCGAAATGCGGATGCGCGGCGCCAATATCACGGATATCGTGGTGCTGGTTGTGGCGGCGGATGACGGCGTGATGCAGCAGACGATCGAGGCCATCAATCATGCCCGGGCCGCGGAGTGCCCGGTGATCATCGCGATCAACAAATGCGACAAGCCCGAAGCTGACCCGCAACGTGTGCGTAATGAGCTTCTCAGCCATGAGATTATCACCGAGGAATTCGGTGGTGATGTCCTCAGTGTTGAGGTTTCCGCCCATACAAAAATGGGCCTCGACAAACTCGAAGAAGCGATCATGCTTCAGGCAGAACTTCTCGAACTCAAGGCCAATCCTGACCGGGCGGCCGAAGGGGCGGTTATTGAAGCCAAGGTGGAACGCGGCCGGGGTTCGGTCGCATCCCTTCTGGTGACACGTGGTACGCTCAATGTCGGTGATATCTTTGTTGTCGGCGCGGAAACAGGTCGTGTCCGTGCCCTTAACGATGATCGGGGCCGACAGGTCAAGCAAGCCCGGCCCGGGGATGCTATTGAAGTGCTCGGCCTGAATGGCACGCCGATGGCCGGTGATATTCTGACCGTGGTTGAAAGCGAGGCACGTGCCCGTGAAGTGGCAGAATACCGCCAGCGCGTCATCCGGACCAAGGATGCGGCTGTTGGTGCCCGGGGATCGGTGGAACAGATGCTTTCGGCCATTGCCGCCGGCGAAGCCCAGGAGCTTCCTGTTGTCATCAAGACAGATGTGCATGGATCGCTTGAAGCGATACGTGTTGCGATAGACAAACTGGCCACCGAACAGGTCAAGGTACGGATGCTTTCCACAGGGGTTGGTGCTATCAGCGAATCGGATGTCAGTCTTGCGGCGGCATCATCGGCGCTGATTATTGCCTTTAATGTCCGTGCCAACCCGCAGGCACGTGATCAGGCCCGACGTGATGGGGTGGAAATCAGGTATCACTCCATCATTTATGAGCTCATTGACGAGATAAGGGCGGCGATGACAGGCCTGCTTGAGCCGGATACCAAGGAAGAGTTTATCGGATATGCCGAAATTCGTGAGGTCTTCAACATCACCAAGGTTGGTAAGATCGGCGGGTGTTTTGTCACCGAAGGTGTTATCAAACGTGGCTGTAGTGTTCGCCTCTTGCGCGATAATGTCGTCATCCATGAAGGGTCTCTCAAGACGCTGAAGCGCTTCAAGGATGAGGTCAAGGAAGTGCGTGAAGGTCAGGAATGTGGCATGGCCTTTGAAAATTACGGTGATCTGCAACAGGGCGACGTGGTCGAATGTTTTGAAGTTCACGAAATTGCGCGGACCCTGAACTAGGAACAGGAATACCCCGCTTTCGGATAGTGTTATGGGTGACCGGAAAAGCAGAAATGACCGCAAGGGCGGTGACAAATCCCAGCGCCAGCTGAAGGTGGGTGAAGAAATCCGGCATGTTATTTCGGATATTCTTCTGCGCCACCCTTTCTATGAGCCGGAGCTTGAAGGTGTGTCCGTGACGGTGTCCGAAGTCTCGATCAGCCCGGATTTTGCCAATGCCAGGGTTTACGTCATGCCTCTTGGCGGGGTTGACCCGGACGGGGTTCTGGAGGCTCTTGGCCGGATTTCGAAAACAATTCAGCACGAATTGTCACGTCGTCTGACGATCCGCCGTACCCCGAAGCTTCGCTTCCAGCTTGACAGCAGTTTTGATACAGCCAGCAGGATCAGTGCGCTGATTGGCGAGAATTCAAATGCCAACGAAAGAGAATGATACGCCGCGGCGTGGGTACCCGAAACAGGCTGTCCACGGCTGGGTTATTCTCAACAAAGGGCTGACGGTCCCGTCGACGAAAGCTGTCAATATTGTCCGACGTGCCTTTAATGCCGCCAAGGCAGGTCATGCCGGCACGCTTGATCCGCTGGCAACCGGTATTCTGCCCATTGCCCTTGGTGAGGCGACCAAGACCATCCCCTATGTCATGGACGCAAGCAAGGATTATCTTTTTACGGTGAAATGGGGGCAGGCCACCGATACCGATGACCGCGAAGGTGATGTGATTGCGCGTTCCGATATACGGCCGGATGAAGATCAGATCAGGGCGGCGCTACCACGGTTTACAGGCAGGATTGATCAGGTGCCGCCACGATATTCGGCGATCAAGAAAGACGGACGCCGGGCCTATGATCTGGCCCGCGCCGATGTCGAAGTGGAGCTCAGCCCACGCAAGGTGGATATCCACAGGCTGGAAATGGTCAGGGCATCGGCAGATGAAGCCAGTTTCCGGGTGACCACCGGCAAGGGGGCGTATATCCGGGCACTGGCCCGTGATCTGGCAAAGCATCTTGGCACCGAAGGCCATGTTATCGAGCTACGGCGAACCCGGGTGGGACCTTTTTCCGAAGACAAGTCGATTTCACTGGATTTTTTCGAACAAATCGACAATAGTGCCGATGCTTTTGAAGCTTTGCATCCGGTTCTGACAGCGCTGGCCGACATCCCGGCGCTTGCCATTACCGAAAATGATGCCCACCGGCTGCGTTGCGGCCAGAAGATTACGATCTCCGCCACATTGACGACGGAGACCGGTCCTGAAGGGGACGATGTCACGGCTCTTGCCCTTTTTAATGGCACGCTTGTTGCCATTATCCGTGTTACGGGCGGGACGGCATCACCCTTGAGGGTTTTTAATCTTCTCTGATTTTTGAAAGGAGACCGTGATGTCGATTACCAACGAGCGTAAAGCTGAACTTATTGCCGAATTTGGCGCCAATGACAAAGACAGCGGCAGTGCCGCCGTTCAGGTTGCTATTCTGACCGAACGGATCGTTAACCTGACCGAACACATGAAAACACACAAGAAGGATTTCGGCTCACGCCGGGGACTCCTGACCATGGTCGGCAAACGTCGCCATTTGCTTGACTATATCAAGCGTGGCGATGAGCAGGCCTATAAGGATCTTATCGCCAAGCTTGGCCTGCGTCGCTAACAGCGAAGACAGTAACCGAAAGCCGGTCTGAGGACCGGCTTTCTTTTTTAATGTCCGGTTTTCATCAATCTCAACTTTCTTGACATTTGGCGCTATGCCCCCTATTAGGAGCATAGTCTTGATGGGATTACTTTAAGGGATGCCGGATATGCCGGTATTGACCTGGGAATGACCCGGGGTTTTTTGAAGATCAGTTCGGCCTGAGGCCAATCTCTCCCCACAAGATGACGTAAACGCCCGGATGTTCGGGCCACCGCTCCGGCAATGGTGCTGTAGCGGTATGCAGGAGAAATGAGACATATGTTTCAGGTATTTAAAAAAGAAATCGACTGGGGCGGCAAAAAGCTTACCCTTGAAACCGGGCGCATTGCCCGCCAGGCCGATGGCGCCATTCTCGCGACCATGGGTGAGACCACGGTCTTGTGTACGGCGGTTGCCGCGGCTACAGCCAAGCCTGGTCAGGATTTCTTCCCGTTAACCGTGAATTATCAGGAAAAGACTTTTGCCGCCGGTAAGATTCCAGGCGGGTTTTTCAAGCGTGAAGGACGTCCGAGCGAGAACGAAACACTGGTATCCCGCCTTATTGACCGTCCGATACGCCCGCTTTTCCCTAAATCTTTCAAATGTGAAACCCAGGTCATCTGCACCGTGTTGTCGCATGATATGCAGAATGATCCGGGGATTGTCGCCCTGGTCGGGGCCTCTGCCGCGCTGACCATTTCCGGCATTCCTTTCTTTGGCCCGATCGGGGCTGCCCGTGTCGGGATGATCGATGGCGCTTATGTGCTCAACCCGACTTTTGAGGAAATGAAGGAAAGCCGGCTTGATCTGGTGGTTGCCGGTACACGTGAGGGTGTGCTGATGGTGGAATCCGAAGCGCAGGAACTGTCTGAGGCGGACATGCTCGGCGCCGTGAATTTCGGCCACGACAACATGCAGGCTGTGATCAATGGCATTATCGAACTGGCTGAAGCCGCCGCCAAGGACCCGCGGCCCCTGCCGGAAGAGCCTGCCGAAGCGGAGATGATCAGCAAGACACTTTCCGGGTTCAGCGCTGATCTCGAAAAAGCCTACAGCATTGCTGATAAGACCAGCCGTCAGGCAGCGGTTGCCGAAGTAAAAGCGGCGGCCATGGCCAAACTTGACGAAGAAACAGATCAGGTGCTTGCCGGCAGTATCTTCAAGTCACTTGAGGCGGATATCGTCCGCGGCGCTATCCTGAAAACAGGATCCCGCATCGACGGACGTGACACCAAAACCGTGCGTCCGATTGTGGCGGAAGTCGGTGTTCTTCCGCGCACGCACGGCTCGGCGCTCTTTACCCGTGGTGAAACTCAGGCGCTGGTTGTTGCCACCCTGGGCACAGGTCAGGATGAGCAGATTATCGATGCCCTTGAAGGTGAATACCGCAATCCGTTCATGCTGCATTACAACTTCCCGCCCTATTCGGTGGGGGAAGCGGGACGGGTGGGCTCCCCCGGCCGGCGTGAGATAGGCCATGGCAAACTTGCCTGGAGAGCAATCAACCCGATCCGCCCATCCAAGGATGAGTTTCCCTATACGGTGCGGGTGGTTTCCGAAATCACCGAATCGAACGGGTCTTCCTCAATGGCGACGGTCTGCGGCACATCTCTTGCGATGATGGATGCCGGTGTGCCGTTGTCCCGGCCCGTTGCCGGTATTGCCATGGGCCTGATCAAGGAAGGTGATGATTTCGCCGTTCTTTCAGATATCCTTGGTGATGAAGACCATCTCGGGGATATGGATTTCAAGGTCGCAGGTACATCGGAAGGGATCACGTCCCTGCAGATGGATATCAAGATCACGTCCATCACCCGTGAGATCATGGATCAGGCATTGGATCAGGCAAAACATGGCCGTATCCACATTCTTGGTGAAATGGAAAAGGCGCTCTCCACGGCACGTGAAGTGCTGGCCGACACCGCGCCGAAGATCACCACCATATCCATACCGGTAGACAAGATCCGTGACATCATCGGTCCCGGCGGTAAGATCATCCGCGAGATTTGTGAAACCACGGGCGCAAAAATCGATATCGAAGATGATGGTACCGTCAAGATCGCCGCTTCCGATACCGCATCGGGGGAAGCTGCCTATAAACGGATCCACGATATCGTGGCCGAGCCTGAACTCCACCACATCTATACCGGCAAGGTTGTCAAGACAGTGGATTTCGGTGCTTTTGTGAATTTCATGGGTGCCCGCGACGGCCTCGTTCACATATCCGAGCTGCAGGAAGGCCGGACTGAAAAAACCACCGATATTGTCAAGGAAGGTGATGAAGTGAAAGTCAAAGTGATCGGCTTTGATGATCGCGGCAAGATCAAGCTTTCCATGAAGCGGGTGGATCAGGAAACCGGTGCTGATCTTGAGGCATAAGCCTTAACAATTTATCTGATACGGAAAACGGGGCTTCAGGGCCCCGTTTTTTTGTTTTATTCGTCTCTTGGCACGCCGATATGGTGATATCCGCCGTCGACAAAATGGATTTCGCCCGTCACCCCGGATGAAAGAGGTGAGACGAGATAAACCCCGGCACGGCCGACTTCATTCATATCCGGGTTCCGGCCAAGGGGGGCGTGATGTTCGGCGTGACGGAAGACATGACGGGCACCGCCAATAGCAGCACCGGCCAGTGTTTTCACAGGTCCTGCCGAAAGCGCGTTGACACGGATATTGTCACCACCGAGATCAACAGCCAGATATCGGACCGATGCTTCCAGCGCGGCTTTGGCCACACCCATGACATTGTAGTTCGGGGTGATGCGCTGTGCGCCCAGATAGGTAAGGGTGACAAGGGAGCCGCCATTGGTCATCATCGGGCGTGCGGCTTTGGCTATTTCCGTAAACGAGAAGGCCGAGACCAGCATGGAGGAAATAAAGGCCTCGCGCCCGACATTCATATATGCCCCCTGGAGCGCGGCCTTGTCCGCGAATGCCAGCGCATGAACGACGAAATCAAGCTGGCTCCAGTCTTGCCTGAGCGCATCGATGGCGGCGGCGGCGGCGCCCTCTTCGGCAACATCACAGATGATCGTCTTGCTGCTGCCGGTGCTTTCCGCCAGCGGCAGGACACGTTTGGCCAGCGTTTCGTTCTGATAGGTAAAGGCGAGTTCAGCCCCCTGTTCGGCGGCGGCTTTGGCAATTCCCCAGGCGATGGAGCGTTCATTGGCAACGCCCATGATCAGCCCCTTTTTTCCGGCCAGGATCCCGCTCATTCCGTGACCTTCATCAGCGCCAGGGTTGCGTTTGTGCCGCCAAAGCCGAAGGAATTGCTGAGCGCAAGGGTAATGTCCTTGTCAATGCTGCTGGTGGGGATGGGAATATCACCGATGCCCGGGTCAGGATCTTCAATATTTGCGCTGCCGGCAATAAAGCCCTCCTGCATCATCAGGAGGGTATAGATCGCCTCCTGTACCCCGGTTGCACCAAGCGAATGCCCGGTCAGGGATTTGGTTGAAGCCACATGCGGCAGATATCCGCGCTTGCCGAACACGTTCTTTACCGCCTCAAGCTCCTTGATATCGCCGACCGGTGTCGATGTGCCATGGGCGTTGATGTAATCCACCGGCACATCAAGGCCATTACCGCTGAACCCGGCCAACGCCAGTTCCATGCAGCGTTCCGCGCCTTCACCCGAAGGGGCAACCATGTCATGGCCATCCGAATTTGCGCCATAGCCTACGATTTCTGCGTAGATCTTGGCGCCGCGGGCTTTGGCCCGGTCCATATCTTCAAGCACCACCATGCCGCCGCCACCGGCAATCACAAAACCGTCGCGATTGGCATCATACGGGCGGGACGCCTTTTCAGGTGTGTCGTTATACTGCGACGACATGGCCCCCATGGCATCGAAAAGCACAGAAAGGGTCCAGTGCAGTTCTTCCCCGCCACCGGCAAAGACAATATCCTGCTGGCCGAAGCGTATGGCATCGGCGCCGCTTGAAATGCAATGTGCGCTGGTTGAACAGGCCGATGAAATGGAAAAGTTCAGTCCCTTGATTTCAAAGAAGGTGGCGATGCACGCCGATACGGTTGACGACATGCATCGCGGCACCATGTAAGGGCCGACGCGTTTTGGCCCCTTTTCCCTGGTGGTGTCGAAAGCGGTGAGCATGTTGGCGGTGGAAGGCCCGCCGGATCCGGCGATCAGCCCTGTTCGGGGGTTTGACACTTCCGCCTGGGTGAGGCCGGAATCAGCAATGGCCTGTTCCATGGCGATGACGGCATAGGCCGCACCTTCACCCATGAAGCGAAGCCGCTTGCGGTCAACATGTTCAGCGACGTCCATCTTGACGGTTCCGTGGATCTGGGAGCGGAAACCGAGTTCGGCGTAATCCGGCGCAAAGACAATGCCAGATTTTCCCGCACGCAACGATGCCGAGACTTCTCCTGCGGAATTACCAATTGATGACGTGATCCCTATACCGGTGATGGCAACGCGTCGCATGTTTGCCTCCTTCTTATGACTTACAATAGGCGGTTCAGATAACCCTTTTGTTTGTTCAGGCGTCGTCCTTGAAAAGCCCTACCCTGATATCTGTTGCCTCAAAAACAGTTTCACCATCGCAAAGTACCGAACCATCGGCAATGCCCATGATCAGTTTGCGCATGATCAGTCTCTTGATGTCGAGTTTGAACGTGACCAGTGATGCCGAAGGCTGGACCTGGCCGGTGAATTTGACCCCGCCCACCGACAGCGCGCGTCCACGGCCGGTGCCGCCTGCCCAGCCGAGGTAAAACCCGACCAGTTGCCACAGGCCATCCATCCCGAGGCAGCCGGGCATAACCGGATCACCGATGAAATGACAGTCGAAAAACCATTTATCAGGGGTGATGTCGAATTCGGCGATGATCTCGCCTTTACCTTCGCTGCCCCCGGTATCGTTGATGGTGGTGATGCGGTCCATCATCAGCATGGGCGGCATGGGCAGTTGCGGGTTGCCCGGGCCAAACATATCCCCTTTAGCGCAGGAAATCAGATCATCATAGCTGTAGCTGTTCTTTTTGGTGAAACCTGTCATGTATCTGTCCACATACTCTGTTTTCCTGACCATAGCAGACTGGGAAGGAAAAGCCATTACTTTGCACCGTCAGCAACGGCTTGCGCCTTTACAAAATAAGCATATCAGCATATAATTATTCCAATTAAAGAGATCTTTTTTAATGAATACACAGAATTACATCGATCTGCTTCGCGCACATAATCTGAGACCAACACGACAGCGTGTTGTTCTTTCCTCTCTTTTATTTGATCAGGGACACCGCCATGTGACGGCAGAACAGCTCAGATGTGAAGTGGCAGCACGTGGAGAAAACATGTCTCTTGCCACGATATACAATACCCTCAATCAGTTTGCTGAAGTTGGCCTCCTGCGTGATATCAAACTTGACGACAGCGTGACTTATTTTGACAGCAACCGTGATCATCACCACCATTTCTTTGATTCTGAAAGCAATGCGCTCATTGATATTCCCGGTGATGCGATTGAGTTCAAGAAAGTCCCGACTGCCCCTGACGGCCAGCAGATTGAGCGCATTGATGTGGTCATCCGGCTGAAGTAATTCCGCCCATCCTGCAACGTTAAAATTCTTTACCAGCCTGATACCGGATCGGAGTGATCATCTTTTCTTTACGGCAGGGATGGTGCGGGCCGGTGGAAATTCAATCGAGAATTTCGTCATCAAGAACACCCCATATCGAGGGGCGGGCAATCCATCCTTTAACATTTCTGGCCGTTATTCTGCACCATTGGGGCTGGCATTGTTCAATCTCAAGCAAGACGCCGCGTTCGGCGACAGCAAGCACCTGCGCCTGATCTTCAGGATTATCATGTATCCTGGCCGTGGTGTCCCTGACCAGGGCTATCCTCTTGATCGAAAGGGTGCTGACATGCATCCAGCCCGTGGTGCCTTCGTGGTCCGTGACCTTCCGCCAGGTGTCAAATTCGGCGATGACCTTGAGCGGCAGCCCGCGTCGTTTGTATTCCCACAGAATGGGGTATTCACGCCCCGGGCCTGTGCGCATGTTCACCGTATTGGTTTTGAGCGTGACAAAGCGGGGAATTTCAAGATTAGAGCCGCGGACAGAGATTCTGTTTTCCTGCGCCAGACCGAGACTGAGCGGCAGAATCATGGCAATCACAACCAAAAGAAAGCGGGACATCATCATGCTGGAAATCTACCATATAATCTGATCAGAAGCCTAGCCCTGGTTGATCTGCCTGAAGTGATAGGCGTCTTGCCCGCGTAAAGGCATTCTGAAGGGCAGAGTTTCATTGTGGACATTTGCGCATGGTGATGGTAGCCGTATGGCATCAAACCAGATGAATTCAGGTTCCTGACAAACAGTCAAGAGAGCAGTGCAATCATGACAAGCAAACCTCATGTTATCCTGACCCGGAAACTTCCCGATTCGGTGGAAACACGTATGCGGGAGCTGTTCAGCGCCGAGCTTAACAGCAGCGATGTGCCGTTCAGCCGTGAGCAGATGAAAGAGGCTGTCGGCCGGGCCGAAGTTCTGGTGCCGACCGTGACGGACCGCATAGACGCAGAAATCATCAAGGCGGCGGGCTCCAGATTAAAGCTTATCGCTTCCTTCGGCACAGGGGTTGACCATATTGATCTCAAAGCGGCGCGTGAGGCGGGTATTACTGTCACCAACACACCCGGCGTCCTCACCGAAGATACCGCCGATGTGGCGCTCGCGCTGATCCTTTCCGTGCCACGCCGGATCGCGGAAGGAAACGCGCTCCTGCGGGAAGGCAACTGGACAGGGTGGGCGCCGACAGGGATGCTCGGCCACCGTATCAACGGCAAAAGGCTTGGCATTATCGGTATGGGACGAATCGGCCAGGCCATCGCAAGGCGGGCCCGCGGTTTTGGCATGTCGATCCATTATCACAACCGCCGTCCGGTTCATGCGGAGATCGAGCAGGAACTTGAGGCAACACACTGGGATGATCTCGGTCAGATGATGGCCCGGATGGATATCATCTCGGTCAACTGCCCGCATACCGAATCCACCCATCATCTTCTCAGTCGTGAAAAGCTTGAGATGATGCAGCCCCATGCCTATCTGGTGAACACTTCACGTGGTGAAGTGATTGATGAAGCTGCGCTGGCCGAATTGCTCAAGGTGCGCCGCATTGCCGGGGCCGGACTTGATGTTTATGAAAAAGAGCCTCAAATCCATCCGACCTTGCTTGAGCTGAAGAATGTTGTGCTCCTGCCGCATATCGGTTCGGCGACCATCGAAGGCCGGCTCAGCATGGGGGAGAAAGTCATTATCAACGTGCAGACGTTTATCGACGGGCACACCCCGCCTGATCGCGTGATCGAAGTGATGATTTAATCCGGTCTCAGCGCTGTCCGCACAGGGGACAGTCCGGCCTGGGGCTGATCTTGATCGGCATGAAAGTCTGCCCGCGGGCATCATAGAGAAGTAATCTGCCCACCAGTCCTTCCCCCAGCGGGGTCCGGGGCAACAGGCATTGTTTCAACACTTCCATGGCCATCATCGTGCCGATCACGCCGGTGACAGGGCCGAGAATGCCGGCCTCACTGCACCGGGGGGCGAGATCGTGGCCGGCAGTCTCCGGAAAAACACAGCGAAAGCAGGGCGAGGAACGGTCGCGGCCGCTGGCAAAGGTAGTGATCTGTCCCTCCATGCGAACGGCACCGCCGAACACCACAGGCACACCTTTCTGATGCGCCATAGCGTTGACCAGATACCGTGTTTCGGGCGTATCGCTGCAATCGGCGATAACATCTGCTCCGGCGATGAGTTCTGCCGCTGTATCGGCAGTGAACCGGCCGATAACAGGCTCAACCAGACATCCCGGGTTGAGCTCTTGGGCCATGGTGGCAGCGGATGCCGCTTTTGCGGTGCCAATCCGTGACGTGGTATGTGTCACCTGCCTGTTAAGATTTGTCAGTTCCACCTCGTCGTCATCGACGATTCGGAGCCGCCCGATACCCGCGGCGGCAAGATACTGAATAAGTGGTGCGCCAAGTCCTCCTGCCCCGATCACGAGCACAGAAGAGGACAGCAATCTTTCCTGAGTGTCTTCCCCGAATTCGGGCAGGATAACCTGGCGGGCGTAACGGGTAAGCTGGTCGTCATCAAGCATGTTTCTGCACCGGATCTTTAGTTACCGGCCGGTTGAGCCGAAACCGCCATCGCCACGTCCGGTCTCATCCAGCGTATGGACCAAGTCTAGCGAGGCCCGGCATACAGGGGCAAGCACCATCTGCGCAATCCGCATGCCGCGTTCGATGCGAACAGGATCAGCACCAAGATTGATCAGCAGAACCTTGATCTCGCCGCGGTAATCGCTGTCGATCGTGCCGGGGGCGTTCAAAATGGTCAGGCCATGCCGGAACGCAAGCCCTGATCTTGGTCGCACCTGAGCTTCGTATCCTTCGGGGATGGCAACGGCAAGTCCGGTCGGGACCGCGGCCCGTTCAGATGGTGCCAGTGTCAGCGTATCGGAAACAGCCGCCATCAGGTCCATTCCGGCGGCACCATCGGTTTCATAGCGGGGGAGGTCCAGCCCTTCGGCATGGGGAAGGCGCTGCACCGGAAGATGGAGATCAGCCATGTTTAAGCTCCTCGATAATCGCTTCGGTCAGTTGGCTTGCCACGTCAGCCTTGCTCATCCGCGGCCAGTGATGAGACCCTTGTTCGGTGATGAAATGGATTTCGTTCTCATCGGCACCAAAAACGGAAGACGCGCCGACGTCATTGGCCAGGATCCAGTCACAGCCTTTTCGGGCGCGTTTGGCGGCGGCGTAATCCACCACCTGATCGGTTTCGGCGGCAAAGCCGATGACAAGACGTGGCCGCGCGGCATGCTGGCTGATCGTGGCCAGAATATCGGGATTCTCCCTGAAGGTGAGGCTTGGTGGTTTGCCGTCGGTCTTCTTGATTTTTTGCATACCGGCGCCATCAACGGACCAGTCCGCCACCGCGGCGGCGCAGACAGCGATATCACAGGGCAGAACAGCAAGCGTGGCGGTGAGCATTTCTCCGGCGGTGGTCACGGCCACGGTCTGCACACCCCGGGGAGGCGGCTCCTGCACCGGGCCGGTGATGAGTGTCACCTTTGCGCCCTCTCTTGCCAGCGCTGAGGCTATGGCATGACCCTGCTTGCCTGAGGAATGATTAGCAATGTAGCGCACCCCGTCAATCGGCTCATGGGTGGGGCCTGACGTCACCAGCGCACGACGCCCGGCAAGCCGCCCTTGCCCCGGCAACATGGTTTCGGCCATGTTGAGGATAGCGTCTGTCTCCGCCAGACGTCCGGCACCATCTTCGCCGCAGGCCATATCACCGCTGTCCGGCCCGCAGAAACGAACGCCACGGTTGCGAAGGGTTGCGATATTTGCCTGTGTTGCCGGGTTTGCCCACATAAAAGGGTTCATGGCCGGAGCGAGCAGAACAGGTGCACCGGTCGCCAGAACAGCGGTGGTGGCAAGATCATCAGCCATGCCATGGGCCATCCGGCTGAGAAAATGGGCCGTGGCCGGGGCAACCATCACCAGATCCGCATCACGCGCCAGCCGGATATGCCCCATCTCAGCTTCATCGGTGAGAGAAAACAGATCGGTATAGGTTTTCTCGCCCGACAAAGAGCTGACCGAAAGCGGGGTGATGAACTGGCTCCCCCCTTTGGTCAGAATACAGCGGACCCGCCAGTTGCGGTCACGCATCCGGCGGATCAGCTCCAGCGCCTTATAGGCGGCGATACCGCCGGTGATGATCAGCAGAACCGATGGCCCGTCTGCCAGGGGCACATGGGGAGGCATCCCCGTTATCAAAGCCTCAGGTGACAGGTTTTTTGAGGGCTGTTTTTCAGACGGATCGTTTATCTCAAGGGTTTCCGGGTCGACATGAATACCCTTGGCTTTGAGCGCCTGCCAGATCCTGACCCGGGCATATTCAGGGAAACTGCCCCTGACACGGTAATTGCTGACCGCGCTTGGCCCGACCCCAAGCAGAATCTGGACCTGTGAAGTGCCGCCCAGCGCGTCAATGATGCGATCAATATCCATTATCCCGCCAGTTATCCGATAGATTGCCCGGTAGAATAAAATTCCGGGAAAATCAATTTTTCAACTAAATATTCACAAATTGTGAATATGATTAATTTCAACATTCATAATATGTGAAATAATATCACAATGCCAGCAATAATTCCCAGCCAGCCCCAGGGAAGGCCGGGGCGGGGGGACGGATGTATCGAGGAATGTTCCGGCGGGGAGGCGGCAAGCCGGTCAAGGGCCTTTTCCGCTTTGTCCAGGAGGTCCGGAAGGCGCAGACCAAGCAGCAGGGCTTTATCTGCGATCTCGCTCAACTGGCTTGAGAGGCTTTGCTGGCTGCGTGCCCAGTCTTCGGCAAGGTCACGGGCAAGAGGCCACATATTGGCATCAGGGTTGAGCTGGCGGCCCACGCCTTCGGCCATGACCATCGTTTTCTGAAGCAAGGTGAACTGCGGCTGGACCGAAATATCAAACCGGCGGGCCAGGCCGAAGATCTGGCCGAGTACCGTGCCGAGGGAAACGTCCCCCATGGGTTTGTCCATGACAGGTTCGGTGACGGCACGCACCGCCTGGGCGAAACCTTCGCGTGATACCGCCGGGCTGATCATTCCGGCTTCGGCATGGAGGCTGGCCACCTGAGAATAGTCGCGGTCCAGCATGGCATTGAGAAGACGGGCAAGAAACAGCCGGTCCGGAAGGCTGAGATCACCCATGATCCCGAAATCGATGGGAACAAGAACGCCATCATCACGAATGAAGATATTCCCGGGATGCATGTCGGCATGGAAATACCCGTCCCTGAAGACCTGAACGAAAAAGCACCGCGCCGCTGTTCTGGTGATGGTATCGATATCGTGGCCGGCGGCCTTTAAAGCCTCCCGGTCGTCAATCCGGGTGCCCTCGATGCGTTCCATCACCAGCATGTGTTCGGTGGTGAGTTTCCATTCGATCCATGGCACGTGGATGCCGTCATCTTTGTGGTGATTGTCGGCAAGTTTACCAGCCGCCGCCCCTTCGAGCCTGAGATCAAGTTCGATATCAGAGATATAGGCAAACTGATCAACGGCGTGAACAAGCCGGAGCCGGCGCGTGGCAGGGGCGATCAGTTCGACAAACCCGGCCATCGCGCGGAAAAACCGGATATCCTTTTCCACCCGGCGGCGGATTCCGGGCCGCAGAATTTTGACCGCCACCTCACGTCCATCCGTGAGCGTGGCAAAATGAACCTGGGCGATGGAGGCCGCCGCCACGGGGGTATCCTCAAAAGTGGCAAAGACGCTCTCAAGAGGCTGATCGAGTTCTTTTGAGATCAACTGTCGTGCCAGCGCCGGGGAGAACGGGGGCAGCCTGTCCTGTAGGGTGGCAAGGTCGGCGGCCGTCTCGGCGCCGATCAGGTCAGCCCGGGTTGAAAGGGCCTGACCGAATTTGATGAAACCCGGACCAAGCCGTGAGAGGGCGCGGGCAAGGGCGATGCCGGGACGATCACGGCGCCCCCAGCTGAAGACACTATCGAGGCTGCGGAAAAACCCGGCAAGCCATCCCGGTAAGATGCCGGTGCGGACAAGGTGGCCGAGAATACCGCCCCGGGCCAGGACCAGAAGAACAACAGGCAGGCGCAGGAGTATCGTCATAGATCAAGCTTCCAGCCGCAGTGGATGGCAGCAATTCCGCCGGAAAGATCGCGGCATTTGACCCGTGAGAAACCGGCAGCGGCAAACTTGGCGGAGATGTCTTCCTGAGGCGGGAAACGGCGGATGGATTCAACCAGATACCGATAACTTTCGGAATCATTGGCAATCACCTGCCCCATGCCCGGCAGAAGGTTGCTCCAGATCTCATAGAGAGAGGACAGAGGGCGTGATCTCACCCGGGAGAATTCAAGACAGAAAAACCGCCCGCCCGGTTTCAGGATGCGAAAAGCTTCGCTAATCGCGGCATCACGGTCGGTGACGTTACGTAGCCCGAAGGCAATGGTGACGACATCGGCGGTATTTTCGGCAATCGGAATAGCCTGGGCATCACCTGCTACCCATGAAAGATGGTTGAGGCGGGCAAGATCAGCCCGTTTGCGTCCGGCGGCCATCATTTCGGTATTGATATCGACAATAGTGGCGGAACCGCCGCCGGCTTTGAGAAAACGCGCGGAAATATCCCCCGTTCCGCCCGCAAGATCGACGAGATGCTGGTCAGCAGTGGGGGAAATAAGCCGGATGAGACTATCTTTCCAGCGGCGGTGGATACCAAGGCTCATGACATCGTTCATGATATCATACGACGACGCCACGCTGTC
>CAZOLR010000005.1:73183-79715 GCA_964580905.1 uncultured Hyphomicrobiales bacterium | reverse complement strand
TGTTTTTCCTTGCCCAGGGGTTGTCGATGACAACGATCAATATCAACATCATCATCGTCGGCCTGTCAGGGCTGATGATCGCCCCTGAACCGTGGCTGGCAACCCTGCCGCTGTCGGTCCAGTTTATCGCCTCCATGCTGACAACCCTCCCGGCGTCACTTGCCATGGGACGCGTCGGCCGGAAACCTGTTTTCATTATGGGGATATGTTTTGCGGCCCTCGGCATGTTCGGGCAGGGAATATCGCTGATGGCCGGGAATTTTATCTGGTTTATCGCCTCAGCGGTGCTGATCGGCATGGCGCATGGTATTGCCCAGTTCTATCGCTACGCCGCCGCCGACAGCGTGCCCAATGAAAAGAAACCGGTGGTGGTCTCGCTGGTGCTGGCAGGCGGGCTGATCGCCGCGTTTCTGGGGGCCACTATCGTGAAACAGACTATAGGCCTTGCCTCCACCATCTATGTCGGGTCGTTCTTTGCCGCAGGTCTCATTCAGGTCTTGTCTCTTGTCGTGTTGCTGAGCCTGAGGATTCCCGCCTTTGTCCGGCCGACATCGTCAGGCCGCCCCCTTTCCACCTTTTTCAGGTTGCCCCGGTTTCAGACAGGTCTGGTGGCGGCGGCACTGGGATACGGGGTGATGACCTTTCTTATGACCGCCACTCCCCTTCAGATCGTCAATGTCAGCAAACTTGGCGATGCGGCCAACGCCACGGTCATCCAGTGGCATGTTATTGCCATGTTTGCCCCTTCATTTGTCACCGGCGCCCTGATCCGGCGTTTCGGGGTGGAAAAAGTGATGGCATCGGGATTGTTGCTTTATCTTGCTGCGGTGCTTTTTCTTCTCAACGGTTCTGGCTTCTGGAATTATTTTACGGTGCTGGTGCTGGTCGGTTTCGGCTGGAACACCCTTTATGTCGGCGGCTCATCGATTGTCGCGGCGGTGGCCGAACCGGATGAGCGGCCCAAAGTTCAGGGCATCACGGATTTCATCATTACATGCACCGTGGCCATCGCATCGCTGTCAGCCGGTGCCATGCATTACCTGATCGGCTGGCATGCCATGGGCATTGCCGTACTCTTTCCCGTCGGGATCATTTCACTGTTCATCGTCATGATGGTTGTGGCGGAAAGGCGTGGCCTGAAGGCGGCCTGAACCACCCTCAGATTCGTGATCAGCCGCCGGTCACGCTCATGTGACGTTCCACGGCAGGGGCCGAATTACGGCGGTCAATGATGAAATCATGTCCTTTGGGCTTGCGGCCGATGGCCTCAAGGATAGCCTCATCGAGACCGGCTTCACCGCCTTGCCGCAGGGCGCGGCAGAGATCCGCATTGTCGTCCTGGCCGAGGCACATATAAAGCATGCCCGTGCAGGTCAGCCGGACACGGTTACAGCTTTCACAGAAATTATGTGTCAGCGGCGTGATAAAACCAAGTTTGCGGCCTGTTTCCTCCACCCGGACATAGCGGGCAGGTCCGCCGCTGGAATAATCCAGATCCGTCAGGGTGAATTTCTTGGCAAGACCGGCCCGGACAAGCGACACGGGCAGATACTGATCCACCCTGTTTTCAGAGCCGATATCCCCCATGGGCATAACCTCGATGACCGTCATATCGAAGCCTTCACGCCCACACCATGAAACCATATCGGCCAGTTCGTGATCGTTGAAACCTTTGAGGGCCACGGCGTTGATTTTAATATCGAGACCCGCGGATTTTGCGGCCTCAAGCCCGTCCAGCACTTTGCCGAGATCACCCCAGCGGGTGATTTCCCTGAACTTTTCCGGATCAAGGGTATCAATGGAAACGTTGACCCGCCTCACCCCGGCACGGAAGAGATCATCCGCCATTTTGTGCAGCTGGCTTCCGTTGGTGGTAATGGTCAGCTCATCAAGATTGCCTCGCTTAACTTCGGCCCCCAGATTGCCGATGAGCTGCATGATGTTCCGCCGCACCAGCGGCTCACCACCCGTCAGGCGTATCTTGCGGGTTCCGACAGCCATGAATCGGCGGCATACGGTTTCAAGCTCTTCCAGCGTCAGCAGGTCAGCCTTGGGCAGAAAAGTCATCTCCTCCGCCATGCAATAGACACAACGAAAATCACAGCGGTCCGTCACCGAAACACGGAGATATGAAATCGGCCGCCCATAGGGGTCAACAAGCGGCGGAACGGTACTCATGATCTATCCTCAAGATATAAATTAACTTTCAGATTAGACGCGATCTAAACTGCCTCAGTCAAGGGGTTTACGGACATCCTGGCAAAATCGGTGAAAGAACCGAAGTACGGCCAGCAATACTTAGGGTTCAGGACAAAAAAAAGGCCGCGGCAATGCCGCGACCGAAGTTTAGGGAGGAATGTGCGCCATATGGGCGCAACAAGGGTGTTCTGCGCCTTTTTGTTTAATGTGTCAACAAGGCTGACCTAAATATCTCTATGAATTTCTGTGGCAGAATGACGCAACGCCAATTTCATATTTGCCCCGGGGTGCGGGCATCAGCCTCAAGCATGGGCTGTTCGTTCAGAAGATTGAGGATATCTCCGCGGGACATGCCTGAGGCGCGAAGTTGCCGGACGGCCAGCGCGTCCTCTCGTTTTGCCAGTCGCCGTCCCTTGCTGTCGGCCACAAGCGGATGGTGAAGCCACCGGGTTTCGGGCAGGTTCAGCAGAACGCCGAGCAGCCGGTGAAGAGGTGTTGACGGCAGAAGATCGGCGCCGCGGGTGACGACGGTGACACCCTGCGCTGCGTCATCCAGCACCACGGCGAGGTGGTAACTGGTGCCGATATCTTTTCGTGCGATCACCGCATCGCCAATACCGGCCAGATCTACGGGCTGGTCTCCGAGCCGGATGTCATGGAAGTGAATGTCGCCGACACATGACCGGACCGCATCCATTCTCAGCCTCCAGGCTGGCGCGTCGCCCCGGGCAACCCGGTCAGCCTTAAGCGCGGGATCAATCAGGATATCGGTATTCACCGGGGGCTGATGCGGGGCTGAAAGTAGCCCGTCGAGTTCAGCCCGGCTCAGATAACACGGATAAATCAGCTCCCGTTCCTGCAATTCCAGAAGGGCCTTACGATAATCTTCCATCCGCGCCGACTGGGTGATCACCGGACCATCGATGCGGATACCCATGAATTCAAGATCTTCAGGAATGGCCGCCCGGTATTCATCGCGGCAGCGTGTGTGATCAATATCCTCAATCCTGAGCCGCATTTCGCCCTGATGCGCATCGGCAAATCGCCGGGCTTCAAGGGCAGAGAAAATATGCCCGAGATGCAGGTATCCTGTCGGGCTCGGGGCAAAACGGGTGATGATATCGGCGCCGGGCATGGTCGGGATCTTTTAAGTCATTCATCCGGATGAAACGAGGTTGAACTTACATCATCTTAGACCCAATATAGAAAGAAAGGGATAGGCTTTGCACGCGAAAGGAAAATCGCATGACCACTATTGTCCGTGAAACAAAGGGGGGGCTGTCCACCCTTGTTCGTCAGCCGCAGGAAGAAGGCGATCCCCGGGGCATTATTATTCTTCTGCACGGATGGGGGGCAGACGGGGCTGATCTGATGGATCTCGCGCCAGTGATGGCCCTGCGGCTCCCGCATTTTATCTTTGCCGCGCCGGATGGACCGGAGGCATGTTCCGCCAATCCGATGGGCCGGCAGTGGTTTGAACTTAACCAGGATCAGGCCGGCCTTGATGACGGGCCGGATCAGGCGCAGGGTCATGTCACCGCCCTTATCGATGAGATGTGCAGGAGCCATGGTCTCGGGCCTGAGAATGTCGCCCTGATCGGGTTTTCGCAAGGCGGGATGATGGCGCTCCATACCGGGATGCGTCTTCAAACCTCACCGGCAGGCATCGTCAGCTTTTCCGGCGCCCTGCTCGCCCCTGACAGGCTGGAGAAGGAAAAAACCTCCTCTCCTCCTGTTCTGCTGGTGCACGGACGTGATGATCAGGTTGTCCCGTATCAGGCACTGACCATTGCGGAAGCAGTGCTGAAACAGGCTGATGTTAAGGTCAGCAGTGTCACCCGCGAAGGTCTCGGGCACGGGATCGACGGGGAAGGGCTCGAAGCCGCAATAAACTTCCTTACGGAAGCTTTCCCCGAATAAATCAGGATTTGCTGATATTTTTTTCATCACCCACAAGATGTTGTGGCTGAACCTGTTCTCCGGGGTTGATTAGCGCCGATATTCGTGGTTTCATGCTGAACATGATGAGACGAAGGCTGAAATGATGATGACCAGCGCGTGCCCGACCCCGGATGAAGGATTGGCGCCAGCGCTGGCACTGAACGCAGATTTCAGACCTCTGAGCTATTTTCCCCTGTCGTTATGGTCCTGGCAGGATACGGTGAAAGCGGTGTTTCTGGACCGGGTGACGATCATCTCGGAATACGACAGTTATATTCATTCGCCCAGCATGACCATGCGTCTGCCCAGCGTCATTGCGCTCAAGGATTATGTCCAGCAAAGCCCCAATCCCGCGTTCACGCGCTTTAATGTTTTTCTGAGGGACAGGTTCAACTGCCAGTACTGCATGCAGGAATTTCAGGCGCAGGATCTCACCTTTGATCACGTCATCCCCCGTTCCAAGGGGGGGCGCACCACCTGGGAGAATGTAGTGGCGGCCTGTTCACGGTGCAATCTGCAAAAGGCCAACAAACTTCCCAAAGAATGCGGTATGCATCCGAGGCGGAAACCGTCCCAGCCAACCACGTGGCAGTTGCAGGAAAACGGCCGCCGCTTTCCGCCAAATCACCTGCATCACAGCTGGCGTGATTATCTCTATTGGGACAGCGAGCTTGAAAACGACAGCGTGTCGGACCCGCAGGATATCATCCTTGCCGAAGGTTCCTTGCGGATTTAGTACCGTTCGGCAATCCGGATCGCTGTCCGGCATCCGGCCTGAATGATCCGGCGCATCACAGGATACCCGATGGCCTTCTCGCCATCATGGTCACGGGCGGTATCCCGGTGCTCGAGTTCCTCATCACGGAATTGGGAAAGCGTGGCTTTAAGCTCGGCCTGGCTGTCATCAAGGCTTTTCACCTGTTTGTCGTAATGCTCCCCGATCACTTCTTCAACAGCAATGGTGCAGGCCATGGCGGCTTTGGGGCCCATGGCGGCGGTCACCGCACCAAGGATGAAACCGGCACCGTTCCAGAACGGCGAGAATACGGATGGCCGGACATGGTGTTCACGCAGCAGGTTTTCGAACGTATCGAGGTGATGCTGTTCCTGATCTTTCATATGTTCGATTTCAGGCGCGACAGGATGATCACCGAGGACGGCAAGCTGGCCTTCATAGATACGCCTTGCGCCGACTTCACCTGCATGGTCAACCCTTAGTATCCGGTCAATGCTGTAGCCTTTTGTGTCTGAAGTTTCCATTTCGGTCATCCTGTGTTCACCTCTGTGTAAGGCGGCTGCGCTGAAAGGATATCAGCATGAAAGCGGCAAGGGCTATGCTTGCCAGACCATTCCAGTTTGCCATCGAAAGACCAAAGAGAGACCATGGCACCTCGTCGCACCGGACCGGTGCTGAGGCAAGAAGCGCATCAAGGGCGGCTCCGGGGTCACCATCAAGGGAAACACCGCCACTGCAGGCGGTCGGGCCGGGTAAAAGCCCCCATTCCACGCCGCTGTGCCAGCCCGCCACACCAGCCCCCGCCAGAAGCGTGACCAGCCCGGCCAGCATGATAGGCCGTATGATGCCGCGGGGCAGGATAAATGCCGCCACACCAAGGCCCGCCATGATGCCATGTGGCCAGCGTTGCCAGATACACAAGGTGCAGGGTTCAAGCCCAATGCCGTATTCAAAGATAAACGCCGTGGCCAGAAGCATAGCGGATGCCAGCGCCCCGAGGCTTAGGGATGTTAAGGGGTTTGTCGTAAGTCGGTCAAACAGGGTCATGACTGGACATACCACCAGAAGAACGCGAACAGCACAAGCAGAAGCGAGAGGATCGACATCGCCTTGCCGGTATCCCGGCGATATCGCACAAGGGCGGCAATCAGCACAAATCTCGCCGTGCGTCCGATCATGGAGGTGATGATGAGGGGGATCACCCCTATCCCGAGGAAGCCTGCGCTCACCACCACAACCTTATAGGGCAGAGGGGTGAAGGCGCCGATCAGCATGAGAAGCCAGCCATGCCGGGCAAAAGCGGCGGCAACGTCGGCAAAAGCGCCTTCCTGACCGATCCATCCCATCCCTGCCGCCGCCTGGCCGAGCCACAGGCCGATGGCCCATCCCACAACCCCGCCAAGCGTCGAGGCCAGCGCCGTCAGCACACCAAGGCGGATGAAGTTATTTGGCCGCGCCAGCACAAGACCGGCAAGGAGGGGGTCAACGGGCACGGGAAAGATGATCGATTCCAGAAACGACAGCCCCATCAGCCACGGCAGGGCCAGCCGATGGCCTCCCAGCCGGATCACCCAGTCCTGCAGGCGTGCCAACACAGGAACCGTCAGAAGTATGCGATCATAAAGGCCAGGGCGCTGGTCCACGTCAGGGTGCTCC
>CAZOLR010000005.1:66931-73083 GCA_964580905.1 uncultured Hyphomicrobiales bacterium | reverse complement strand
TGGTGCGAGTGGAGAGACTCGAACTCTCAAGATGTTGCCATCGGTGGATTTTGAGTCCACTGCGTCTACCGATTCCGCCACACTCGCGCACGCCCGCACTCTAAGGGCAAAGATGGTTTTGTTCCAGTCCTTTTTATTCGGGTGTTCCGGTTTTTGTCCCGCCTTCGATAAGGGCACAGAGCTCTTTTAAATAGCGGTCACGGATGCCGATTTTCTCGAGGCTTTCGCAGGTTAGTTCCAGATATTCGCGGCTGGTGCCTATAAACCCCCGGGCATTGGTGATGATCCGGGCCTTTTCATCAAGGGGGATGCCGGGAACATAACTCGGGCTTTCTTCGTTCATCACGAAAGTAATGGCATGGATGTGTCTGTCCCCGCAATGCACGCTGACATGTTTGGGAAGGTAGGATGCGTTCAGCATCTCCCGCTTCCAGAGCAGGTCCAGCTCCCGGACCGCAATCGCCCCGTCAATACAAAGCGCAACACCCATGCATGAGCCGCCACGGGCAAGGCCGAGGACAAGCCCCGGGTTCTCAGGCGTCCCACGTCCGATGCGTGTTTTCAGGCAGAAACGGCGGTGATAGCCGTAAATCCGGCCAAGGACCTGCGCTTTCACCTCCACCACCGGATTCCAGATCAGCGATCCGTAGCCGAACAGCCAGACATCATCGGTATTGTCATCGGGAATGAGGCGACGGCGGGAGATTTTAAGCTCCTCTTCGCTGAGGATATCGGCATTCTCACCATCCCGGTCCCGGACAAGCTGTTGTATCGTGCCCGCCTCCAGCGATTGTCGGGAGATCGTGTATTTCTGATCCGGCATTGCCTGAACTATCCTGAAATCTGTCTGTACTCTCGTTGCGGGAATGGGATTTCGATCGAGGCACTGTCGAGTTTGGGTTTAACCCGCCGCATCAGATCCCAGTAAAGCGGCCAGTACACATCGTTGCGGGCGTAAAGTCGCAACCGGACAATAATGGCGCTGTCGTCAAACCGGACCACCAGAAACTGGGGCGCAGGTTCGGCCAGCACACGTTCATCATCCGTAAGGCTGAGCAACACTTTTTCCGCAAGGTCAAGATCGGTGTTGTAGGCAATGCCGATATCGATATCCATCCGCCGTGTGTCGTTGCGGGAATGGTTGATGATCGTATCGCTCCAGATGGTGGAGTTCGGCACTGAGATGAACACATTGTCAAAGGTGGTGATAACGGTGGTGAAAAGACCGACTTCGGTCACCGTGCCCGAATGACTGGCGCTTTCGATCCAGTCTCCGACCTGAAACGGGCGCAACAGTATCAGCATCACGCCTGACGCAACGTTGGAAAGCGTGCCCTGAATGGCAAGGCCGATGGCAAGGCCGGCGGCGCCAAGCACCGCGATGATCGACGTCGTCTGGATCCCGAAACTGCCAAGAGCCGCAACAAGGGCAACAAGCAGGACAGCATATTTCGTGATCGATGCTGCCAGAGGAATGAGCGTTTTATCAAAGCCTTTGATCCGGCCGAGATTTTTCCGTAACGCCTGATTAAGCCTGCGGCTGATGAACACCCCTATCACCAGGATCAGCAACCCGGAAAACGCGTTCCCGGCCCATCCTGCGAGCGTGCCTAAATCCAGTCGTTCTATCAATCCGTAAAATAAATCTGTTTCCATAGGTTTCCCCGTCACAACACCATGCCAGAGCGTCCATCCCTGTCAACTGATATCCCTTGAAAACCAACTTTAGCAGAAAGCGACAGGAAAATCAGGAACCTGCGAGGTGAGGTATAGTCAAGCCTGTTCAATTTTGCTACATGAACTTTGCTTCAGACAGGTTTTCTTCCAACGGATCACGCGATGCCAATGTCTATATTCTATCCTGCCGATGACAAGGTCAATCCCATCCCTGTAATGGACTGGGCTGTGGGTGATGCGCCGCTGTCAACTGAAGGCCGCAAGGTGGCCGCGATCGGTAATTTTGACGGGGTTCATCGCGGCCATCAGGCCCTTATTTCGCAAACCTGCACTCTGGCCGGGGAATTGGGGGCAGGGATTGATCCGGTGGTCATTACCTTTACCCCGCACCCGAGATTGTTTTTCCGTCCGGACCAGCCCGGGTTTTTTCTCGCCGATGAGCAGGATAAAACAGCATTTCTTGCGGCCACCGGTGTAAAAGAGATTATCCGGCTCAGGTTCGATGATGCCATGCGCCGGACCAGCGCCGAAGATTTTATCACATCCGTTTTGCCTTCGCTGGGGATCAGTGATCTTCTGGCCGGATCTGACTTTGCTTTTGGCAATGACCGCAGTGGTGACATGGACATGATCCGTCAACTGGGATCGCCCGCGGGACTGTCGGCGCATTCCGTTGATCTGCTGGCGTCAGGTGATGCCGCGGTGTCGTCCACCCGTATCAGGTCGGCTGTTGCGGCTGGTGATATGCAGGCCGCCGAAGCGATGCTTGGCCGGCCCTATATCATCAGCGGCACCATTGAAAAAGGTGATCAGCGCGGCCGGACGATCGGGTTCCCCACCGCCAATATTCGCCTCGGCATGATGCAACAGCCGGCTTTCGGGGTATATACCGTGGCGATACGCCTTGCCGATGCGCAAGGGGCACCGGTGATCCCGGGAATTGCCAATATCGGGCGCCGTCCTACAGTGGAAGACAGAGGTGTCTTGTTGGAAGCCCATCTTTTTGACTATGATGGTGATCTTTACGGGCAGCGGATCAATGTCATGTTGCTCGATTTTATTCGCCCCGAACAGGCCTTTGACGGTTTGGACGCCTTAAAGGAACAGATTGCCCGGGATGTGGACAGCGCGCGCGCCTTTCATGCCCGGAACAAAGAATTCAGAACACAGGATTGATGTGATCATGACCAAGGATCTCAAAGCCACGGTATTTCTCCCGAAAACGGATTTTCCCATGCGTGCCGGTCTGCCGAAGAAAGAGCCGGAAATTCAGGAAATGTGGGATCAGATCGGCTTTTTTGATAAACTGAGACAGAAACGTGAAGGATGCCCCAAATTCATTCTTCACGACGGCCCTCCCTATGCCAATGGCAATCTGCATATCGGGCATGCGCTCAACAAGATTCTCAAGGATCTGATCAACCGGTTCCAGTCCTCTATCGGCAAAGATGCCAATTACGTTCCGGGATGGGATTGCCACGGCCTTCCCATCGAATGGAAAATCGAAGAATCCTATCGCAAGAAGGGCCTTGATAAGGACGAGGTGCCAATCGTTGAATTCCGCAAAGAGTGCCGGGATTTCGCCGCCCATTGGCTCAATGTTCAGTCGGAGGAGTTTCAGCGTCTCGGGGTGATGGGCAACTGGGCTGATCCCTACACCACCATGGCCTATTCATCCGAAGCGGTGATCGCCCGTGAAATCGGCAAATTCCTGATGAATGGCTCGCTGTTCCGGGGCTCGAAGCCGGTGATGTGGTCGGCTGTGGAAAAAACCGCGCTCGCCGAGGCTGAGATCGAATATTTTGACCGCACCTCGACAACGATCTTTGCCCGTTTCCCGGTCAGGACAACGGGCTATCCCCTTCTGGAAGGGGCCACCATCGTCATCTGGACGACGACACCCTGGACAATGCCTGGCAACAGGGCCACCGCCTATGGGGAAGATATCGCCTATAGTGTCTGGCGCGTAACAGGCATCGCCGAAGGTTCTCTTGCCAAGGAAGGTGAGCGTCTTGTTCTGGCCGATGAGCTCAAAGACAGCCTGATGGAAGAATGCGGGATCACCGGGCTTGAACGTGAAGACAGCGTTCCGGCCGCCGCTTTCGCCGATACCATCCTTGCGCATCCGCTTCACGGGAAAGGCTACACCCATGATGTGCCGATGCTGGCGGCCGATTACGTCACCACCGATCAGGGGACAGGGATCGTTCATATCGCCCCGGGCCACGGGGCGGAGGATTATCTGCTCGGCATAGCGCATGGGGTGCCGGTGCCTGAAACGGTCGGAGCGGATGGCCGGATCATGGAACATCTGCCGCTTTTTGCAGGCATGTCCGCGCTCAAAGACAACGAGGCTATTGCCGATATTCTGGCGGAAAAAGGCGGGCTGGTCGGCCGCGGCAAGATCACCCATTCCTACCCGCATTCCTGGCGCAGCCACGCGCCGCTGATCTTCCGTAACACCCCGCAGTGGTTTATTTCCATGGAAAGCCACGGGTTGAGGGATACGGCGCTCAAAGCTCTCTCTGAAACCGTGTTCTACCCGCCTTCTGGGCAGAGCAGACTGACCAGCATGATCGCCGGACGTCCGGACTGGTGCATCAGCCGCCAGCGTGCCTGGGGCGTGCCTATTCCTGTTTTTGTCCATAAGGCAAGCGGAGAGCCGCTTCGTGATCAGGCGGTGGTTGACCGGGTGGTCGATGCCTTTCAGGAAGAAGGTGCCGATGCCTGGTTCAGCAGCCCGGCGGAAAGATTCCTCGGCCCGGATTATGATCCGTCCGAATACGAACAGGTCACCGATATTGTCGATGTGTGGTTTGACAGCGGCTCCACCCACGCGTTTCTTCTCGAAGGCAACAAAGACATGTCCTGGCCGGCGGATATGTATCTCGAAGGCTCCGACCAGCATCGCGGCTGGTTCCATTCCTCCCTGCTCGAATCCTGCGGCACCCGGGGGCGGGCGCCGTATGACAGCGTGCTGACCCACGGGTTTGTTCTTGATGAGCAGGGCCGGAAAATGTCCAAATCTCTTGGCAATACCGTAACGCCGCAAGAGGTGATCAAGCAGAACGGGGCCGATATCCTGCGGATCTGGGTGGCGAATTCCGATTATTACGACGATCTCCGGATCGGTAAGGAAATCATCCAGCGGCAGGTGGATCATTACCGCCGCCTGCGCAATACTTTCCGCTATATTCTGGGGAGCCTTGACGGATTCACCGAAGCCGAACGGGTTGAGCCGGATGCCATGCCGGAACTTGAGCGCTGGGTGCTTGACCGGCTTTATCAGACCGACAAGACCATTCGCAAGGCAATCGAAGGCCATGATTACCATCAGGTTTTCACCACCCTGCATCACTTCTGCAATAATGATCTCTCGGCTTTCTATTTTGATATCCGCAAAGACATGCTGTATTGCGATGCGGCCCTGAGCATCGAACGCCGGTCCTGCCGCACCGTCATGGATCACCTCTTCCATTGTCTGGTGCCGTGGCTTGCCCCGATCTTGTGTTTCACCGCAGAAGAAGCCTGGCAGACACGCTACAATGACCCGGAAAAATCCGTTCATTTTGAGATCTGGCCGGTGTTGCCGGAAAGCTGGGCCAACCCTGATCTGGCTGATCGCTGGGCACGTATCAGGTCAGCCCGTCTGGTGGTGACAGGCGCCATCGAAAAGATGCGGGCGGCAGGTGAGGTGAAATCATCTCTTCAGGCGCATCCGGTGCTTTATGCTCCGGCGGCCATCATTGATGCTTTTGCCGGTCTTGATGCGGCGGATATTTTCATCACTTCAGCGGCCGATCTTGTTGCCGGCCCGCCGCCGGCGGAGGCCTTTCTTGCCGAAGACGATGCCCTGATCGGCGTTGTTGTGAATCTCGCCGGTGGTGAAAAATGCCAGCGGTGCTGGAAAATTCTGCCTGAAGTGCCTGCCAGGGAAGATGGCCTCTGCGGTCGTTGCGACAGCGTTGTCGGCTCGGTGGATGCGGCCTGATGCCGGTGCGGACAGAAGGCCTCCTCCGGCTCTTTGTCCCTGTCGTGGTTGTGGTGATATGTGATCTTCTGACAAAACAGCTCGCCCTCAGTTTTCTGTTTGTCCCGCCGCGGAGCATTGAGGTTTTGCCTTTCCTTAATCTGGTGCCGGTATGGAATACCGGTATCAGTTTCGGCATGCTCAGCAATATGGGGGAATACATGCCGTTCCTGCTCGGAGGTTTTGCCTTTGCGGTGGGGGTTGGCTTGCCTCTCTATGCCAGGCACTGGGAGCGGTTTGCCCGTCTCGGCGCCCAGATCATGGCAGGAGGTGCTTTCGGAAATGCTCTTGATAGGGTATTCTATGGCAAGGTTGTCGATTTTATTGATATTTATGCTGGCCAATGGCACTGGCCCGCCTTTAATGTAGCGGATATGGCGATCACCTGTGGTGCCGGCCTTATAGTGCTGGCCAGCATAAAAGAGAGCCGGCAGCAGCGATCCGG
>CAZOLR010000005.1:54471-66831 GCA_964580905.1 uncultured Hyphomicrobiales bacterium | reverse complement strand
AGACCGGTGAAGGAGATGGTAAGGGATGAAAATGCCACATAAATTCCTGGTGATGCCAGTGCTCGGTGTAAGCCTGATGCTGGCAGGTTGCTCAAGTTTTGATGAAGCGCTGGGAAAGACCAAAACAGCACCTGACGAATTTCAGGTCGTTGTCCGCCCGCCGCTGACACTGCCGCCGAATTTCACCCTCCGCCCCGGTGACGAAGAGACGGAAGCGGCTACCGCGCCAACAGTCGCAAGCGGCGCCATCAGCCAGACAGATCAGGTTTTCACCAGCACAGCCCGGACAGATGCGTCTTCCTTTGAATCTCTTTTCGGCACCGATGAAATTGAACCGGATATCCGCCAGAAGATAGATGAAGAAACCCTCGGCGTTCAGCTCGACCGCCGCCTGCCCATACAGATCCTTTTCGGGGGCCAGCCCAATGTCGGCCCTAATCTTTCGGCCGCCCAGGAGGCTGAGCGTATCCGCAGGGCCATTGAGGCAGGGGAATCGGTGACATCCACCCCCACACTCGCGGTCGATCCGGTGGAGAAGACCCCGATTGCTGTTGAATAGACGATGGGATCACTGATCCGACTCCTGCCTGATACGATTGTCAACCAGATCGCCGCAGGTGAGGTGGTTGAACGGCCCGCCAGCGCACTTAAAGAACTTGTTGAGAACGCGATCGACGCCGAAGCGAGCCGGATAGAAATTCACCTGCGCAACGGCGGGATTGACGGTATCAGCGTTGATGATAACGGTATGGGCATGGATCAGGACGCGCTGGCACTTGCCGTCCGGCGCCACGCGACGTCCAAACTTCCCGAAGATGACATTGCGAATATAGCCTTCTTCGGCTTCCGGGGTGAGGCACTGCCCTCCATCGGCTCGGTCAGCACGATGACCCTGGCAAGCCGCGCGAGGGGCAGTGATCAGGGATGGATGATCAGGGTGGATCAGGGAAATGTTCTCAGCCCCGAGCCGACCTCCCGGTCCGCAGGTACGCGTGTCGATATCCGTGATTTATTCGCGTCCGTACCGGCGCGGCTGAAATTTCTCAAATCCGCCCGCGCCGAAGGTGCGCAATGCACCGATACAATCAAACGTCTGGCCATGGCGCATCCGGATATCACGTTCATCATGCTGGAATCCGGCCGGACCGTGCTGGATCTGCCAGCCCGGCTGAACCCGGATCAGGCGGAAGCATCACGTCTCAGGATGCGTGATATCATGGGGGCCTTTTTTGCCGATGAAGCGGTGCGGATTGACGCCATTCGGGATGAGGTCAGCCTTCAGGGCTTTGCCGGTCTTCCCACGTTTAACAGGCCGACAACAGCGGCCATGCATCTTTTCGTGAACGGGCGTCCGGTGCGTGACCGGCAGTGGCTGGGGGCGGTGCGTGCGGCCTATGGCGACACCCTGCCCCGGGGCCGGCATCCGGCGGTTGTTCTTTTCCTGAAACTGCCCCCGTGTGATGTCGATGTGAATGTGCATCCGGCCAAGAGCGAGGTCCGTTTCCGTGATGCGGGGCATATCCGGGGGCTGGTCATCGGGGCGTTGCAGGCGGCGCTTGCGGGGGCAAGCCAGCAGGCAAGCTCGAGCGGCGGCGATGAAATGCTGGATCGTCTGCGCCGTGGGGCAGCCCGGCCCTATCCGTCCTGGGGAGGCGGCCGCCGGTCCGGCGGCTCTTCCGGATCATGGCAGTCCTGGGTTCCGGGGAATACGGATGCCCCGGGCCTTACGGAAAGCAGGGAAGCAGGGCAGACCTACGGATTTGACAGGGGCATGGAAGCTGCCCCGGCCGCCCGTCCTGCCGTGACTTCCGGAAGCGAAGATCAGCCCGGCCCTGATCCGCAAGACTACCCCCTTGGTGCCGCCCGGGCACAGTTGCACAAGACCTATATTGTGGCGGAAACCGGCGACGGGGTGGTGATTGTCGATCAGCACGCCGCGCATGAACGGCTGGTCCTTGAAAAGATGAAGGCCGCGCTGGCGGATCAGGGCATTGCCCGCCAGCTTCTTCTTTTGCCTGAAGTTGTCGAACCCGGGCGGGCGGAAGCCGCCCTGATCCTTGATCATAAGGATATGCTGGCTGATCTGGGGCTTGTGGTCGAAGCCTTTGGTGATGGCGCGGTGCTGGTCCGGGAAGTGCCTGCGCTTCTGGGTGAGGCCAGCGCTGGCCCCATGCTCCTTGATATAGCCGAAGAGCTGTCGCATCTCGGTAGCAGCAGCATCCTTGAAGACAAGATCAACCATGTGCTGGCCACCATGTCCTGTTATGGCTCGGTGCGGGCAGGCCGGGTGCTGACCGCAGATGAGATGAATGCCCTGCTTCGGGAAATGGAAGTCACGCCTCGTTCGGGGCAGTGCAATCACGGTCGGCCGACATGGATATCCCTCACCCTGGCAGAAATTGAAACCCTGTTTCGACGCCGCTAACTGCCCGGGCCTTCATACCGGGCGATGGTGCAGGCGGACCGGCCCCATTTTCGTGTTTCAATCAGTGATATTCCCGGAGGCAGTTCAGGCGGGGAGCGGTGATCATGCTCAATGCTTATCAGCGCGGATGGCGCAATCAGCCCGAGCTGGATGAAATTCTGCAGGGCCAGACGGGCAAGGTCCGGCGCGTCGGCGGATGTTCTCCAGGGCGGGTCGAGGAATAACAGCCCCGCCGGAGCGGCAGGCCAGGCCAACCGCCGCGTGGCGTCGCGGGGGACGATAAACGTGGCATCTTTCGATGCACATTTGGTGATGTTCTTTTCCAGTGCCGCCAACGCGCTTGCGTTATTTTCCACAAAAATGACCTGTTTTGCACCACGTGACCAGGCTTCAAGCCCCATGGTTCCGGCACCCGCAAAAATATCGGCGACCACCGGCACATCAAGCGGCTTTCCGTATCGTCCGCCGAGCAAGGTGCTGAAAAGTCCTTCCCGCACGCGGTCTGCCGTGGGGCGGACAACCCCGCCCTCAGGTGCGGTCAGAACGGCGCCGCGACGTCTTCCGCTGATGATCCGCATTGCTGCGATCTCCTTGCTGGGGTTTGGGGGTATTTGTGCGTGGAGGTTTTGCCCGGGATCTGGCGGGCTGGCCCGAAGGTGCCCGGGATCTGGACGCAGATAGAGGCTTGCTTTCGCTCTCCTGTATCCGCGGCAGGCCCAGCTGATCACGGAGGATGGCCGGGCGGATTTCATCAAGATCACCTTCTTCGAGCGTGTTGAGGGTGAAAGGACCATAGGAAATGCGAATCAACCGGCTGACGCTGTAGCCGAGGTGATCCATAATCCGGCGGATTTCTCTGTTCTTGCCTTCTTTCAGGGCAACCGTCAGCCAGGCATTGCTTGCGGCCTGCCGGTCCAGTTGCGCCAGCACCCCGCGATAAGATATCCCGTCAATCGTGATGCCGTCCTTGAGCGAGGCAAGTTTTGCACTGTCCACCTGACCACGGACCCGGACCCGGTATTTGCGTGTCCATCCCGTATCCGGCAGCTCAAGATGGCGGGCAAGATCACCGTTATTGGTCAGCAGGAGAAGCCCTTCGGAATCAAGATCAAGACGCCCGATACTGATCAGCCTCGGCAGATCATCGGGCAGATTTTCAAAAATGGTTTTTCGTCCCTGCTCATCCCTATGGCTGACGATCAGCCCCCGGGGTTTGTAATATCGCCACAGGCGCGGCGTCGTCGGTGCGTTGACCGGCTTGCCATCCACCCGGACGTCATCTTCCGCTGAAACATTTATGGCGGGCGACAGTTGCGGTGCGCCATTAATCTCGACTCTTCCGGCGGCGATCCATGTCTCGGCATCCCGCCGCGAACACAGCCCGGCATTTGCCATCACCTTGGCCAGACGTTGCGGGCCGGCATCTTCCTGGTCGAAAAGACGTGCAAGGGAAGGCGGTATCTGTGATCGGGGTGACTGGGGGCGTTTGCCGCCGCGCTTTCCGGATGTTCTGGGTTTTGGTTGGCGGCTGCCTGAAAGATTAGTGTTCATTATCATATCCCCGCCCTGACCATAGCCCAGATGAAAAATTTATGCGATGGTATTCGTTCAAAAAGAGGTGATGCATGACAGCCGGTCACTATCAGGATAAAGCCATGGCAGAAGCGCTGGAACTTGCAGGTCAGGCCGCGCTGGCAGGTGAGGTGCCGGTAGCCGCCGTGATCACCGGGCCGGATGGTGAAATTCTCGGCACCGGGGCTAACCGGGTGGAACGTGACAAGGACCCGACAGCCCATGCGGAAATCCTTGTCATCCGTGATGTGGCGGCAAGGCTGGGCTCAGCGCGGCTCAGCGAATGTGATATCTGGGTGACTCTGGAACCTTGCCCGATGTGCGCGGGGGCAATTTCCCAGGCCAGGCTCCGGCGTCTGTATTACGCGGCGGAAGACCCCAAATCAGGCGGGGTTGACCATGGCCCCCGGGTGTTCAGCCATTCAACCTGCCATCACAAGCCGGAAATCTACAGCGGGATCAGGGCAGAGGAGTCCGCCCTCCTGTTGCGTGATTTTTTCCGGAAGAGACGTTAGTCTGCGGCAATATCACGGCGGTACATAACCCCGTCCCAGGTGATTTTGCCAAGGCGGGTATAGGCTTTTTCCCTTGCTTCAGCCGCATCCTTGCCAATCCCCGTTACCGCCAGCACACGCCCGCCTGCTGCGATGATTTCCCCATTCTCACCGGTATTCGTTCCGGCATGAAACACCATCGAATGGGTATCATCGGCATCAAGGCCATGGATGGTTGCGCCTTTGGTATAGGGGCCGGGATAGCCGCCATTAGCCATGATAACGGTGACCGCGGTTTTATCTTCAAAGCGAAGGTCTGCATGGCCGAGGCCACCTTCCATCGCCGTCAGCATGGCCGAAAGCAGATCAGATTTAAGCCGGGGCAGAATGACTTCCGCTTCCGGATCACCAAAGCGGCAGTTGAATTCGATGACCTGCGGGCCGTGTTCGGTCAGCATCAGCCCGGCATAAAGGAAACCCCGATAGGGGCGGCCTTCATCGGCCATTCCCCGGACAACAGGAAGAACGATGGACTCCCACGCCTTTGCCTCAAGGGAAGGGGTCAGTTTCGGGGCGGGTGAAATGGCGCCCATGCCGCCGGTATTCGGCCCCTTATCCCCGTCATGGGCACGTTTGTAATCCTGGGCACTGCCAAGAAAAACCGCATTCCTGCCATCGACAAGGGCAAACAGGGAGGCTTCGGTGCCGGTGATGCGTTCTTCGATCAGGATGGAACGTCCCGCTTCACCGAAACCGGCATCATCGAGCATCATCCGTACGGCTTCTTCGGCTTCCTCCCCGGTTTCAGCCACCACCACGCCCTTGCCTGCAGCAAGCCCGTCTGCCTTGATGACGGCACCCTGTCCCGGATACATCTCATCAAGATAGGCGAGGGCGGCGGCGCTGTCGGTAAACCGGGCAAACCGCGGCTGGGGAATGCCATGCCGGGAACAGAAATCTCTTGAAAATGCTTTTGAGCCCTCAAGCTGTGCCGCTTCGGCGCTTGGCCCGAAGGTTTTAATTCCGGCATTGTTCAGCGCATCGGCAAGCCCTGCCACCAGCGGAGCTTCAGGGCCGATAACCACCAGATCAACAGATTCTGCCCGGGCAAAGGCAATGATTGCATCGCTGTCATCAGGGTCAAGGTCCGGCCGTTGTGCCATGGCTGACATCCCGGGGTTGCCCGGGGCCACGCTGATCCGGCTGGTGAGGGGGGAACGGTCGATTGCATCCACCAGCGCGTGTTCACGTCCGCCGGAGCCGATAACAAGCACATGCATAATTTTCACTTTCCTGTCGTTGACCTTGGTCTGGAATTGCCTATTCTTCATATCATGCAGGACGACGCGCTTCCACCCACACCGGACAATCAGGCTGTTTTTTCCCTGAGTGAGCTGTCACGGTCGCTGAAACAGACGATTGAAAGTGTGTTTGACCATGTCCGTGTCCGGGCTGAAATATCCCGGCCGACGCGTGCGGCTTCCGGTCATGTCTATTTCACGCTGAAGGACGATACGGCAACGCTGGATGCTGTCTGCTGGAAAACCATGGCAGGACGGCTTAAGGTTGAACCCGAAGAAGGCCTTGAGGTGATCGTCACCGGTAAACTGACCACCTATCCCGGGCGCTCGAAATACCAGATCGTCGTGCAGGATATCGAACTTGCCGGTGAAGGGGCGCTTTTAAAACAGCTGGAAGAACGCCGCCGCCGCCTCGCCGCTGAAGGTCTTTTTGATGAAGGGCTGAAAAAACCTGTTCCCCTCATGCCGCGGGTGATCGGTGTGGTGACCAGCCCCACCGGCGCGGTGATACGTGATATCCTTCACCGTCTTGAAGAGAGGTTTCCCCTTCGGGTGCTTGTCTGGCCTGTTCTTGTTCAGGGGCCGCGTGCCGAAGAGGAGATCACGGCGGCGATCCGGGGGTTTGATCACCTGATTGATGTTCCCCACCCGGAGATACCGGTGCCGGATCTGCTGATTGTCGCACGGGGAGGCGGATCGCTCGAAGACCTGATGGCCTTTAACGCTGAGCCGGTTGTCCGTGCGGTTGCCGCCTGCCGTCTGCCGGTGATTTCGGCGGTTGGCCACGAAACCGATACAACCCTGATTGATTTTGCCGCCGACAGGCGGGCGCCGACGCCGACAGCCGCGGCTGAAATGGCAACGCCGGTGGCAGCTGAGCTCCGCGCCCGGCTGAGCGATACCGAAGCACGTCTGTCCCGTTCCATGGAGCAGAGTATCGAACGGGCGCGTGACAGGGTGCGCGGGCTTGATCGTGCCCTGGGTGATCCGGACATGCTGCTGGCAACCAAAAGCCAGCGGCTTGATCTGGCTCTTGTGGCAGGTGACCGGGCCATGGATGCGGGTCTTGCGCAGCGGAAGTCGGGGCTGGACCTTCTTGGCGAAAGGCTGTTGTCACCGGAACGTCTGATGACATCGGCGGCAACACGGCTTAATGAACTTGATTCTCGGTCCATGGATGCCCTGATGCGGCGCCTCACCCGTCTTCAGGCAAAGCTTTCCTCTATGGCTGAACGTCTTCCGGCTCCGGCAGAACAGCTTGCGGCGGCGATGAGCAGGCTTGATCTCGCCGCCCAGAAAATCGATGCCAGTGTGGATGGCTCGCTGATGCGGGCACAGACCCGTCTCGGGCAGGCAAGCCGCCTTCTGGACGCGTCCTCCTTCCAGAAAGTTCTCGATCGCGGGTTTGCGCTGATCACCGGCCCTGATGCCCAGGTGATGCGGTCAGCCGGGCAATACAGCACCGGCACGAAAATCACCGTCCGGCTCAGGGACGGACAGCGTCAGGCTGTTCTCGGCGATAGTGAGATCATTTCAGAAGAAAAGCAGAAGTCAGGAAAAAAATCTCCCGCGCGTCGTCCGGCCGGCAGGGATGACAAAGACCAGCAGGATCTTTTCTAGATCAGGTTTTTTAATCCTCAGGGCTTTCGCCCTTGCTGGCAGGCCAGCGGCGATGAGGCCATAACCACTGTTCGGGACAGGATCTGATCCAGGTTTCGATCTCGGCATTGATGCGGCTGGCGACGGAGACCACATCATCATCCGGCCTGACCTCAAAAGGTGAGACAATGACCCGGAACCGGCATCCTTTTTCGCGCACCACACGGACAAGATAAATCGGCGCCTTTTCTTTCAGCGCGATCTTGACATGGGCAACAGGGGTGGAGGCTTTCTGGCCGAAGAAATCGAGCATCATGCCTTCGCGCAGTTTCTGATCCACCAGTATCGCAAAAAAGGCGTTCTTACGGATCGTCTCGCCGATGCCGCGTGCCCCGGGGCGTCCTTTTTCGTACATCTTGTGATAGATCGCGTTACGCTGTCGGAGCAGGCGGGCCACAAGTGGGTTGTTGGTCGGCCTGAAAACCGCGCTGACCGGCAGGCCGAGCTTCATCGGCGGTGTTCCCACCAGCTCCCAGTTGCCCAGATGGGCCCCGATCAGCACCCCGCCCCTGTCCTTGTTTGCCTCGATATGTTCAAGACCTTCATAGATCACGCGGTTGCTGTGGATCAGCTGATGGATATGGAAAAATTCGCCGACAACACGGCCGAGGTTGTTCCACATCCTGCGGTTGATCTGCCGGCGTTCCTCCACGGTCAGCTCCGGCATGGCATAGCTCAGATTAAAAAGACTGCGCCATGACCAGGGTGAGACAGGACCAAGGAAACCGGCAATTCCCCCGCCCAGCGCCGAAGCCAGTTGCGGCGGCAACAGGCGGATAACAAAGATCAGCGTATAGACAAGCAGCGCCTCGATGGGCCAGCCAATCCATTGCCGTAGTCGTTTCATCACATCCTGCAACATGGTTTTGTTCTACCGGCGCCGGAGCAGCTTGTCTATCAGTGCGGGATCAGCCCGGGTTTCAAGGCGGATGCACCGGATACCGCGCTTCCCCGCATCAGGGATACGCATCATGTCTTTTTCAGTGGTGACCAGAACGGCCCGCTGATCGTCGGCCATGGCGGCAAGCGCATCAATCTCATTATCACGGAAAAGATGATGATCCGGAAAAATCCCCGTATCAACCAGATTGACACCGGCATCGCCAAGCATGTCAAAAAATCCGTCCGGATCACCAATCCCCGCAAAGGCGATGACCTTCTGCCCCGATATCGCCTCCAGATCTGCGGTGTTGAGCGAACGCGTGATAACAAATGCGGGAAGGTCAGGGCAGATACGCCGGATCTTTTCCATGAGTCCGGTAGTGTCGGCCCCGGTAATGGCAACGGCATCCGCACGGGCAAGACCACGGGAAAGAGACTCCCGGAGCGGGCCTGCGGGGATGATCTGCCCGTTGCCGATACCAAGACTTCCCTTGAAAACAACCACGGCTTTATCTGGCAGGACAGAAGGGTTCTGCAACCCGTCATCCATCAGGATGAGGTCTCCAAGTGCCTCATTTTCGATCAGTTTCACACCGGATGCCCGGTTGCGGGAGATAACGACCGGCGCCTTTCCCCTCATCATCATAGCCTCATCACCAATATCGGTGGCGGTGTGATATTTGCCGGCGCAAACGGGCCCGGCAAGTCGCCCGCCATATCCGCGGGTAAGGATCACCGGCTTGTATCCACGTTCATACGCTTCCGCCGCAAGGCAGGATACAAGCGGCGTTTTGCCGGTGCCGCCTGACGTTATATTGCCGATCACGATGACCGGCAGAGATGATTTGAGGGGGCTTGTCCCCAGTGCTCTCAGCCATGCTGCTGCCCGCCAGAACAAGGTTAAGGGATATAAAACAGCCCCGGTCAGGTGGCTTGCCGGGCTCAGGCGGTACCAGAAGGAAGGTGTTTTCGGCATTACGGCTCCTTCCTTTTCGCAAGCTGCAGGATCTGAACGGCCAGGTCATCGGCTTTGCCCGCCATCATGCGCCAGGTATTGCCCGCGTTCTGATTAAGGCTGTTGCGTTTCGTTTCCGAAGTGGTGAGTTCGGTAACCGCACGGGCGATATCGGCCGCCGTTTCAGCAAAGATCACGCCGCCGCGTTCCTTCAGCAGACTGAAGGCGGACCTGTTCTTGAAAACATGCCGGCCACTGATGACACCTTTGCCCAGGGCGGCGGCTTCCATCGGGTTATGCCCGCCGAGCGATTGAAACGCGCCCCCCAGCACAATGACATCCGCCACACGGAACAGCCCTCCCATCTCACCCATCCGGTCGGCAATCCAGAAGCGCTGATGACGTTCCGGCCGGATTTTCTCAGATTGCAGATCGGCCATCTCTCCGCGGGCTGAAATTTGGGTCTGAATTTTCTGTGCACGGTCAATATGGCGCGGGGCTATAATCCCAAGAAACTGTTCGGGCATGCCCAGCATGTCCATGGCATCGAGAAACAGGGTTTCCTCTCCTTCATGACTGGAGGCCAGCAAAATGATCTGCCTGCCGTCGGCGGCGGCATTGATCTGGTCCTGCAGCGGCGGTACCGGCGGCAATGGTTCGGCGGTGTTTTTCATCGACCCGGATATGACGACATGCCGGGGCGGGTGTTCAAGGGATGAAAATTTACCGGCATGGTGCTGGTCCACGGCAAAGACGGTGTGGATTTTCGGGAAAAGAACGCGCCCGAGCCTGCGTCCTGTTCCGGACCAGAAACGGAAGGATCTGTCGGAAAGCTGGGCAGAAGCAAGGATAACAGGAATACCGGCATCGTCGGTTTCAGCGATCAGCGAAGGCCATATTTCGGTTTCAAGGATAATGGCGGTATCCGGCTGCCAATGCCCCAGAAAACGCCGGATCCAGCGCGGCACATCAAGGGGGATGAATTGATGAATGATACGATCTTCCAGCGCCATCTGGCGAACTCTTTCCTCAACCATCACCGCCGAGGTCACTGTGCCTGAAGTGATGAGGATGGTGGCCTCCGGCGCATGTTTCAGCAAAGCCCGGGCAAGAGCAAGCGAAGAAACGGTCTCCCCCACGCTCGCCCCGTGAAGCCAGTGCAGCATGCCGTCCGGGCGTGGCTTTGATGCTTTGCCGAAACGTTCTTCCAGCCGGCTGGTGTCTTCCTTGCCCCTGAGCGCACGCAATCTCAGATAAACGTGTAAAAACGGCCTTATCAGTGTTATCAGAAACCGGTAGGTGTTGAGGGTCAGCAGGTTCATCCCCGTTTTTCCTTGCTGATACCATAACGATGTTCCGCATCATCCGCCGGATGTCCGGCCCAGTGATCGGCCCTGGCTGTGATCGCGTTGAGCCGGTCTTCAAGGTCAAGCCGTGCGTCTTCCAGCGCGTCAGCGGACGCATCGTTCGGCAGACGATAAGGCGCCCCCCAGCATCGGATGCCTGTGCTGAAAATCCCCGGGATGGCCAGCCTGTCCCATGTGTCGAGCCGCGGCATCCGGCGGGTGGACCAGGCAACAGGGATAATCGGGGCTCCGCTTGCTTGGGCAAGCGTAATGGCACCGGCAGCGGCATGACGTGCGGGGCCGCGAGGCCCGTCCGGGGTGATGCCGACATGTTTGCCAGAGCCAAGCCGCCGCCGCATCTCACGGTATCCGGTGATAGCCCCCTTGCTGCGTGAACCCCAGATCGTCTCTATCCCCAGGCCCGAAACCGTGCCGGAGATCAGCTGGCCGTCATTTGAGGGGGAAATGATATAGGCCGTGGGAAAACGGCGCCCGAGCATGGACGGAATGGCGAGAAGACGGCAATGCCAGTTGACGATGATCGCCGCCTCTTCCGAGGCTTCAAGAAAGGCAAGCCCGCCTTCATCCATCTCCTGCCAGCGGATGGTCCGGAGCAACATGCCCAGCATCATGCCGCCGAGGCGGGATGTTGTCCGGATGCCTCCGGGGCTTTTCAACCATGACGCCATCAGTAACCCTACCGTATCAAAAGCCCGCAAAAGAGGACGCCACAAGAAAAATCAAGTGGACCATCATCAATCTGCACCTGCTATTTGTCTTACGCAAACCTAGCACGAATTTCCCCGGGCTTGAAAAGAATTGCCGCCCTCAGGCGTATGCGATAAAAAAACAGAACCAAGACAGATATTTCAATCCATGTGTTCCTGAAACGGATGATACGCTCTATGAAAATTGAAGCCTACGTTATTTGTTTTAAGGAAAATATTGAACGTCGGAAGTTTTTGGTCAAACGGTTTAAGTCAATAGGTCTCAACCCTGTCTTCATCGATGCGGTCCGGGGATCGGCGCTGAGCGAAGATGAAAAAGCGCCATTTGTGCATTCCGGGCGTCAGTATCTTTCCGCACATGTGATGCAGGAAAATGCCATCGGTTGCGCGCTGAGCCATTTCAGGGCATGGGACGCGCTCCTTGCCAGCGATGCCCCTTATGCCCTGATTTTTGAAGATGACGCAGAACCACTTACGCCGGATGTTTTAACGCATATCAAAAGTCTTGTTGAGATGGCCGACCGGCTTGATGTGGTCATTCTCTCAAACCGCCGCAAAAAACTCAGACGATTTAAGGTAAAGGATCTGAACGACGGGGCGGGCCTCTATGTTCTGCGGCACAATGATTTCGGGGCTGAAAGCTATTTCATCACACGTGATGCTGCCCGCAAATTCATTACGCATCCCCGCCGCTTTGCCTTTGAAGTTGATTTCCTGATCCATCACTGGTGGTATCACGACTGCCATATCCTGCATCTCCTCCCCAGTCTTTTTGCTGAAGACGGCCGCACCTCCACCATTGGATACACAAACCTTGAGAACTGGACGAATGATACGGTCCGGCACTGGCTTTCAAGACGTCTGGTGCGTGCCGGGGATTCCGTCAAAAAGCGCTTTTTCTTCCCTTCTTACCTGAACCGCATCAGGGAAAGGCTGGCGACGAGCCGGTCCGAAGCCGTTTCCTCCGAAGACCCGTCTCCCCGCCTTCTGATCATTCA